>CAVJWL010000019.1:0-30591 GCA_963653505.1 uncultured Prevotellaceae bacterium
AAATAAAGTTATTAACATTATCAAAAAGATTACACATAATTATTGACAAGTCTCTATTGATATGAAAATAATGTATTACCATCAAAATAAACTTTGTCTATATATCTAGATTTATAATCATTTTCAGTTTCAATAAAATGGTATGTTATATTACTTTTATTGATATCTAATGAATAATAATCATCTTTATCTTTTACTAATATTGTATCTTTGTTATCAAATATATAGTTAAAATTCTCATTTGTGTATTCTAAAATATCGATGCTTGTTTTATCATTGCATTTATACGTTTCCTTATCATCTGTTTTTAAGTATGAAAAACTATCATATTCTTTAGAAATTAAGTTGTTATCTTGATATTCGTTTTTAATTGAATAGTTATTTGAATATTCTTGTAAAACATTTCCATCATCATCAATTGTTAAATTTGTTGTCTCTAAGTTATTATTTATTAATATATTGTTATCGTTTTTTAAGTATTGTATTTCTTGACCATTTGAGAATTCTTTTGTTATTGAAACTTCATTGGATTTTATAGTCTCATATAGTTTGTTATTGATATAATAACTATCAATATTTATATCACTTATTATTTCATTTTTCTTTTCAAATACTTGACCATTAGTTACAGCATAAATGAGTTTGGAATTATTATAAGAATATGTGTTTTGAATTCTTTTTGAATTTTCTTTTTCAAAATAATCTAACTTGGTTAGTTTATTATCATTGCTAAATTCATAACTTGTTTTTTGATTATCTGTTTCTATGGAATAAGAAGAATCGCTTGTATTTGAATATGTAATGTTATTTGCTTCACATATTTTAGAAATATAAGAGAAGTCATCATTTGAAATAGTATTCATATTTGCTGCGTTAGTTGATAAATTCGAACAGATGATTCCTAAAATTAGTTTGTAAAATCGCATACAAATCTCCTTTTTCTAATATTTTATTTCAAAAGAGTGATGTTTTAAAGGATTATTTTTGATTTTTCGATTTTTGTAAGATATATGCAATATTTAACTGAGTTTGCTGGATAAAATTTGATGCATTTGTTATTTTATGCATTTATTTAATAACACATATTAATATTTGATTTTATCGAAGATATGTTAATTAATAATTGTTTACAATCTTAACATAAATAGTAAAAATGTAAATTATTTGTTCATATGATTTTTCGCATTTGAAAAATGTGTTATTATTTAATTAATTTCTATAAATTAATTAATGCTTTTATGCTCTTTTTTGTTACAATATTAAAGAATTTTTAAGAAAGGAGGCAAATATGCGTAAAGAATTTATAGCAAAGATTAAAGAAGGTTGTTTTTCCGTACTTCCAATTGCTATTCTCGTTATTGTGCTGACATTTGTTTCTGCTGATTTTGCGGCAGATGATATCAGTGTATATCCTAGTCGTTTCGGTCCTGTCTTAGTTGCTTTTATTGTTTCAGTTATTCCACTTATTCTTGGTATGGCATTATTCAATATTGGTGCTGAAAAATCTACTGGTAGAATTGGAACGCTTGTCGGTAAGACTTTGACTAAGCGTAAATCGCTTGTATTGCTTTTAGTCATAGGTTTATTAATGGGATTTATGGCTACTATGGCAGAACCTGATTTAGGAGTTCTTGCGGGTAGATTATTCCCGGCTAGTGCTTCTCAAAAATGGATTTTCATTTTTGTCGGTGCATTAGGTGTTGGTGTCTTTTTGATGATTGCTATCATCCGTGTTATCTTAGATAAAAGTATCAAATATTGGTTAGCAATCGGATATGGTGTTGTCTTCATTCTTGCTACCTTAGCTGATCAAGATTTCTTCTCAGTTATGTTTGATGCAGGTGGTGTTACAACTGGTCCAGTTACTGTTCCATTCATCCTTTCTTTGGGTGTTGGCGTCGCTTCTGTTCTTGGCGGTAGCAATGCTGAAGATGATTCCTTTGGTTATTCAGGGCTTTGTTCATTAGGTACTGTTTTAGCCGTTACTTGTTTCTCCATTGTTTTAAGAAAATTAGGCCTTATCAGCATTGAAAAAAGTTTAGGATTAGCAGTTAATGGTGGTGATGCATCTCAAGGTGTTCCTTCACTTTTCTATCAGATCAATGGATGGCAAGGAATCGCTACTGCTTATTGGGAAGCATTCAAAGAAAATGTTATGAACGTTGGTATTTCAATCCTTCCTATTCTTGTTTTCTTTGTAATTTATAATTTCTTCTTAAAGCTCAACAAAAAAGAATTCTGGTCTATCATCATCGGTCTTGTTTATGTCTATGTTGGTCTTGTCTTATTCTTATTTGCAGCTGAATCTGGTTTGATGTCTATTGCTTATAATTTAGGTCAAAACTTCGCATCAGTAACATCTCAAGGTAGACTTTGGGAAGTGTGTCTTGTTTGCTTCTTATTCGGATTCATTTCTATGTTAGCTGAACCAAGTGTTCACGTCTTAGCAGATCAAGTTTCTGAAGTTTCAAGAGGCAGCATCAATAAGCCTACTATCTTCGTTGCTCTTTGTATGTCTACAGGTATTGCAATTGCTTTGAATGCAGTTCGTACTACTTATAATCTCGATATGGCTTTCTTTGTTGTTCCTTTGATGTTGATTGCTTTACTTCTCGCTTTCTTATCTCCTGATATCTATGTTTCTATCGCTATTGATAGCGCTGGTGTTGCAACAGGTACAATGGCTAGTTGTTTCTTCCTACCGATGTTTATCGGATATGCTAAGAAACTTTATGAATCTGATTCTAATTTTGGAAAGATGATTCTAAGAAATGGCTTTGGTATTGTAGGTATCATGTCACTTCTTCCGATTATCTGTATGGAAATTGTTGGTATTTCTTCAGTTCTTAGAACTAAATTTGCTTATCGTAAAGCTCTTCGTGCTGTCTTTGAACCTGATGATAGTCAAATCATCCATTTGCCTTGCTAGAAGGAGTTTGAATTATGTTTTTTAAAAAATCAAAAAAGAATATAGAAAAGAAAGATCAAAGTGGAAATAGACTTCCTTTTGATAGAAGAGAAAAAGTTTCTGCTCTTTCTTTAGTTGTTACAATTGTAAACAGAAATCAAGGAAATTATTTTGTCAATCAATTTCAAGATGCTGGAGCTAGTCTTTCAATGGTTCTCTTCGGTTATTCGATGCCACCAGTTGAAGTTCAACATCTTCTTGCTATCAATGAAACAAGAAAAGATATTGTTTTATCAATCGGAAGAACTTCTGATGTTGAAAAGATGAAGGCTATTGCAAAAAATAGATTTTCCGTTTCTGAACAAGCTAAAGGTATTCTATTTGCCACCCCAATCGATGGTATTGGTGGAATCTTAGTTTATAAATATCTATCTGGTCAAAACAGAGAAGTGAGGGATAATAAAATGATTGAAGAAATTAAATCAAGTGATGTTAAAACTGCTTTGAATAAAAAAGATTATTCGTTGATTTTAGCTATTGTCAATAAAGGAAACACCGATCTTGTTATGGAAGCTGCAAGAAAAGCTGGTGCAAGAGGTGGAACTATCACTGTCGCTAGAGGTACTGGAAACCAAGACTTAGCTAAAGAATATGGTATTGTCATTCAACCAGAAAAAGAAATGGTCTTTATCGTTGTTCCAAACGATATTAAAGATAAAGTCATGAAAGCTATTTATGATGATGCTGGTATCTCAACTAAAGGTATGGGTATTGTCATATCGCTTCCAATTTCCGATACTATCGGGTTAGATGGCTCTCATCAAGAATATTCTAAAGACTGATGAAACACGATCCTATAAATCATTCTCTTCTTGAAGAATTTCCGCATTTAAAAGAAAATTACTTAAAAGTCAAAGATGGAGTTTTTGATTTAGACACTCCATCAACTTCATTCTACGAAGAAATATTTGTTCCTTATATCATCAAAAATATCAATGATGATAATAAAGAAGAAATTGTGCATTGTTTTGACTTTGTAGAAAAGATGATGAATGATGAAGATGAAACTGTTCAAGATGTTGCGATTCAATCAGTTCTTTGTGTTTTAGGAGAGAAAAAAATCGATTTAAAAAAGCTTCCTTTAGGAAAAAGAAGCCTAGAATATGTCAAGGATTGGGTTGAAATTTAAAAGAGAGTCATTTGATCATCTTCGATTTTCCAATCAATCGGTGATAAATTTGATTCGATTAGCAATTCATTGACTTTTTTAAAACAATTTGAATTGAAAAAACCTCTACTTGCGCTTAAAGGTGAGGGGTGTACACATTTGATAATTAGAGAGTTTTCTTTATTTAGAAGGCTCTCTTTTTTTATCGCTTCATTTCCGAAGAAAAGATATACCCTTTTGTGGTCGTTTAGATTCGATAATTTAGAAATTAAATGGTCGGTAAATTTTGTCCAACCTATTTTTTTCATACTGTTCGGTTTTCCAACAATTGTTGTCAAAGATGTATTTAAAAGGAGAGCGCCTTGTTTTGACCAAGGTGTTAAATCACCATTGGTTTGTGGGATTGAATAACCAAATTCAATATTCAATTCTTTATAGATATTCTTTAAAGATTGCGGTAACGGTGTATTTTTAGAAACTGAAAAAGCTAATCCATTAGCGACACCTTTGGTCGGATATGGATCTTGACCTAATATGATGACCTTGACATCTTTTGGATTTGTCAAAGATAATGCGTGGTAGATTCTTTCTTTAGCTGGAGTTATATCTTCTTTACCATAGGCTGAATCTATGGTTTTTAGTAACTCATTAAAATATGGAAGATTTTTTTCTTCTTCTAAAAAGGAATCCCAATCATTTGGAAATGTGGATAAATCTATATTCATAATTAAAAAAGGCTGCAAGCAGCCTTATAAATTTATTTTTTGAACCATTGATTTTGGATGAAGTCTAATGTTTCATCAAGATTTTCTTCTTCCATAGCTGCGATAGCAAACATATAGGATGGCATTGGAAGAGCATCATTGCTTTCGAACTCAACCATATCACCATCGTTAGCTTCACCTTTGACAATGTAGTATTTGTTATCAGAGAGAAGAAGAAGCTTTTGTTCCTTAACCATTAAGACTGTACCTTTTAATTTTGACATATGTTGTCTCCTTTTTTTAATATTATACAAAATTTCAATCTCATTATATATTTATTTTTTTAAAATTTGAATTAGAAAGGCGTTACTTTTTATGAAAATTTTATGATTTTATTTTGATATTTTACTTTGTTTATCGATATATTTTAAATTTATTCATCTTTAAATTGATTAACGATTTGAAAAGAAAAAATAAGATTTTTAAACATGAATAAATGTAAATCATTTTCATGAGATTTTACGCTTTTCTTTTCGTATAATAGACAAGGCTTAAATGAGGTATCTACAATGTATCAAGAATTACAAAAAGGTTGGATTGAAGTTATAACAGGACCGATGTTCGCAGGAAAAAGTGAAGAACTAATCCGCAGAATAAAGACTCTTACATATACGAAAATGAAAATCATCGCATTTAAACCAGCGATTGATAATCGTTATGATGAAACAGCAATTGCATCTCATGATGGTGAAAAATATGAAGCCTATGCAATAAGTGATGCTAATGAAATCTTAGAACTTGTTAAACCGGAAACTCAAGTTGTCGCTATTGATGAAGTTCAATTCTTTTCTAATGAGGTAGTTTCTATTTGTGAATCACTCGCAAGTAGAGGTATCAGAGTTATAGTTGCTGGTCTTGATATGGATTTTAGAGGTGAACCATTTGGTCCGATGCCCGAACTTCTTGCAAGAGCTGAAATCGTAACAAAACTCACAGCAGTTTGCACTTGCTGTGGTTGTGCAGCTACAAGAACTCAAAGATTAATCGATAATAAACCAGCTAAATATGATGATCCTATCATCCAAGTAGGTGCTAAAGAGTCCTATGAGGCAAGATGTAGAAAACATCATATAGTTCCAGGTAAAGAATAATTCTTTTACAGTATTTTTTAAAAAATGCTGATAGAATCGAAATATTTATAAACTAAATAAAAGTTTTGTAGTAATTTTCTATAAAAAGTTAATTTTTTTATTGCATTCTTGACTTGAAAGCAATATAATTATCAAGCTAGTTTTGGATCATTAGCTCAGTTGGTAGAGCAACTGACTCTTAATCAGTGGGCCTAGGGTTCGAGTCCCTAATGATCCACCACTTGATAACATCAAACTATTGTTTGTTTATATATAGAAACGATGAATTATTCATCATAGGGTAGCACGAGAGTGCTATTTTTTTATTTTTAAATAAATGTTTTACAAATTAACTAAGAAAAATATAATTTCATGTGTATAATTAATTGAATTAAAAATTCAACAAAGTTTATCGTGCAATAAAAACTGTAAATCATATTTAAAGAACTTTACTACTTCCATCAATAATTTTGGATTTGGTTGATAGTTGTTTATTAAAATAAGGATATAAATATGGGAAAATCAAACAGACAAAATTACTACAATCAAAGAAGGAATGGGCAAAGAAAGCCTAATGTACCTGAAGTCAGTTTAAAAAAATTAGAAGAATCGAAAGAAGAAAAAACTGAGGTTGAAAATCATGCTGAAGAGATTGAAGAAAAAGATACTGAAATCAAAAATGTCTCAACAACAGGGTTGAATACTGAAGCCCAAGAGATTCCTAGTTCTGAACCTGAAGTTGAAGAAGTAAAAGAAAAAACAGAAGCAGATGTAATCAAAGAGGTTGATAAAGATGAAAGATTAGAAAAGAACTTCATCTCTATCAAAAAGAAAAAGAAGAAAAAAGATACTGTTGATGACAAGATTTTAGAAAATGTCGAACGTTTTAATCCTGAGTTCACTTCGGGTTTAAATGCTAAACAAGTGCAACAAAGAATCCAAGAAGGATTGACGAATGTTGATGATACCAATAAAGGTAAAACAATATTTCAAATTTTCTTTACTAATATCTTTACCTTTTTCAATATGTTGCTATTAGGTATTGCAATCTTATTGATAATCTTTGGAAAAGCAAGACAAACATTATTCTTAGGTGTTGCTGTTATCAATACCGCTATAGGTATTTATCAAGAAATCAAATCAAAGAATACTATTGATAAATTGAAATTAGTCTCTGCACAAAATGTCAAAGTAGTCAGAGACAATAAAACTGAAATCATTCATTCTCAAAATTTAGTTTTAGATGATGTTTATACTCTCAGCAATGGTGATCAAATACCAGCTGATAGTATTGTCTTAGATGGTAGTTTTGAAGTCAATGAATCATTGTTAACTGGTGAATCGTTACCGGTTAAAAAGAGAGTTGGAGATAAGATATTTGCAGGTTCATTCATCGTCTCCGGTTCTTGTATTGTCAAAGTTGAAAAAGTCGGAAGATTCAATTATGCAAATACAATTCAAAGCAAAGCTAAAGAATATCAAAAACCAAAATCTGAATTATTAAAAGCTTTAAATTCTATTATTAGAATCATCGGTATTGCTATTGTTCCGCTTGGTATTTGTATGTTCTTATCGCAATTCTTGCCAATAGTTAAGAGTTCAGCTTTTATAAATACATCTGAAAATGTTTATAAAGCAATGTCAGATGCTGTTGCTAAAACTGCAGGTTCTATTGTTGGTATGATTCCGTCTGGTATGTATCTTTTAACCTCAATTGCCTTAGCAGTTGGTGTTATGAATTTAGCAAAGAAAAACACTCTTGTTCAAGATATTTACTGCATTGAAATGTTAGCTAGAGTCAATGTCTTATGTTTGGATAAAACAGGAACTCTCACTGATGGTACTATGAAGTGCAAAGAAGTCTTGATGATCGATAATCGTTATGATGTCAAAAAGGTCATGGGTAGTTATTTGAATTCTTTTAAAGAAAGCAATCAAACAAGTGTCGCTTTGATGTCTGCGTATCCTTTAAGAAATGATTATCATATGAAGACATCAATTCCGTTTTCTTCAGCTAGAAAATATTCGGCTGTTACTTTCTTTGATGAAGGAACGTTTGTTTTAGGTGCTCCTGAATACGTTTATAAGACCAAAGATAGAACAGTTGCCAAATATATCGCTGATAAGGAAAGTGCTGGTTATCGTGTTGTTATGCTCTGTCATGGTGATTTTGAAATCAGAGACGGGGAACTTCAAGGAAAGGTATCTCCAGTTGCAATTTTCGTCTTAGCTGATCACATCAGAAAAGAAGCACCTGAAACTATCAAATGGTTCACTGATAATGATGTCGAAATTAAGATTATCTCAGGTGATAATCCGCTCACTGTTTCTGAGATTGCTAAGCAATGTAATGTTCCTAATGCTGAAAAATGTATTTCATTAGAAGGCTTATCTGTCAATGATGTTGCTTCTTTAGTTGAACAATATACTGTATTTGGTCGTGTTACACCAGAACAAAAATCTGCGATTGTTGCAGAATTGAAGAGAAGAAAGAAAACTGTCGGTATGACAGGTGATGGTGTCAACGATATTCTCGCTATGAAACAAGCTGATTGTTCTATCGCTATGGCCAATGGATCAAGTGCTGCTAGAAATGTCGCTCATCTTGTTCTTCTCGATTCTAATTTTGCTTCAATGCCCGCAGTTGTTGCTGAAGGTAGAAGAGTTGTTAATAATATTCAAAGATCAAGTTCTTTGTTCTTGATGAAGACTTTCTTTACTATCGTTATGACTTTGATTGTTGTCATCTCCGCTCTTGTTCCAGGTCATGCTCTCAAATATCCATTTGAAACTAACAATATTATGATTATGGAAACTATTGGTATCGGTATTCCATCCTTCTTCTTAGCCTTACAAAAGAATAATTCTTTGATCAAAGGTCACTTTGTCAGGAATACTTTCTCAAGAGCGATACCTGGTGCTTTATGTCTTTTAAGCGCTATCTTAATCAATTATGCTTTGAGATATTCGGGATTCTTAGAGATTGGAAGCGAGAGTGCTGATAATATGGCTTTTACAACATTCTGTGCTATTACGATGTCAATTGTTTCTTTAGGTATGGTCTATAACGCTTGTGCACCATTCAACACTTATAGATTTATCTTATTCAGTTCGACATTCTTATTGTTCTTACTTTTAACCTTTGTCATGCCGTTTGTTCCTGCATTCACTAATAAAATACCGAGCGAATTTGTTGGATTAGATTGGAATTTATCGACAGAATTGACAGGAACGACTTATTGGTATATGAATAAATATATGTATTTAGTTCTTATCATCTATGCTGTCGGTATGCCAAATTTATGTACGATATTGATTGATTCTTTCGCTAAGATGAGAGGTGAGAATCCTAATTCTATTCTTTTCAACATCATTCAAAATACTTTCGATAAAAAATTCAAACATTCTAAAGAAAAGAAAGAAAATAATTGAATTTGCATTTGAAAACCCCTTACATTTAGGTATGGAAAAACAAAAATAAAAAATATATAATATTCTAGTGCTGCTATTATTAAAGGAGAAACCAACTATGGATTTAATCACAGATGAAGAATTATTAAACAAAATACAAGAAGTTGCTGATGCAACTAGCAAAAACTTTATTCGTCCTGCTAGAATGTCTATCATTCATAGAGAACCAACGGTCGATGGTGAAAGAGTTTTAGCCTTAGGCTCTGATATGCCAGTTCTTGTCTATCGTGTTTTTAATGTTGATAAAGATGGTAATGTCACAGAGGATGGCAACATTCAAAATTCTGTCGAACAAACAAGACATTACAATGCTGATATCAAACCAACTTTAAAACTTGTTCCACCAGCTGTTGAAGAATCAAATGAATATGCTATTGAAGTTGAAAATAAACTTGAATCCGGTGCTGTTGAAGTTTCTTTAAAATCTACAACTGGAAGAGATATCAAGATGATTGAAGTTTATCGTTACTATGATTATGTTTCAAAGATTTTCTTTGTTTCCTGTATCGGTACTAGTTTTGGTGGACAATATTTATTTTCTGTCACTCCAGATTCTAAACACTTAAAGCTTGTCATCGCAAATGATCCAGAGCTTCGTAAACGTGTTGATATGATCACAGAACTTTTACAAGCAAGACTTCTTCCATCATATAAGACTATCAATGATGCTGCTCAATTATTGAGTGGTAATGTCAAAGCTCATATCAAGCTCAATGATGGCAATGGTGTTGAAACTGAATTCAATTCTACTTTCTGTTATGATGATCCAGAAACTCAAACTAGATATGCTTTCTTTGCTAATGAAAAAGATGAAAAGCAAGGTGTCATTTTGGTTTCTGACATCTTTGATAATAATAAGCTTATTCTCTCCAATCAATGGAGTGATGAACAAAAAGCTGCTGTTGATAAATTCAAGGCTCTTATGAAAGATAATCCAGAAGAATTTAATAAACATGCATGTTCTTTCTTTGCTGATGACCTTGATTTCCGTTACAAGGCCTTCAAAGATGGTAAGCTCAAGCCAAGAACTGAAGAAACTCCAGTTGCAAAGGCTGAATAATATTTTATCGATTTCTATAGGTTCTTCTTTTATAATAGAAGAGCCTATTTCTTATTTATAGGAGGTAAAAATGTCAAGAAATTTAATTGTTAGAAATGGTTTGGATTTGGAAGCTAGATTCTCAACTATTGGGGCAGGACTATTGAGTCTTACTTATAAAGGAGTTCCAGTTATTCTTCAACCAAAAGAATTAGATGTATTCAATAATTCTACTCACTATTATGGAAAAACACTCGGAAGAGTCGGTGGAAGAATTCCTGCTCATTTTAATATTGGGAAACTTGATTATGAAGTAGTTTCCAATGAAGAAGGTGGAATCAATTGTCACGGCTCTGGTTTAGAATCATTATCATTTAAAAAATGGAATGTGTATATTGCAAATCAACCACAAGGAAACTATATCATCTTCACTTATTTATCTAAAGATGGTGAAGCGGGATTCCCTGGTAATGTAGAATTCAAAGTGACTTATTTCTTACCAGTTGATAAAAATGAAATTCACGTATATCAAAAAGCTAGCAGCGATCAAGACACCCCTATTGCTATGTCTTTCCATCCTTATTTCAATCTCGGACAAGAAAAGGATGTCAACAGTTACACTCTTCAAGTAATAGCTTCTAAATATGGTGCTTTTAAAGAAGGAACTGAACTCATTGAAAAAATTGATGACATTCCTTCTTATTTAGATTTTAGAAAGGCCTCCAAATTAAAAGGTAAATTGGATAAGATCAAAGAAGCTATTCCATTCCCTGGTACTATCGATCATTTCTATCTTTTTGATGAAAAGAATTTTGAACAACCTCAAATCATCCTTTCAAATGGTAAGACAAAGCTTGAAGTCTTGACTGATTATGAAGGTGCTAATATCTATGTTGATTGTTCAATGAGCGATGAAGAATTTGTCAATAGACCTAGCTTACTCAATCGTAGAGCTATCGCTATTGAACCACAAAATAATAGAATTCCATTCTCTTCTATCATTTTAAAAGCTGGTCAAAAATATTCTCATTCGATGATCTATCGTTTCTCTGATGTCGAAAAATAAAGGTATTATTTATGAATTTGAAAGAACAATTAAAAAATATTCCTGATTTGAATGGTGTACCTGCTGTCGCACTTGAAACTACTGTTTTGACTCATGGTATGCCATATCCTCAAAATGTAGAATGCGCTCTTGCATGTGAAGAGATGATTAGAAAAGCAGGTGCTGTTCCTTATACTATCGGTATCATCGATGGTCAAATTAAAATCGGTTTGACAAAAGAAGAAATTGAAGCTCTTGGTCAAAATCACTCGGCTATCAAAGTTTCAAGAAGAGATATTCCTTATTGCATTTCAAACGGACTCACTGGTTCTACTACTGTCGCAGCAACGATGATTCTTGCTAATCTTGCTCATATTCGTGTCTTTGCAACTGGTGGTATCGGTGGTGTTCATCGCGGATTCAATGAGACGATGGATGTCTCGGCTGACTTGAATGAATTTGCAAGAACTCCTGTCAATGTTGTCTGTGCTGGTCCTAAAGCTATTTTAGATATTCCTAGAACTTTAGAATATTTAGAAACTCAAGGAGTTGCTGTTATCGGTTATCAAACTGAATATATGCCACTTTTCTATACGAGAAGTTCTGATTATAAACTTGATTTGAGCGCTAAGGATGCTAAAGAAATCGCTGAGATGATTTCAATCGGTGATGATTTGAATTTGAATCAAGGAAATCTCATCGTCAATCCTATTCCAGAAGAATATTCTCTTGATTACAACTGGATGGATCAAAGAATTCAAGAAGCCTTAAAGATGATGGAAAAAGATAAGGTGACGGGAAAAAGAGTCACTCCATATCTTCTTGATAAACTTGTCTCTCTCACAGAAGGTAAATCGCTTGTTTCTAATATGTCTCTCATTGAAAATAACGCATATGTTGCGGGTTTAATCGCTAAAGAATTGAAAAATATTAAAAAATAAGCAAAAAAACAAAAAAAATAAAAATCATTATGTGATTTGATTTAACAATGTTGAAAATTTAGTTATAATACTAAAAGGTCATAAATTAAAGGAGATTAATATAATGGCTAAAATTAATTATGTTCATGGTCGTGAAGTTTTAGATTCCCGTGGTAATCCAACTGTTGAAGTCGAAGTCGGCTTAGAAGATGGTACCTTAGCAAGAGCTATCGTTCCTTCTGGTGCTTCTACTGGTGAATCTGAAGCTCTTGAATTAAGAGATGGCGACAAGGCTAGATTCGGTGGTAAGGGCGTTTTAAAAGCTGTTGAAAATGTCAACACAAAACTTGCTCCAGCTGTCATCGGTTTAGAAGCTACAAACCAAGTATTAGTTGATGAAACTATGCTCAAGTTAGATGGCACACCATTCAAGAAGAATCTTGGTGCTAATGCTATCTTAGGCGTTTCCCTTGCTACTGCAAGAGCTGCTGCTATGTCTCTTCATATGCCACTTTATCGTTATATCGGTGGTGTCAATGCTAAGACATTACCAACCCCATGCATGAATGTTATCAATGGTGGTGCTCATGCTCAATCTACAGTTGATTTCCAAGAATTCTTTATCATTCCTGCTGGATTTGCTACCTTCCATGAAGGTTTAAGAGCTGGTGTTGAATGCTTCCATGCTTTACAAAAGGTTGTCAAAGCTCATGGATATGAAACTGGTGTCGGCGATGAAGGTGGTTTCGCTCCTTCTTGCAAAGAAGGTAATGAAGAACCATTAGCTTTAATCGCTGAAGCTGTTGAAGCTGCTGGTTATAAGCTTGGAGAACAAATCTTCTTAGGTATGGATGTCGCTTCTAGTGAATTCTATGAAGGAAATGGTGTCTACAACCTCAAGAAGTCTGGTGAAGGAAAGAAGACAACTGAAGAGATGATCCAATACATGGAAAAACTCGTCACTGATTATCCTTCCATCGTCACTATCGAAGATGGTCTTGCTGAATCTGATTGGGAAGGTTGGAAAGAACTCACCAAGAGACTTGGTGGCAAGATTCAACTTGTCGGTGATGATTTATTCGTCACAAATCCAGATTTCGTCAAGAAGGGTATTGTCAATGATGTTGCCAATTCTGTCCTTATCAAGGTCAACCAAATCGGTACATTAACTGAAACTCTTGATGCAATCCGTCTTGCTCAAACCAACGGTTATACTTGTATGGTTTCTCACCGTTCTGGTGAAACTGAAGACACAACTATCGCTGATTTAGCAGTTGCTGTCAATGCTGGTCAAATCAAGACTGGTTCCGCTTCTAGAACTGATCGTATGGCAAAATACAATCAACTTCTCAGAATCGAAGAAGAACTTGGTTCTGAAGCTAAATACCTTGGTATCCACGCTTTCAAGAACAGAGAATTCTAATCTCTAATTTAATTAAAATTGCTGCATAGTACCTGTATTTTTCAGGCTGCTATGCAGTTTTTATTTGGTTTTGAAGTAATAATTACTACAAGTTTTACAGCTGAATTTAAAAAATACCGATGAATATGAGCTTTTTTGAATTTAAAATTTAATTTTTGTAGTAATTATCTAAAAAACAATATGTTTAATGCGTGATGATAAATCTTTTAATTTTACAAAATATAAGTGTTTAAATTACTACAAGTTTTACACATCATTTTGAAAAATCCCGATAAATGCTCGCTTTTTGAAACTTAAACTTAGGTTTTTGTAGTAATTATTCTTAAAGTCTGCTTTTTTTGATGAGTTTGGGAGTAGAACAAAGCTATTTTTGGATTGCTATAGATATACAAGTGAAAAACAATGTTCGATTTTCTCTTTTGTAATTGCTTTCATAATCTCTTAAGTCTTTAGTTAACTATAATATTTTTTTGTTTTTAACAGAGGACTATTATGAAATCTAACATTATCAAAAAATTATTTGAACCAGTTGATTTGACCCATGGGAAACCGATGAAATCAATTTTGATTTTCATGCTTCCAATTTTATTATCGTTGATTTTCCAACAAGTCTACACCATCAGTGATGCTGCTATTGTCGGACAAACTCTTTCTAAACCGGAAGTTGCAGGTGTCAATGATGTCTATTGTTTGTTCTATATTGTCATACAATTTGCTTTCGGTTGTACAGCAGGATTTTCAGTTGTAACTAGCAATAAAGCAGGAGCTAATGATAAAGAAGGAATTCGAAAAAGTTTTGCAACTCAAATCGCTTTATCATTCATCATTTCTGTTATTCTCACTGTTATTGTTCTTCCTATCACTCCATATTTATTGAAGATTATCGGTATTGAATCTGATAACGAAGTCTATCAATATGCATACGGATATTTGTTCATCATCTACGCTGGTCTTTTCTCACAGGTCTTCTACAATCTTGCAGTCTCTGTTTTAAGAAGTATTGGTGATAGTTTTGCTCCATTATTATTCTTGATTGGTTCAACAATTCTCAATATAGGTTTAGATTTCTTATTCATTGTAAGTTTTAAATGGGGAGTTCAAGGTGCTGCTTTTGCAACTATTATCGCTCAATTTATCGCCGCACTCCTTTCATTCATTTATTCCTTTAAAAAATACGATTATTTGAGAGTCAAATTATCTGATTTCAAATTGAATAGAAAAGATGTATTTGAACATATAAAGCTAGGCCTTCCACTTGCATTCCAATTCTCAATTCTTGCAATCGGTCTTATAATTCTTGAAAAGGCAGTCATTAAATTTGATACTAACGGTATTCAAGATGCTCAAGTAGGATATGGTGCTGCTGTCAAATTCAATGATTTTATGATGACTCCATTTGTTGCTTTAGGTTCTGCTTGTTTATCTTATAATGGACAAAATTATGGTGCTAAGGATGCTAAACGAATCCGTGATGGACTTAAAGCTTCTTTGATTTTAGCGTTTATTTTCTATATCGTAATCGGTGGAGCTACTATCTTATTATCTATCGATGGTTTCTATGCTCGTTTCTTCTTATCAGAATCTTCTTTGAATGATAGAGTTAGATTCTATGCTTCTACTTATATGTTTGTTGATGCAAGTCTTTATATAACTCTTGCTTTGTTATTTGTGTTTAGAAATACGCTTCAAGGTTTAGGTAAATCTATTTATCCATTTATCAGCGGCATTGCTGAAATGATCGGTCGTTGTGTTATTTGTGCATTCCTTCCTAAACTCGTTGATTCAGCAAATCCTACAAGTGATAAAGCTTTCTTAGCTCTTTGTTTCTCTGATTCAATGGCTTGGACATTGGCTATCATCGTTATGGGATACGGAATTGTAAAATACATTTTCAAAAACAAAATTGAAAGAGAATTATATCTTTCTAATCAAATTAAATAGAATTTTAAAACATCATAATAAAAGAGCCATCACCTTAGGCTAGGTGGTGGCTTTTCATATATTCATAGGCTTTTTTGAGTGTTTCTTTATCAGTGTCAAAAGTGACTTCACTGATTGCTTTTTCGATATCTACCCAACTTGTTTTAGTGACTTCTTCAAGTTGAGAGATGATATTTTCACTTGTTGCTTTTGCTAAATAGAAAGTGACATATTTATAAACACCTTCTTTTGGGTTATAAGAAATTGTATGTGAGAAATTCATATCAAGTTCAACATCTAAATTTGTTTCTTCTTTTATCTCTCTTAAAGCACATTCTTTTTCGGTTTCACCTTCTTCGATATGTCCTTTTGGAATTGAGACATGACCTAGAGTCATATATTCGATTAAGAATTCTACCTTATCTTCTTTTTTTCTATAAACAACGGCTCCATAACTATATTCTGTTTTCATATGTCCTCCTTGTTATGTTAATGAATTTTGTTTCTTACGATAGTTTCTATAATAAGAATCATGGATGATGACATCATCTTTTTTGTTCGACATTTCATAAGCGGCTTGACTTATCAAGAATAGTTCGAAGATACCTAAATTGAAGAAGGTATTATCGATGAGTCCAATCATTTCAAATAATAAGAGAAAGACTAAATAAATCCATTTATTAGGTGTATCTTTTCTAATTGCTGTGACATAAAGTTTTAATTCATATAAGAAATAGAAGAAAAGACCAAAACTACCAGAGTTTACCATTATTGTCAAAATAGTATTTGAAGCGAAGACAAAGGTATTATTTCCATTTGAAAATGTTGTGATTGAAGTTCCAACATACGGATTTGAAAAGAATGAGGAAATCGCATTTTCAAACATTGTTTTTCTCATTCCTTCTTCATGGAAGAGATTGAGCGATTTCAAAGCTTCTAACAATCTATTTGAGAATTGTTTGTTGAAAACTAACATCAAAACTATCGTTGAACCAATTGAGATGATTGTTATCAATGATATGTATGAATATAATTTCCCGTAACTTCTAAATGATAATAATATCAAAGGGATAAAAGCGAATAATAATGACAGAAGTGATGAATCGGTTGAAAGAATGAAGACAGAGGCTAAAACGAATATTTCACCGATGATCCACGGCCATTTTTTTAAGTAGATGAGAATCCCATAGAAAGGAATTGTCATACATAAGAGTGAACTAGCTGATTGAAGAGTATACGACCATCCGAGTGTGAATGTCTCTGGTGAGATTAAAAATCCGTTTTTAAAGTAGAAAGTGAAGATTTCAAGTGTGATTACAAGAGAGAATGAACAAATAGATTCACAAAGATATGGGAAACTATCATCTCTACCGATTGTCGTACAAATCAAACTATAAGATAGACATTCGATAAGCATAAAGAAGATGAATAATAAAGAAGAAGTATCGAAGAAATCATTTCTTATAGCATTGAAGAAAAATGATATCAGCATAGAACCCATCAAAAGCATCAGTTCTACCATCAAATCGCCTTTTTTAAATTCTAATTTATGGAAGATGATGAATAGAACTATTGATAGTAAAGGAACAAATGCCATAATAAACATGATAGGTGAGATTGTTGAGATTGAAATATCGTTCTTTTGTGCGATGATAGGTAAGATAAAAAATGGTAAGTATGTTTTTCCTTCATTTGATAATAAGGGAAGAAATGAAAGAAGGGCGTAGATAGAAGCTAAAACATAACCTACAGGTGTAGGAAGCAACCATATGAGATATGTCAACAGGGCAAGAGTCAATATCAAATAGTAAGATGATGCATAATATTTAATCTTGTCGATAAAGGTATTAATTTTCATACTTAGAGTATAACACAATGGATTTTTAAGTTTTGCTTAATTTTTTTTCTCTTTGATATAATATAATAACTTGGTAAACAAACATGGTAATATTTAATAATCAAATGGATTATAATCCAACACTTACAAGAAAAGTAAAAAACATCGTTCAAAAACTCTTCGTTCGACCGACTTATCCTGTTTTGACGTTCTATCTATTATTGATAACAGGAATAGCATGTTTTATCGTAACCTGGCTAGATGCTGGCTTTGTTGTTCCATTATACGGCGATTATAACATTCAAATGATGAATCTCATCTATGATGCGTATGATGACTGGCATGTCTTTTATGAGACAGGACATTTCATTCAATGGGATCGAAGCGTATTCATCGGCATTGATAATGTTGGTGGTAACTCATTTTATTACTTGTTTGATCCTTTTATGATCATTGCAACATTCTTCCCGCGAGATTGGTTACTTGTAGAACAAGGTATCTCTTTCGTATTGAAGATGGCCTTAGGAGGTATGTTCTTCTACTGGTATCTTGGTGAATTTAAACTTTCACCTAGAATCAAGATGATCGGTGCTATTTGTTTTGGCTTTAACGGATATATTTTCCAATATCTTTGGTTCCATTTTATCGAGGTTGAAACATTCTTTCCCCTTGCTTTATTAGGTGTTGAGAAATTGATCAAGAAGAAAGATCCTCGATATTTGATGGTGGGTTTCTTACTCATCGGCTTATGCAATTATTTCTTCTTTGTTGTCTATATGTTAGGTGCATTCATCTATTGGTGCTTTAGATATTTACAAGATATTTTTAAAAGAACTAGAAATGATAATTATGCAATCTTAGGCGTTTCATTCTTCGGATTTTTAATCGCGGTATTCATGGGGTGTATAACTCTCTTACCTGGTATGACATTAGCTTTGAATATGCCAAGAGTAAACAACGCTTCGTATCTTAGCAATATCCTCAATGCTGATGGATTTAAAGCTAAATTAGACGCTCTTTTAACCTATTCATATTCATTCAATAAATTGACTCCTATTTTCAATATTATCTTTGCTCCTAATAATTGTTATTATTCGAATATTTTGCCTGTTTATTGGTATGACAACTTATCAGGAAGTATGTATGTTACAACTCCTATCACCATCTTATTCTTCACTTCTTTCATCCAATCTATCAAAGATAAGAAGATATCTCATATCATCGGAATACTTCTAACTTGTTTCTTAGTTTTCACACCATTTGGTTTTTATTTTTTCTCAGGATTTACAGTTGGATACGCTCGTTATTTCATCCTTCCAATGTCTTGGATGTTGACATATTCTTTGATCGCTCTTTCCAAGAGAAGAGAGATATCAAGAACAACATTTGATTTAGGTTTTGCGCTTGCTATTTTGATGATGGGAATCTGTTTTATTCTCGATTTATACTATATGAATAATTATGAATCAATCGGTTATTCTGATGGTACTAATTGGGATTATCGAATCTATGAAATCATCATCACTATCATTTGGGCATTTGTCATCTATTTAGTTTTAAGACCATTCTTCCATAAGAAACAATTCAATGCTATCATGACATTCTTATGCATGGTTGATGTCATTGCCTTTGCTAATGTTGTCATCTATTGCCAAGGATATTGCGATATGTCTACTTATGCTGGTGGTAAGCAAACTATCAAAGATGAGACTTATATCGCTGAAAAATTAAAAGAATCTGAAGGCAATGATTTTTATCGTATTTATTCTGAAAATCAAGCTGAAAACAACATCAACATCAATATGAGAGAAGGATTCAATGGTATCGGTGCTTTCCATTCTGTCTACGCCTTTGCGGCACAGGACTTCATCGATCGTTCTCGACTTCCTTTCTATTATCATGATTGGGAAATGGCTACTGTCAATCAAAGATACAATATGGAAACATTTTTAGGTATGAAGTACTATTTCATCTCTAAAGATAATTTTACTTACAATACAAAAAATCAGGTGCCAGATACATATAACAATGTTCCGCTCGGATATAAAAACATTCTTGATTTGACTCAAGATGAGATGAAAGACTTAGGTGTTACATATTCTGAAGAACTTCTCACTTATTTGAAGAGTGATGATTGTAAAAAGGCTTGTTATGTCAATTTGAATTTCATCGATACTGGTTTCAGTTTTACTGAAGCTATTGATACTGATTGGTTATATTATAAAAATGGAAATGAAACATATAATCGCTATGAAGATATCAACGAATATCCTCTTCTTCGTTATGCGATGTTAGATCATGATGATTATGAATCATTAGTTGATGATGGTGTCTTTGAAAAGAATAAGTTTCATGTCAATGGAGTTAAGAAGGAAATCACAGAGACAGATAAGAATAAACAATCTGTTCAATTCTCGAATATGCTTGTCTCAACTTCTGATTATGAAGAAAATAAATCAACCCCAATTCAACGTTTCTATGGTTCTTCAAAAGTTGAAGCTACAGTATATGCGTCTAATTGGCCAGCTACTGATAGAAATGCAACTGGTGAATATCTGATGGATGTTGTCGATGGCAAGAATATCTTCTATGATGATGCTTATGATTCAAAAGGTAATTTGATACCTTCATTGAGAACTTGGGCAAGACAAAATCCTTTCTTATATAAAAATGGAATATATCCAGCTGATACTAAGTTTGATTATTTCACTAAGAGAAAAGATGATGGAACTTATTACGAAGATGGAAATCAGGTCTATTACAATGCTAAAGTTGTTTACAAAGCTATCGAATATAAATATGTCGAAGGAAGACTTACAAAGACCTATACTACATTTGGTAAGAAGATAGACGGAAATGATGGATATTATATCTCCATTGATGATACTAACAATATGGATTGGAGATTATATGATGAAAACGATAATTTGATTGAAAGTGCTAGACATCCATATCATGACTATAAGAGAGCCCATGGATATTATTCTAGTGTTCCTGTCAAGACAATTGTCGGAGTCACTAGATCTGGAACTAAAGATGAGATGGTAACACTTCATTCACCATCGATTTATGTACAGCCATATTCTGATTATTTGAAGGCGATAAAGAATCTAAAAGACAATGCTATTTCAATCATCGATAGAAATGATGATATGGTACATTTTAAAACTGATTATACAAGTCAAAGATTTGTTGTTTTGAATTATCCGAATGAAAAAGGCTGGACTATCAAAGAAAAAGTTGCAGATAGCAAAGAAACAAGCGGTTATTCCTATAAGAAAGTTAAAACTTATAAAGCACAAGGCGGCTTTGTCTCATTTGTCGCTGAAAGTGGAGAACATGAATATATACTTTCTTATTCAAATACCTCATTCATGATCGGTGGAATGATAACCGCACTTGGATCATTTATAACTTTTATCACTATCTGTTTGATGTCGAGAAGAAAGAAAGAAGAAGGAAATCCATATGTCTTATCTTTAAAGGCTGGATTTGAAAATGAAATTTTAAAGGAGAAGTGGGATTATGAAGATTGTCAAGACCTCGGAAAAACTAAAAGGTAATATTTGTTATTTTCAATCGGGAGGACCGACTGCTGTCATCAATTCTTCCTATAAGGGATTATTAGATGCTTATAAGAAGTTGAATTCTAAAAAGAAATTTTATATTTCAGAATTTGGAATTGATGGTCTTATCAAAGGCAAATTAATAGACGTATCTGAATATGATAGTTCGAAATTGAATACCAGATGCGGAAGTGTCTGTGGTTCTTTGAGATTGAAACTCAAAGAGAACGATGCAAACTTTGATAAGATTATAAAAACCTTAGTTAAATTCGATATTCATTATCTATTTGCTAATGGCGGAAATGATTCGATGGATACATGTTATAAGCTTTCATGTCTTATGAAAGAAAGAGGATATGACTGCATTGTCATCGGAATACCAAAGACAGTCGATAATGATTTACCGATAACTGATCACACTCCAGGATACGGAAGTGCTGCTAAATATATCGCTAATTCTATCATCGAAATTGCAATCGATGATATGACCTATCAAAAAGGAAGAATCAACATCGTTGAATGTATGGGTAGAGATTCTGGTTATTTGACTGCGGCAAGCAGTTTGGCAAGTTTGAGAAATGTCAAACCGGATTATATCTATGTTCCTGAAGTCGCCTTTGATTTAAAAAATGAAATTAAAAAATGGGAGATGACCTATAACAAAAAAGGTCGTTGTTTAGTCGTTGTCTCTGAAGGTATCAGAGATGAAAATGGAACTCTCATCTCTGCAAGTAAGACTGCAGATAGTTTTGGTAATGTCCAAATGGGTGGTGTTGCTAACTATCTATCTTCGCTTGTCACCAAGGATGGATATAAGTCACGTGGAATTGAATTATCAATTCCTCAAAGAGCTGGTTCTATACTTTTATCTAAAACCGATGTCAAAGAAGCGATGGAAGTTGGAAAGAAAGCATTAACCCTTGCTATCAAAGGAATTGATGGTGTAATGGTTACCATTGAAAGAAAATCAAATGAGCCATATGAAGTCAGTTATTCAACTTGTCCACTTGTTGATGTCGGTGGTAAAGTCACTTCTTTACCAGTTAAATATATCAACAAGAGTCACGATAATATCACTCCATCATTCCTTGATTATGTCAAACCACTTATTCAAGGAGAAATACTCAGCATTGATGAAGATGGATTATTGATTTTATGAGTGAAAAAGAAATGAAAGATTATATCGTTGTCAAAGGTGCAAGAGAAAATAATTTAAAAAATGTTGATGTAACCATACCTAAAAATTCATTAGTTGTATTCAGCGGTGTATCTGGAAGTGGAAAATCAACTCTTGCTTTTGACACCATTTTTGCTGAGGGACAAAGAAGATATGTTGAATCTCTTTCTTCTTATGCTCGTATGTTTTTAGGTGATTTTACAAAGCCAGATGTCGATAGTATTGATGGCTTATCACCTGCTATTTCTATCGATCAAAAAACTACTTCTCATAATCCGAGATCAACAGTTGGAACTGTCACAGAAATATATGATTATTTGAGACTTTTATATTCAAGAATTGGTGTTCCTTATTGTCCGCATCATCATCTTCCGATTGAAGCTAGTTCGATTCAGAAGATTGTCAACAACATCAAAGAATATCCTAACGGAAGTAAAATCACTATCTTTGCTCCTGTCGTTCAAAACGAAAAAGGAACTCATTTAGAAACAATGCAGAAATTCTTCTCTGCTGGTTTTACAAGAGCGAAGATTGATTCTGAAGAATTAGTAAGATACGAACAAATTCCTGAACTCAATAAGAATGATAAGCACACTATTTCTTTTGCTATCGATAGATTGATTTTAAAACCTGAGAATGAGTCAAGGCTTTTCAACTCTTTGAGAACTGCTTTAGACTTCGCAAATGGATATGTGACAGTTGATATCGATGGAAAAGAAAAATTATATTCAGAACATCAAAGCTGTCCTATTTGTGGATTTTCAATTCCTCAATTAGAACCTCGTTTATTCTCTTTTAATAATCCTCTTGGCTGCTGTCCGGATTGCAATGGATTAGGTGTTAAAATCGAAGCGGATCCGCTTCTTATGATCACTGATCCTGAACTATCAATTGATGATGGTGCAATCGGATGTCTTCCAAAACACAATCATGACACAGTTGAGTGGAATGATTTTTATGCTGTTTTAGAAAAATATAAAATCTCAACAACAGTTCCATTTAAAGATTTGACAAAGAAACAACAGAATATCATCATTTATGGACCACCAGAGCCTGTCAATTATAAATTGAAAACTAATAGTGGTTCTGTCTTGAATAAGTTTGTTACTGAAGGATTAAAAGCGAGAATTGACCGTTTGTATTTAACTACAAAATCAGAGTTCATGAAGACATATTATGGTTCTTTTATGTCTGAGACTGAATGCCCAACTTGTCATGGTGCTAGACTTAATGAAGCGGTCTTATCTGTTCAAGTCGGTGGACTTAATATTCATGAATTATGTTCGATGAGTTTAGGTAAAATTTATGAATTCTTTGAGAATTTAAAATTGTCGGAAATGCAAGCAAAGATTGCTGAACTTGTCATTCAAGAAATTAAGAATAGACTCAAATTTTTGATCGATGTCGGACTTGATTATTTGACTCTTTCAAGAGAAGCTAAAACATTATCTGGTGGCGAGAGTCAACGTATCAGATTAGCTACTCAAATCGGAAGCAAACTCACAGGTGTCTTATATGTTCTCGATGAACCATCAATTGGACTTCATCAAAGGGATAATGATAAATTGATTTTGACATTAAAAGAGATGAGAGATTTAGGCAATTCTCTCATTGTTGTCGAACATGATGAAGATACAATTCTCAACGCCGATTATGTTGTCGATATAGGTAAGGGTGCTGGTGATCATGGCGGCAATGTCGTCTTTTCAGGCACTCCAGAAGAATTGAAAAAATGCGAAGAATCTCTAACATCTGATTTCATCACGGGAAGAAAGATGATAGCATCTCCTACTCTTAGAAGAACATCTAAGAAATCTTTGCTTATCAAAAAAGCTAGATGTCATAATTTGAAGAATATTGATGTCACAATTCCTCTTGGAGTTTTGACCTGTGTAACTGGTGTTTCGGGTTCAGGAAAATCATCATTAGTTGATGAAGTTCTCTATAAGAATGTCAGAAATTCTCTCGGACTTAAAACAGATAAGCTCGGTGATTGTGATGGCATAACTGGATGTAAGAATATTACTAAAGTTATTAATGTATCACAAGAGC
The DNA here is from genome assembly GCA_963653505.1 of uncultured Prevotellaceae bacterium. Lineage (GTDB taxonomy): Bacteria > Bacillota_I > Bacilli_A > RFN20 > CAG-288 > Enterosoma. The sequence goes on from CAVJWL010000019.1 coordinate 24,361, forward strand.
CAATAGGTAAAACACCAAGAAGCAATCCAGCTACATATATCAAGGTTTTTGATGATATTAGAGACTTATTCTCTCAGACACAAGAAGCTAGAATGAAGGGAATGCAAAAAGGTATGTTTTCCTTCAATAATGCTGGAGGTAGATGTGAAGAATGTCAAGGAGCTGGAGTTAAACGCATTTCGATGAACTTCTTGCCTGATGTCTATGTCACTTGTGATGTATGTCATGGAAAAAGATATACTGATGATATCTTAGCTATCACTTATAAAGGCAAAAATATCTCTGATGTTTTAGATATGAGAGCTGAAGAAGCAGTTGAATTTTTCTCGGCTCATGCTAATATCAAAAAGAAACTTCAAACACTTGTTGATGTCGGATTAGGTTATATGAAATTAGGACAATCATCAACAACATTATCTGGTGGTGAAGCTCAAAGAGTCAAGTTAGCTTATGAATTAGAAAGATATAGTGATGGACATACTCTTTATATCCTTGATGAACCGACAACTGGACTTCATCCATATGATATCTCTAAACTTATCGATGTCTTAAATAGGCTTGTCGATCAAGGAAATACAGTTGTAGTAATCGAACACAATCTTGATGTCATCAAATGTGCTGATTATATCGTCGACCTTGGGCCTGAAGGTGGCGATAAAGGTGGAAATCTTGTCTTCCAAGGAAAAGTAGATGATATTATAAATTGTAAAGAATCCTATACTGGTTTATACTTAAAAAGAGAATTAGAAAAAGAAAAATATTTAAAATGATGATGGAGGACACATATGTTAAGTTCAGATCAAAGAGGAAGATTATCATTGCTTAGATCTTTAGCTCAAGTTGAGAAAAAAGAAGCGCTTGAAGCCCTTGAAAATAATTATTGGGATACTTCTATGGCATTTGAATGGATCAAGTACAAAAGAGAAAATCCTGATGCTAATCTTGAAGAATTCCACGCTTCCTATCAAAAAGCAAAAGATGAAGCTTTTGTTCTTCCAGCTGATAGATATGATTTGAATAATTCTAGTAAAAAAACTGGATCAAATCGTCAATCAAGAAGAGCTCAGATGAAGCAAGAGAAGAAAGATAAGAAAATAAAGAAATAGATGTTTAATTCTTTGTTTTAAATAAAAATTGTTTGTACTAGTTTTGAACTTAAATTCGTTAGTACAAACTTTTTTTGTTTCAAAAAATATATGTTTTATTTACCGTTAGGTTCTTATCTTTTATGATTAACAGATTGATCAGATCTTTGATTTTTTAAAAATTTAGATTCACAATGAATAAGAAACCCTTTACATCAAATTTTAAAATAGTATAAACTAATTAAAAGGGGGTATCTTAAATGGATTTATTTAAGGGTAAAGTTGTTTTGATCACAGGTGCTGGAAAATCAGTATTGAGTGATGGTAGATGTGGTTCTATCGGTTATGGAATTGCTACAGCTTTTGCTAAAGAAGGTGCTAATTTAGTTATCACTGGTAGAAATGTTGAAAAGCTGGAAGGCGCTATGAAAGACTTACAAGAAAAATATGGAATTAAAGTCTTAGCAATTCCTGCTGATGTCAGCGAGAAGAATGATAATGATTATTTGGTTAAGAGTGTCATTGACGAAATTCAAAAAGCTTTTGGAAGACTTGATGTTCTTATCAATAATGCTCAAGCTTCTGCTAGTGGTGTTGAATTGAAAGATCACACTACTGAACAATTCAATTTAGCTATGTATTCTGGTTTATATGCTGCTTTCTATTATATGAAGTACGCATATCCATTATTGAAAGAAACTAAAGGTAGCGTTATCAATTTTGCATCTGGTGCTGGATTATTTGGTAACTATGGTCAATGTTCTTATGCTGCTGCTAAGGAGGGAATTCGTGGCCTTTCAAGAGTTGCAGCTAATGAATGGGCAAAAGATGGTATCAATGTCAATGTCATTTGCCCGCTTGCTTGGACAGCTCAACTTGAAAAATTTCAACAGCAATATCCAGAAGCATTCAAAGCAAATGTTCATGTTCCGCCTTGCGGTCATTTTGGTGATGCAGAAACTGAAATCGGAAGAGTGTGTGTTCAAATCTCATCTCCAGATTTTAAATATATGACTGGAGAAACCATCACCTTAGAAGGCGGAATGGGATTGCGTCCATAATGAGTAAAATTAAAATTTATGTGATGGAAAGTTGTCCGGATTGCAAGTTGGTCAAAAGCAAGGTTGGAAATGATGAAAGATATCAAATCATCGATATTGGAAAAGATGTAAGAGATTTAAAAGAATTTTTATCCCTTCGTGATAATAACAAAGCATTTGATGAAATCAAAAAATTTAATGCGATTGGAATTCCCTGTATTCTCTATCCTAATGGGAAAATATCTTTTGATATCAAAGAACTTGGAATTGAACAAACTGAGAAAAAAACTTGTAGTTTAAACGATAAAACTGGTTGTTAAAAATTAACTGCTAATGCTTCATTTTTGATTTTGAACATTAGCAGTTTTTTAATGTGGTTTAAAAGATTTGATGTTGATTTATTAAAAATCTTCGAGACTATGATATCCGTGTAATGCACCACTGACAAGACATGTTCTTTTTCCACATTCATTACCGAGTGTTAACATGTTTAGTACATCATTTTTACTTGAGAGTGAATGATTATGAATATAAGATAAACATCCAGCCATAAAAGAATCTCCACAACCAATAGTATCAACTGGTATCACCTTTTCACTGTCTTTATAATATAGCCTGCCATTAAGATAACAGTATGAACCATTTTCTCCATCTGTAATTAAGATTATTTTATTATCTTCGAATGATTTCAATGCTTCATTTATATCATCTATATTAGTCATTAACCTTAATTCATCTTTTGTCAGTTTTACAATATCAGAATATGAAATCATCTTTTTGTAATAAGAAATGACATCATCTGTATCTTTGAAAATATCAGACCTATAATTGACATCAAAAGATATCAATGTATCGTTTTTCTTATATTCTTTGATGCTATCAAAGATAGTTTCTCTTGCTTTTTCATCTGATAGAAAAAGTGATCCAAAATGAATTATCCTTGCCTTTTTATATGGAAGTGATAGAAGAGTTTCTTTATCAAAATCATAATCAGCACTATTTTTTCTTAGAAACTGAAATTTGTTTTTGTCTTTCAAGAAAAACGCAATTGTTGTTTGCTTATCTTCTTTCTCATTCAACAGGATTGAAAAATTAGGCTTCCGATTTTTTAGCTGTGTTTTTAAAAACTGACCAATAATGTCTTTACCGATAACACCATAAAACATGGTATTGATATCTAAATCAGCTAAATCACTTGCTACATTTAGTGGTGCTCCTCCTAGTTTTCCTTGCACTTTTAGAGAATCAAAATTCTCAAATCCGATCATATCCATCAATATTTCACCAATTACTAATATCATTTTATTTCACCTCAATGTTTTCTCTTACCATATTGACTTGTACTGATTTATTGCTTTTCATAATCAGTTTATTCTCTTTTGAAAAATGGAGAAATGAGAAACTTTCTTCATAGTTATCAAAATAAATTTCGATATTTGCATTATCGATGTAAATATCGAATTCAAATTCAGCAGGCATATTTTTCTTTAAATATCGAATTCCATTTTTAGGAGTGCCTTTTTCATCACCACCCAAGTTTATCAGAGCATTGCTTCTATCTAAACTATATGTGTTTCTTTTGCAATCAATAGAAAAAGTAACATAGTCTTCTTCTGAATTAAAAAAGATAAAAGTGAATGATAGATTTTCTTCATTCTTGAATTTGATTACATAATGCGAGAAATTATATGCATCTGTTTTTCCATTTAGAATTATTGTTTCTTCTTTTTTCTCAGTTACAAATTTGTCTAAAGAGAGAGGTTTGAAATATAGTTTTCCGTTTCTTTCACCGATTTTTTTAAACAAAGAAAATGAGTTGATGAAATCGTTGTTGATTTCATTTAAATAATATCTTCTTCCCCACATTTGAAACCAATTGACAAGTATTTTTTCTTTGCCGTAGACAGTAGGTGCATAATACTCAAGTCCATGGTCGATTTCTGTAATTTCATCTAGGGTTTGCTCATTGTGAATGAAATCGCCTTTTAATTTAAAATAAACACAGGAAAATATATTTGCAAAGTCTCCGTTTCTTTCTTTGACATTTTGAGGTGACATGATGATATAGTCATGTTCTAGAAAAGAGACAAGATTTGGACATTCAAACATCGTTCCAAACTTTGAAGATGAAACCAACACCTTAAGGAAATGAAAATTGAATATATCATCACCTTCATAAAGTAATAGCATTGCTTCTTTTTCATCTTTGGATTTGTTTCCAACGATGATATAGAATTTATCGTTGCGTTTGAAAATGCAAGGATCTCTAAAGTCATAAATTGATCCAAAATAAGGAATATCACATGTATCAATGATTGGATTATTTTTATACTTAAAAAAACAATTTCCATCTTTACTATATGCGATATTGATTGTCTGATAATATTTTCCATCATCATGTTTAGAAAAGCCGGTATAGACTAAATATAAAGTATCATCTATGACAATGGAAGAACCAGAAAAACATCCTGAATTGTCATATGCCATATCAGGAGCTAAAGCACAAGTTGTGTTTGAAAAATGAATTAGATCATCACTTGTAACATGTCCCCAAAAGATATTTTCTGCTTTTGTATCATAAGGATTGTATTGGAAGAAAATGTGATATTGGCCATGAAAGAAATTAATTCCATGAGGATCGTTACACCAACCATAGTCAGGAGTTAAATGATATGATGGTCTATATTCATCTTTCTTATGCATTTTGTTTTTCAAATATTCGTCAGCTTTGTTTATGTCTTTCATGATGCTTTGCCTATTGTTTGTTGCTATGCTTATGATAATAAAATGCGATTACATCATAAAGATTGCTATGTTCAGCAACCCGAAAGAAGTTACCTGATATATCAATAAATTCTTCTTTCGTCCTCTTTTTTAAATTGAAGAAAAGAAGATAAATCCAAAGGCAGACTAAATAATAGAGACAGATTGAATTTTCTTTATAACTAGTTCTTGTTGAAATATATGGAAATCTGATAAAAAGAAAATGATTTAAAAGTATATTTTGAAAATAGCGATCTAAATCATGATAAATCTCTTTTAAAGAAATATATGCTTGTTCAACTGAATATGAATTGAAATTAGAAACCGAAAGATAATCACCGATGCTTCTTGAGTTTTTAAAGGTATTACAAACATCAACTAGAATCGATATATCAAATGTAATTTTTGGTTGACCAAGGTAATCCACAATTTGAAAAATACGATCGAAAATATCTTTATTTTCATCATTCATAATTGATAGGCAGTGTTTGTTTTTCTCTAGATAATCATTTGGAAATACTTGCTGTTCATCTGAATCAATTGCAAATGACAATTCTTTCTTTTCTAAGGAGAATGTATAGTTATTATCAATCAATAGCTCCAAAACAGCTTCACAACTATTAGATATTGAACAGCAAGGTTCTGGATATTGATGCGGAGCTCGTGGATAATAGCGACAAACTGATGCTATGTTTTCTTCTCCACATTCTACCTGAAGACCGCAAAAGCCATTTTCTAGTCGTAGCGGACAATTTCCATTGAAGTCAAAGTTGATTCTTGCAAACTTATCAACACTTGGATGAGGAAGTATTCCGACATAGGTTTCTATTTTCTGTTTTAGATCAAAAGAACACTCTTCATTCATAAGTTTGAAATATTCTTTTTCAGATAGTGTGACATTCCATCCTTGGCAACAACATGTTCTACAGCTCTTGCCTTTGCAATGAAATTTATCATAATAGTTTGGTACTTTAAACATATCTTTAAACATAGTTTATACACCTTCTTATATACATTGATTATACGCAAAACAATATTGAATGTGTAGATTTCTTAGTAAATCATATATTACCAAGACCAAAATTGAACGACTGGTTTAACTCTTTTGATTTGAATGACGATAAAAATGATTGATGATTCTTGTTTTTTGATTATATATGTCAGCATTCTTTAATGTGAATCCAAAGAATTTGTTTCATATTTTTTTCTTTTTTTAATTAACATCGAATTTTAGATGTTTTTTCTTTATCATTTTTTAAATAAATGGTATTATGTTAGTCGTATATAACATTAGTTTTACAGAATAATTTTCAAAATTGCGATAAAAAGCCGGGTTTTAGAAT
>CAVJWL010000020.1:0-30230 GCA_963653505.1 uncultured Prevotellaceae bacterium
AAAAGATCTAATAAAATCAGGATAAACAGTGTTTCTCATATGTATAATATATCATATACTATACAAATATGCAACCAAAAAAAGACAACCGCGATAGAATCGGTATAAACCTTTCTTGCGATTGCCCTAAGGGAATCACAATGAAAATTTTGCTTTGTATGATTATGTTAAGTGATGTATCTTCATTCTCACCTACTTTTATTCAATATGATTCGTATTGTGCTGATAATATTAATGCTGATTATACTGAATCTTTTGTATCAATTAATCAAACAGCTAAACCAATCAATAATGGTTTAGATAATGAGGCATAAATGGTATGAAATATAAATTATTGACAGCTATTGGTTTGATTTCTCTAATTACTTCTTGTTCTTCTAAATCTAAATTACCAAATGATGATAGATATGTGATTTATGGTCATAAAGAATATGATGATATTATGATTCAAACTGACAATTTTTATGTATATGATGGTTCAATAATTAAAGAAAATAATAGATATTATTTTGTTGATTCAAATTTTACATTTCATTGCTCTGTTTATGAAGATACAAGAGTTTATGAAAACAATAATTTTGATTCTTATTCCTCGAATTATTCTGGAATAAAAGAAAATGCTGATTGCTCTATTTGGGTTAGTTATAATATCAAATACAGCAATAAACATGAACATGAAGATAGACCGATGTCATTCAATTATGTTGAAGGTTGTCTATTTGAAACCGGATTTTATGATCATGTTTTAGATATCTATTACAACTGCAGTTCTGAAAAAATAAAAGAACATAATTTGGAAGTTACTTATGAAAAGTATCCGGATGATAAAGATATGAATAATTGAGCTATCTAAAGAAATTTAAATTTCAAATTAAATTATCAAATTCTTATGATAAAATAGCATTATTATGAATATTGCTATAGTTGATGACTGTCTAAATGATCAAGAGAAGTTAAAAGAATTCATCAATCGTTATGCTGAATCAAATGATGAAATGATTGATGTCATATGTTTTTCATCAGGAAAAGATTTTTTAGATTCCAATAAAGATTTTGATGTCGTATTTCTAGATATAGAAATGCCAATTTTAGATGGAATTAAAACTGCTAAATTATTGAGAGAAAAAGATAAGAGTGTTCCTATTATTTTTGAAACGAATATGGCAAATTATGCTCTTGAAGGATATGAAGTTCATGCTATGGATTTCATTGTTAAACCGATAACCTATGATAATTTTCAAGATAGATTTTTTAGAGCATTTGAATTTGCAAAATCTCAACAGCAAAAGAAAATTATGGTCAATGATAAAAATGATGACATTGTATCAATATCTACTAAAGATGTTTGTTATATAGAGAAAAATAAAAACTATACATATTATAAAACTCCATTTGAAACATATCATAAACGTGAAACATTAGAACAAGCGGTTGAATCAGTTTCTGGAATCACATTTATTCAAGCATCATCAGGATTATATATCAATCCTAATTATTTAGAGAAAATACTTCAGACAAGCATCATTGTCAAGGGTGAAGAAAAGCCCCTTGCTAGAAGAAGAAAACAGCAATTTATAAATGAATATATGAAATATCTTTCTTGTAGGAATTGTAAATCATGAGTTTTGTTAATTATTTGAATTTATATTTTCAATTTTGTTTCTTTTTTGAAATTGAATTGATGATGGGAGAAGGCGAACTTTTGTATTTCTTTCCTAGAAAGAATAAGTTTTTAATCAAATCTATTTTAGGTATACTTTCAAACTTTGTCTTCAGTTTTTCTCTTTTATGTGGAATGTATCATTTCATTCCTAATTTTACTGCCTCCATCTTTGGAGTATCTTTATTTTATATTGCTACTTGGTTATTTACATATTTACCGATTCAACTTTGTTTTTCTTTGAATTGGAAAGAAAGTTTATTTATCATCATCGCTGGTTATTCATTCCAACATGGTGTTTATTCCTTATTAGAACCATTTAAGTCATTCTTCCAATTGACAACAATACAATCGGGTGTGATATTTGATATTGCTACTTATATTCCATTTTTCTTTTTGTACTATTTCTTTTATGCAAAGAAGGTCAATCAAAATTGTGAGATAAAAAAACATAAACCTAATTTTTTATTCTTCGCTTTCTTTTTAGTCATCTCAGCTGATGTTTTTAATGTCTTTGTACAGTTTCATGAAGATTTTAGTAATTCCAGTGAGTTTGTGAGGATGATCTGTCATTTCTATAGTTTCTTAGTTTCTCTTGCTAGCCTTCTCTTACTTTATTCATTTACGAGAATGAATAGACTTGAACAAGATAATCACGATGTTGAATTATTGTTAGATAATGAGAAGAAAAGAATGATTCAAGAAAATAACAATATTGAAGTCATAAATAGAAAAGTTCATGATTTAAAACATATGATGAATATTTTTTCTTCTTCTTTATCAGATGAAGAAAGAGATAAAGAAATATTAGATATCAATCAAGTCTTATTGAATTTTGAAGAAAATATCCATACTGGAAATAAAGCTTTAGACAATGTTTTGATAACTCGAAAAAGATTGTGCGATAAAGAAAAGATATCTTTTTCTTTGATCGCAGATGGTAAAGCAATAGACTTTATGGATTATGTCGATATTCTTTCTTTATTCAGCAATCTTGTCGATAATGCTATTGATGGAGTCAATAGACTCAATAAAGAAGATAAAAAACATATTTCTTTAAAAGTGGAGAAGAATCTCAATCAAGTATTTATTCATATCGAAAATGATTGCTCAGATCATATTCGCTTTGATAAGAATAATCTTCCGATAACTTCATCAAATGATAAATCACAACACGGATATGGAGTTAAAAGTATTCGTTATTTAACTCAAAAATATCACGGTAATTTGAATATTTATGTATATGAACACAAATTCATTGTCGATATTCTTTTACCGACCGAATGAGTAAATATTTTGACCGAATGACACAAAATAAACTATTTAGTTTTGTTTGTTTTATAATGTAACCGCTTTTAAGGAGGAAAACCTATGAAAAAGAAAGCAAAGATTATCTCTTTAGTTTCTATCGGCGTTTTAGCAACTGTCACAGCTGCTGCAAATGTTGCTGCTATTATCTTTAGAGAACAATTGAACACAGTATTAGTTTCTTATGATACTAATAGTCAAGAAGCTCAAGTTGCTCGTAAAGAATCTTCAGCCCTAGCAGAACAGATTGAAGACGAAGGTATTGTTATGGTTAAAAACGATAACAATAACTTACCACTTAGTGGTGATTCATTGAAAAAGGTCAATGTTTTTGGTTGGTCATCAACTCAATGGATTTCTTCAGGCTCTGGTTCTGGTCAAACAACAACCAATGAAGGTGCTGTTGCTCCTGCTGTTGATCTTTTAAGCGCATTAAAAGATGCTGGTATTGAAACAAATACTAAGTTGACAGAGATGTATAAGACATATAAGAATGAAAGACCATACTTCTCTAATGGTGCTCTTAACACATATTCTTATCAATTCTCACGTTTATATGAACCGAGTATTTCAGATGGTAATTGGTATGATTCTGATCTTTTAGATGAAGCAAAAGAATTCTCAGATACAGCAATTGTTGTCATCGGAAGAGTCTCTGGTGAATCTAATGATTGTCCAAAGGTACAATACAAAGGTGATTTTGATGCGACAGCTCATAAGAATGGAACTGAAACAGTCGATAAATCCCGTACTTATTTAGAGATTTCAACTGAAGAGGAAGAACTTTTGACCTATGTCGGTAAAAATTACCAACATGTTGTTGTCATCGTGAATTCAACTAATGCGATGGAACTTGGCTTCATGAATAAAATCGAAGGACTTGATTCTTGCTTAGTTGTCGGTGCTACGGGTACATATGGTGCTAAATCAATTCCAAGTGTCTTATCTGGTAAGGTCAATCCATCTGGTAAACTTGCAGATACATATGTTTATTCATTGAAATCAAATCCTAATTATGTCAATTCTGGTGGTATGGATACTGAGACATATTACAAGGATGCTCCATCTACTGCTTATCCACTCACTGTCACAAATGGTAATGTCGGTGAAAGCAATGTCAGTTATGGTGGTGTCGCTTATACTGATTATCAGGAGAATATTTATGTCGGATATAAATATTATGAAACTGCAGATGTTGAAGGTGTCTTTGATAGCGTAAATAATGAATACGGAAAAGGATATGATGGCGTTGTTCAATATCCATTTGGATATGGATTGAGTTATACCGATTTCACATGGGAAATTGTTGATCTTGATAAGAATGCTAATTCCACATTGAAGAGTGATGATACTATCAATATCACTGTTCGTGTCACTAACACTGGTAAAGTCAAAGGTCAGGATGTAGTTGAATTATACTACACACCTACTTGGCAAAAAGGTCAAGTTGAAAAAGCTAGTGTTAACCTTGCTGATTTTGCAAAGACTCAGGTCATCAATCCAGGTGAATATGAAGATGTCAAATTAAGCCTTGATGTATATGATATGGCATCATATGATTCCACTCATAAGAATTCTGATAATTCCTTAGGCGCTTATATCTTAGATGATGGTGATTACAACTTATCGCTTCGTTCCAATTCTCATACTAAGCATGAAGTTTTAAACAATGCAAATTCAAAACATGCTGATTCAACAATCAATTATCATATCAATAGCACTGTTTATGAAACTGATCCGACTACTGGAAGTAAGGTCAACAATAAATTCACTGGAAATCAAGCATTAGACGGACTTTCTTGTGATGGAAGTGATTCTGAACAAAATATCACCTATCTTTCAAGAGCTGATTTCAAATCTACTTTAGCAACTGCTTCCACTAATCATACAAGAGTGATGAGCGATAAATTATTAGCAAAGAATCTCTTCACAAGTGATGATGTCACAGGTGAAGATAATGCTAGTGATGATCCAAGTGTCACTTGGTCCAAGAAGAACGGATTATCTTTATATGATAACAACGGAAATATCACTGAACTCGGTCTTGAATTAGGTAAGGATTATAATTCAAGCAAGTGGGATGATTTGCTTGATCAAGTGAATAAAGATGAAGCTATCACATTAGTCACTAGCGGTTATGGTGGAACTAAAGCTATGGATTCTATCAGCAAAGTTAAGACTACTGATACTGATGGTCCTAACCAATTAGGTAGTTTTGGTATCGCCTTATACACTAAGAAAATTGGTACTGGATTTCCGAATGAAAATGTTTTAGGTCAAACCTTCAGCAAATCATTAGCCTACAGTTTAGGTTTAGCTATCGGAAAAGAAGGTGCTGCTTTAGGATATGATGGTTGGTATGGTCCTGCTTGCAATTTACATCGTTCTGCTTTCGGAGGTAGAAACTTCGAATATTATTCTGAAGACTCACTTCTTTCTGGTGTTCTTGCTAGCCAATCAATCAAAGCATGTAAAAACACAGGTATGTATGTTTGGGTTAAGCATTTAGCATTATATGAACAAGAATGGAATCGTGATGCTATGTATAACTGGATCAGCGAACAAGCACTTAGAGAAACCTATCTTAAACCATTCAGCATCGCAGTTAAAGAAGGCGGTGCTACTGGTATCATGACTTCTTATGGTAGAGTTGGAAGTATTTGGGCCGGTGCTAGCTTAGGATTATTAGGTGATAATGGTGTTTTAAGAGGTGAATGGGGATATCACGGTTCTTTCTTAACCGATTATGCAGACCATCACGCATTCATGAACGGTGATCAATCAATCCGTCACGGTGGTGACTTATGGATGAGCGGATTTATGGGTGGTGAATTCGCATATGATACTACTAGCAAACATTTCGAATATTCTTTGAGAAAAGCTACTAAAAATATTCTTTACACTATCTTAAATGCTTCTTATACAAATTCTATCTACAATGCTTCTACTGATGTTGATAAGATCAACAAAGGAACTAAAAAAGATGGTTTTGCTTGGTGGGTTCCTGCCTTGATAGGCGTTGATGTTGTCATTGTTGCTGGATTAGGTGTTTGGTTATTCTTTGCTATTAAAAAACCAAAAGATAAGACAGAATAGTCTAATCAAAAGTAAATAGTTTGATATTTATCCTTCTTAGATTTGCACTTCTAGGAAGGATTTTTATATGGTTGATTGATGAAATGAGAGAAAAACGCGCAAATATATATATAGGTTAAAAAATTTTTTTAAATTCTTTCTTTAGATATCTTTAAAAGTGACCTAAAAATAAGTTACAATATTATCCCGTATGAATATTCTGTTTTTCTTAATTCCGAAAAGTCAAGTCGTTTTTGTCAGTGATACTGATACGATAAGACAAGTGACGGAAAAAATGATGTTTCACAATCTCACTGCCGTACCCATTCTTTCTAGTGATGGAAAATATAAGGGTAGTATTAGTGAAGGTGATTTATTTAGGTACATAAAGAATCATGACAACATGAATTATCATGCAGCCGAAATGATCAATATCATGGATGTTTCGCATGAAAGAATTGTTGATTCGATTCGTTATGATGCTGATATAAATGATCTTTTTGAGATTGCCATCAATCAAAATTTCATCCCTGTAACTGACGACCACGGGATTTTCATCGGGATCATCACCCGCAGAGCTATCTTAGAACATTTCAAAAAGCTAGTTCGACATGATGAAGAAAGCGTTGCTTGAGGCATTAATTCATGGAAAAGTACATTTTCGTAACTGGTGGTGTTATTTCTGGACTTGGAAAGGGTATCACTGGAGCAAGTTTGGGACGTTTACTAAAAGATCGCGGTTATCATGTGACTATGCAAAAATTTGATCCATATTTAAATGTGGATCCAGGTACGATGTCTCCTACTCAACACGGAGAGGTTTTCGTCACCGATGATGGAACAGAAACAGATCTTGATTTAGGACATTATGAAAGATTTATCGATGAATGTCTTGATAAACACAGCAATGTCACAACTGGTAAGGTATATGAAACTGTTCTTGCAAAAGAACGTCATGGTGATTATGGCGGTGGAACTGTTCAAGTCATTCCTCATGTCACTAATGAAATCAAATCTCGTTTCCATCGTTCTTATAAGAAAGATGAGACAAATATCAGCATCATTGAAATCGGTGGTACTATCGGAGATATCGAATCTCAACCATTTTTTGAATCGATAAGACAGTTCGAACATGAAGTTGGACAAGAAAATGTCTGCATCATCATGGTCTCTTTGATTCCATATCTCAAAGCTAGTGATGAACTCAAGACAAAACCGACTCAAATGGCCGTTAAGACCTTACAATCAATGGGATTACAACCTGATATCATCGTCTGCCGTACTGAAAAACATCTCGATGCAAGTTTGATCGATAAAATCTCCTTATTCTGCAATGTCAAACCAAATCATGTCCTTGAAAATATGGATGTTGAAACTGTTTATGAACTTCCGCTTGTTTTAGAACAAGAAGGATTTGCCCAAGCAGTCGGTGAAACGCTTCATCTTCCAATGCCAGAAGCCAACCTTGATGATTGGAAAAACATGGTTAACGATATCAAGTTATCTAAAGATGTCATCGATATCGCAATGGTCGGTAAATATATGGCGTTACATGATGCCTATATCTCTGTCAATGAAGCTTTAAAAGCAGCAGGATGGTTCTATCATAAAAAGGTAAAAATCCACTGGATTGAATGCGAAGATATCACAGATGCAACTGCTTTTGAAATCTTAGGAAAGATGGATGGTGTTTTAGTTCCCGGTGGTTTTGGTAGCCGTGGAATTCCAGGAATGCTTGCAGCTATCAAATATGCAAGAGAGAATAAGATACCATTCTTAGGTTTATGTCTTGGTATGCAAACAGCTATCATTGAATTTGCAAGAGATGTCTTAGGTTATGCCGATGCTAATTCTTCAGAATTCGATTCTAATTCCTTACATCAAGTCATCTATTTGATGCCAGAACAACATCAAGTGACAAATCTTGGTGGTACGATGAGACTTGGTTCCTATCCATGTGTTTTAGAAGAAAATTCTAAAACCTATAGATTATATGGAATGAAAAATATCTCTGAACGTCATCGTCATCGTTATGAAGTCAATAATGATTACCGCAAAGAACTTGAAGAACACGGAATGTTCCCAGTCGGTTTCTCACCAGATGGCCATATCGTTGAGATGATTGAAATACCAAATCATCCATTCTTCATCGCAACCCAAGCTCATCCAGAATTCAAATCAAGACCTGATAAACCACACCCATTATTCAAAGGCTTGATCGATGCTGCTATTAAATATAAAAATAAGAAATAATAATTGATTCAAGATAGTCTAAATCTTCGTGGTTTAGACTATTTTTAAAATAAACATATTTTTCAATAGTATAAAAACATAAGATAGTTTGTGCTATACTATTGCAAGAAATTATTGAAAGAAAGCGAATAATGTTATGGAAAATAGAAATGTTGTAATTATAGGTGCTGGTCCTGCTGGTTTGACAGCTGCTTATGAATTATTGAAGAATTCAGATATTAAACCGATTGTTTTAGAGACTGAGAAATTTGTCGGCGGTATTTCTCGTACTTATGAATACCACGGAAATCATATGGATGTCGGTGGTCATAGATTTTTCTCTAAAAATGATAAAGTGAATGCTTTATGGGAAGAATTGATGCCGATTCAAGGAAGTCCAAGTTTTGATGATAAGGTTTTAAATATTTCTAAACCATTCAAAGAAAATGGTCCAGATCCTGAAAGAGAAGATGAAGTCATGCTCCTTAGAAATAGAGTCAGCAGAATTTATTTCTTAGGTAAGTTTTTTGATTATCCAATCTCATTAAAACCACAAACATTCATCAATATGGGATTTTGTAGAACTGTAAAATCTGGTTTTGGATATTTAGGTTCTTGTATTCATAAAAGAGAAGAGAATTCCTTAGAAGATTTCTATATCAATCGATTTGGAAAACCGCTATACGAGCTTTTCTTTGAAGATTATACAGCTAAATTATGGGGTGTTCATCCATCCAAATTGAGTGCTGATTGGGGTGCTCAAAGAGTCAAGGGCTTATCACTTGGTAAAACTCTTTTAAATGCGATTACAAAGCCATTTAAAAAGAGCAATAAAGAAGTTGAGACTTCCCTTATCAATCAATTTGAATATCCAAAATATGGACCTGGCCAACTGTATACAAAGATGGCTAGTGAAATTGAAAAGATGGGTGGAAAAATCATCTATCAAGAAGAAGTCGATAAGATTGAAAAAGATGATAATAAAATAAAAGCTGTCATCACAAAAACAGGAAATAGATATGAATGCGATGCTTGTTTCTCATCAATGCCAATCAAAGATTTATTCGCTTCATTTGGAAAAGAAAATTGCGATGAAAAAGCTTATGAAATAGCAACTGCACTTCCATACCGTGATTTCATCACTGTCGGACTTCTTTTGGATAAGTTAAAGATCAAAAATAAAACCAAGATAAAAACATTGAATAATATCGTTCCAGATAACTGGATTTATGTTCAAGAAAGAACTGTCAAAATGGGACGTATTCAAATCTTCAACAACTGGTCTCCATATATGGTATCTGATCCGATGAATAAGGTGTGGATCGGACTTGAATATTTTTGCTCCGAAGGAGATGAGATGTGGAATTCTTCTGATGAAGATTTCATCAATTTTGCAGTCAAAGAACTTGTTTCAATGGGAATCATTGAAAGTGAAAAGGATGTCTTAGATTCTTGCAGATTGAAAGTTAAAAAAGCCTATCCTGCTTATTTTGGTAGCTACGACCATTTTGATGTTGTAAGAGAATCTTTAGATAAGATCGAAAATCTCTATTGCATCGGAAGAAATGGACAACATAGATATAACAACATGGATCATTCCATGTTGACAGCTATGGTCGCTGTTGATGAATTTTTAAACGATAAAAAAGATCATAAGGAACTTTGGAATATCAACGCAGAAAAGGAATATCACGAAGAAAAAAAGGAAGGTGAAAATAGTGCAAAGAAATAACAGTAATTTTCATATTCTCACCTCAAATCTTGTTGTCGATGATAAAGACAATGATAAAAGATTTTCAAATCCCTTCTTTCAATTATTATTTGTAGTAGTTGTTTTAATTGTTTCATTTTTAAGTTATGTATTATTAAAACCATATGCTGATTTATTATCGTATAAATTATTTCCAAAGATAATTTGTGTTTCTTTAGTTGCTGTTGTTGGAGTGATATTTTTCTTTTATCATCGAGGAAGAAAAAAAGTAGATGATTATTTAATTTTCTTTTTGATAGAAGCATTTATAATTCACTTGATGTATATGTTATATACTGATGGTGGTATCAGACAACACGATGTCTGGACTGGAAATGAGTGCTACGGACATGAAGGATATGCGTATTCATTTTATGAGAATGAAAGCTTACCAAATCATCACAATACTGTCGACACTGCTTATCAGTTCTATCACCCACCGTTCAACGCATTTATTCAAGGTAATTTCATGCGACTATTTGAAAAGATATGCTGGAATTCTAGTTTGATAAGGGATGAAGCAACTCTTTATAAATCATGTCAAATTTTATCAGTATTTTACACTAGTATCTCAACTTTATTTTTAGTCAAAACAATCAAACTTACCAATCTATCAAAAAAGCATAAAATCTTGGCTTGTATGTTTGCTGTTTTTTATCCGAATTTGATAGTCGAATCAGCTGAGTTGAATAACGATAATCTCTCTTTGATCTTCCAATTGATGGCTTTATATTATTTCTTCAGATGGTATCTTGAAGGACATAAATATAGAGATATCTTACCTTGTGGATTATTTGTCGGTTTAGCGATGGCTGCTAAGATGTCTGCGGCTTCTATATGTTTTGGTATGGCTGTTGGTTTTATCATTGAATTTGTCCGTTCTATCATGCGTAAAAAGGGTGCTTTGAACTTTTCTCAAATCATCGTTCAATATTTCGTCTTCTTACTCATCTGTGCTCCTATTGGACTTTGGTATCAAGTGTACGCTCATGTAGCTCTTGGCTTCCCATATAACTATGTCTTTGACAGTTTGAATTCAGCTTTATACAACGGTCCTAGAAGCTGGGTATTATCTCATAAACCGAATGAAATCGCCTATTATGATTCTAATAATTCCGGTATTCTTTATGAGAATACAATGTTGAATTTTGTTGTGAGATTCTTACTTCCATTCTATCCAGCTGATTTCATGTCTGAATTTGGTTTTGCATCTTCCTGGGAATACTATAACATTCAAACATTCGCTTTGAAGTCATCTATCTTTGGTGAATATAGCTATGAACCATTTTATGTCTCTGAAGGTTTTGCTTTTGCTGCTTATTTCTTCTTAGAAATCATTTACTTGATGACATGGGTATATCTCATCTATTCTCTTTTCAATTTCAGAAAGAATAAGATGGGAAAAGATGGCTCAATGATGTTGATATTAGGTGCTGGATTGATGTTGATGCTTGCTTATTTATGTTATAAGATGCCATATGGTTGTTCGATGGATTTCAGATATATCATGCCATTTGTTTTAGTCGCTGGTTATTTATTCGGTAAGTGTTTAAATCTCATGGAAGATAGAAAGACAAAATTCAATTCGGCCTACTCTAAAATATATACGACTACTGGTTGTTTATTTTTAATAACTTCTTTCTTATTCTATTGTGTTGCTTATTAAAGAAAAAAAGAATATAATTTCAAAATTATTAAATATAAAGGAGAAATACGATGAAAAAAGTATCAATTATTGTCCCTTGCTATAATGAAGAAGAAGCACTTCCTTTATATTTTAAGGCAGTCGATAAAGTTATCTGTGATATCCACGATTATACCTTTGATTTTGTCATCGTTGATGATGGATCAAAAGATAAAACCTGGGATGTTATGAATCGACTTTACAATGAAAGAAATGATCTTACAATCATCAAAGAGACTACTAACTACGGTCAACAAAACGCTTTGTTTACCGGTCTTAGCAAAGCAACAGGTGATTATGTAATCATGATGGATGTCGATCTTCAAGATCCAGTCGAACTCATCAAAGATATCTGTGAGAAATTCACTGAAGGCTATGAAGTTGTAAATCCAAAACGAGCGAGCAGAAAAGAAGATACTTTCTTAAAAAAGACAACTGCTGGTATGTTTTATAAATTCTTGAATACCATTGAAGGAAAAAAAATTATTCCTGAAAATGTAAACAATTTCAGAGGCTTATCAAGAAGAGTGGTCGATGATTTAAATGCCCTTCCTGAAAAAGAAAAGAAAGTCGTATCTCTTGTCACTTATTTAGGATATAAATCTGTTGAAGTTCCTTTCTCGAGAGCTAAACGTGATGCTGGAAAGACAAAGTATAATGTCAAAAATCTTTTTAAAGCAGCATTTGATATCATCTCATCCTGTACAAGTAGACCACTTGATTATCCATTTGTCATCGGTGGTATTTCGACATTTTTCTTCTCTCTTTCTTCCTTAGTATTGCTAATTCTTTATATATTAGGACAATGTGATGTGATGTATAGATATTCACAAATCACATTGTGGATGGTGATTTCCTTTATGTTCTTAGGATTTTCAATTTTGACATTCATACTTGGCATTGTTGCTATCTATCTTAGAAATATCCTTCTCAATGTCAGAGATAGACCGATGTCTTATATTGAAGAGATGAAAACACCAGAAGATAAAAAATAAACAAAATAAAATGTACTTATTCTTGCTAGAGATAAATTGATCTCAACTGTGAATGAGTACATTTTTAGATGTCTTAATCTAAATTAAAAACGCCATGTAATAGGGTAGATAAATTAAATTGTTTTCTATTTTTAAATCACCTTCATGAAGTACGTATCCTTGACAATTTTTGCAATCAAACATACTTTTAAATTTCTCAATTGATTTTATCGAGTTTGAATTTGAAGATTTTACTTCAATTGGATTGACTTTGTTATCTCTTCTTATCAAGAAATCGACTTCAAGAGATGTTCTTTTGTTTTCTTTATCTGTCTTTTTATAAAAATACACTTTTTGATCTTTCATTCTTAAAGCCTGAGCAATTACGTTTTCAACAATCATACCTTCATTTATATGGAGCTTATCAAACAAGATTGCTTTATATAATTCGTTATCTAAATAATTTTTGTTTTTATAGGCTAGAGATATTAAAGAACAGTATCCATCATATAGCATTTAAATGCTGGATTAATTGTCGATAAATTAAAAGCAGCAGAAGGAGCATTGACATTTTCAACGATGTTTATAATCATAGCTTCATCTAACCAAGTCATCGGATTTTTATATTCTCGTATTCTCGCATTTGGATCAATTCGTGATAATTTATAGCATTTAACATGTATAGATAATTCGGATGGGATATTCCAAAATATTTTTTTACATAAACAGGATTTTCTTCTTTTTGAACACTCATATTGGCTTCGTATAAATTCAAAATATTTTGTTTGACAAAATTAACCTCACCGAAATCTTTTGTTTTGAGATAACTGAGGACTGCTTGGGGCATTCCACCGACAAGCATATATTCTCTAAAAGAATACATTATTTTTTTTGTATAGTTCCGAATGGATTTCTTTTTTGAAAATGTTCTTTTAAAATTTTATAAGTGAAATTATCACTCATTGCCATAAGAAATTCTTCAAAATCCAATGGATGCATTTCTATTACAGTTTCAGAACCAATTGGAATAGATTTATGCTGTTTTCCATATCCTTTAACAACCAAGAAGAGAACCAGTTCCAATTACATCAAATCTCCCATCCTCTTTTAAAAACTTTAAAGCAGTCCTTGCCTCAGGACATTCCTGTATTTCATCGAGAATTATGACAGTCTCACCAGGAACAAAAATGGCGCTAGGACCTAACGATGCAGAAATCATCATAATAAGATGATCGATTTCTAAAGAACCGTCAAAGATGGATGTATAAATAGGATTCTTAAAGAAATTAATATAAACTTCATGTTTGTAATTCTTTTTAGCAAAATCACGAACAGAAAAAAGTTTTTTCCGCATTGACGGCATCCTTTTATGATCAAAGGATTATGATTTTTCGTATTCTTCCAATTCATCAAATCTTGTTCAATTTTTCTTTTTAATACATAAAAATCCTCTCTTATTTCTAATTCAATTATATTATGAAATGCATTTTTTGAGCGACTTTTTTGTAGATTTTATAATTTTTCAAATGAGTTTTTAGCAATTTTAACATTTTTAATTAAGATACGTGGTTGGTTTTAATCAATTATTCAATTGAGGACATGTTATCTATTTTTTAAAAATTTTATATTTTGTATCATAAAGTAGAATTATAATAATGTCTAAATTAAAACTCACTGATATTGTTTAAGGATAAATGATTCAAATATTCTCTAATTTATTCTGAAAATTTTAATATAAGTTGCTTGAATAAATTCCACTATTTTTTATAAAAATATGTAATACTCAAGAATTTAGAAATAGTTGATTTTTCAAAGTATGTTTAAAATGGCAATGATAAATTTAACAATATTTTTGTTGCAATATCCATCATTTGTTTTACTTATATTCTAATTTTAATTTTGTGTAATTTTATTTGAAATTTAAATAGTATATTAAAACTTACTTTGTCTTATCGTGGCATTTTACTTTAGCTTTTTGTGATAGATTAATATTTGATGATTAAAATAGTTAAAATTTCAAACAATATTAGATTTGAAATTAGTTTATTTTGTGTTGACTTTGAAGTACTTCAAAGAGACGTTGAAGTAACTTTGAAGTTGACATTGAAGTAACTTTGAAGTAAACTTCTTTATAGAGGTGATATTATGATTTTAACTGATGTTTTCAATGATTTTGATGTGGAAGATGGTAAATTTGAATCAAAGGCAAGACTTGATCGGCAGAATGTTTTAGGGTGGTTAAAAACTATTGCTGGTTTTTCCAATGCAAAAGGTGGCTTTTTTGTTGTTGGTGTTGAAGACAAAACAAATAAAATGATTGGATTTGAATTGAACGAACTCGATTCTGAGAAATTGTTCTTTTATAACCAAATTAAAGAACATTTTGATACATTGCCTGAAATAGAATCAAAAACAATGTCATATGAGATCAATGGTAAGAAAAGATATATTCTTGTTTTTCATGTTTTAGAATCTTCTATCAAACCTGTCATTCTTAAAATGCAGGGAGCTCCATTGATATATGTACGTAGAGACGGATATTCCAATTATGCGACTGTTGAAGAAATTATGAAAATGGCGAAATATAGTATCAATCCGAAATATGATAGGGATAAAACAGATATCATTTTTAACTTTGATGATTTTACAAAAATAAAAAAGTTTTATTTTGACAATGTTGGAAAGGAATTGACAATAAAAGATTTAGAATCAATTGGCTTTTATGATGAGAATAAAAGATTGTATAAAGGTTCTAATTTATTCAGAGATGATTATGATGGAAAAGACCTTCATGTTGTCTTTTGTCTTTATAAAGGACTTACTAGAGGGGATAATGTCATATTATCTAGTAACGAATTTAAGGGTAACGCTATAGATTGTTACAAATTCCTTTTTGATTGTGTAGATTTTAGAATGAATCATGGATTTATCAAAAGTGATACAAATCGAGTAGATATGGATGCATATCCAAAGAGAAGTTTATTTGAAGCGATTATAAATTCAATTGCCCACAAAGATTACTATATCGATGGAAGTTCTATCTATGTGAATATGTTTAAGGATCGACTAGTTATTACTTCACCAGGTACTTTCTATGGAAAAGAAGAACTTGAAAAGACATATAATTTTGATTCTTTTGCTTTACGAAGAAGAAATGAATTGATATCTGCTATCTTTGTTCTTTGTCATGCGATGGAAGCAAAAGGAACAGGATTTGAAAAAATCATAGATGATTATAAAGATGCAGATGAAAGTCATAGACCATTTATCTATTCTAAAAATAATCAGTTTTCAATTGTGCTACCAGATAGAACTTATGCAGCTGGTGTCAATGTTGATAATGAGAGCATAATTTTGCTTGCACAAATAAAAAATACAACTCGATTTGATATTTCCGTTCTTTCTTTTTGTTATACAAAACCGCATAGTATCAAAGATATTGCCGAACATTTAAAAGTATCAAATTCAACATATTTGAGGAAAGAAGTTATATTAAATTTAATCAATCAAAATTTCCTTTTACAATCGAAAAAAGGAAATAAGATTGAATATAGTACTAATAAAGAAATGGTTGAACTAAGGTAATGACTTTGAAGTACTTCAAAAAGACATTGAAGTAACTTTGAAGTCATCTATTATCATTGTGCTTTTTTGAATTTTAAATATGAAGCCATAACTATGAGAATGAAATATCAGCTTGTATAAAAACATAAAATAGTGATATTTATATATAAACTCACTCATTTTTTAGTGAATATGATAGTAAAACTCACTCATTTTTA
Source organism: uncultured Prevotellaceae bacterium (assembly GCA_963653505.1). Lineage (GTDB taxonomy): Bacteria > Bacillota_I > Bacilli_A > RFN20 > CAG-288 > Enterosoma. The sequence continues at coordinate 16,466 of CAVJWL010000020.1, forward strand.
TATGTTTACCGTTTCTGTGTTATAATTCTTCTTAAGAAAGAGGTGATTGATATATGATTGATTATTTGAAACGGAAAATTGATAAATACCTAGTTGATTGGAAAAATAATGCTAATCATAAGCCTCTTATCATAAAAGGTGCTAGGCAGGTTGGTAAAACAAAATCCATTGAACATTTTGCTAAACAAAATTATGAAAATGTTGTTGAAATCAATTTTGTTGAAGAACCTATTTATAAGCAAATTGTCGAAGATGGATATTCGGCTCAAGCGATTATTAAAAACATTTCTCGTATCAATCCTTTAGCTAGATTTATCGATGGTAAAACTCTTATTTTCTTTGATGAGATTCAAGAATTTCCTGATATTGTCACTTCTTTAAAATTCTTTTCTCTTGATGGAAGATATGATGTCATTTACAGTGGTTCTTTACTTGGAATTCATTACAAAGATATTTCTAATATCAGTGTTGGTTATAAATTAGAGATTGAAATGAGATCTCTTGATTTTGAAGAGTTTTTATGGGCACTTGGATATGATGATTCTATCAAAGAAGATATCTTATCTCATATGAAATCTTTTACTCCTTTTTCAAATGATGTTTTAAAAATCTATAATGATTTGTTCTTAGATTATTGTATTGTTGGCGGTATGCCTGATGTTGTGAGAGATTTTGTTTCTAAAAAGACATTTGAAAACACTCTTGAAATTCAAAGACAAATCATTATTGGATACGAAGTAGATATTAAAAAGTATGCGATAGGACTTGATAAAGCGCGGATTGAAAATGTCTTTCGTTCTATTCCTTTTCAACTTGGAAAAGAGAATAAGAAATTTCAAAAGTGAGGTCGGGTGCTAAATTTGTCGATTATCGTGGATCATTAGAATGGCTTGAAGATGCTGGAATTGTAAATATTAGCAGAGCTTTACAAACGCCTAATTTACCGCTCAAAGGAAATGTGATTGAAGATTGCTGTATTCTTTATTACGCAGATAATGGATTACTACTTTCTCAATTAGATGATGAAGCACAGCTTGATTTTCGTCAAAATAAAAATCTGGATGTTTATAAAGGTGGTTTATTTGAAAATATCATCGGGGAAGCTCTTGTTAAATCTGGATATGAACTTCACTATTTCAAAAAAGAGAATTCAACATTACAAGAAGAATTCTTTGTACGGTATAAAGATTATTTAGTTCCTATTGAAGTAAAAGCAAATAATAACAATTCAAAATCTCTTTCAACCATGATAAAGAGCAATAATTATCCCGAGATTCATTTTGGAATCAAAATTGTAAGAGGAAATATCGGATTTGAATCAAATATTTGTACTTTTCCACATTTTTGCTCTTTCCTAATCAAAGATTTTCTTTCAACATTTAAATACGAAAAATAACCATCAAAATTTGTGCTACAAAAGTCTGTTTTTGTAAATTTAATTACATAAAAAATTACAATTTATTTACAAATTTATTTTATCTATTTTATTGTGAGTTAAAATCATTAAAAATGTATTTTAACTCATTTTTTGAATCTTAAAAAACACTAAAAAATTAGATATTTTATAAAATTTTGTAAAAAAACTAACTTTTTTAACATGTTTTATCAATTTTTAAATTTTACCTTTGTAATTCAGTAAATACTTTTTTTATTTAAAATTTTATCTTGTTTATATAAGCGGTTACAACATTGATGAGAAATGTGTTGACAAATTGGTACGGGGGGGGGTACAATTTTTGATGAAGAACTATTTTCGTATGGAAATAGTTATTTCTCTAGGAAGAATTATCAAAATAGGAGCTTATAAAGAGATGCTTGGGTTAAAAATAAGTTTGATCGTCTTTATCTCTTGCCTAGTATTGGCAATTGTTTTTTTAAGCATTAATTTTGGTATTTCCTTACATAGATATTATCTCTATAAGAAAAGACTGAAAATCTTAACTAATAAGGTTGATGTCAGAGATGAAAAAACAAATATGTGGAGAAAGATAAAATGAATAAAGTCAATAAAGTTTTACTTTCAATTACATGTGTTGCCTTACTCGGAGCTTTAGGTAGCGGTATTTATCTGCTTATTGCTAAAAATAGAGTTAAAGGTAAAGAGCTCATTCAAGTAACTAATGTCAATAGCACTCTCACTACTGAATGCAATCTTGGTGTCATATCTCCAGGTGAGACAAAAGAACAAGGATATATCATCGAATCACTCGTTGATAAAGATATCTCTTTTTCTCTTAGATTTGAGATATCAAGCATTGAGAAAGCATGTAATTACATCAATTTGAATGCGTATATTGAAGATGAAACTATTGTAAATAAGAAATTCTCAGATAGTTTCGATATTACTTACAGTTATAAAAAGAAAATCAAAAAGAATGAATCTAAGGAACTGATTATCCAATACACCCTTGCTAAAGATATTCCTAACGAAATCATTGGCACTCACTTAGATTTCACTCTGATATTACAAACCAACGCGTTTTTATAAAGAAAGGAGTTCATTATGGAACAAAATAAAAAACCGTCTACTCTTAAGTTTGTCGCTTCTCTTGCAGCAATTGTTGCCTTTGGTGGTCTTGCAATCGGTATGACCTATTCTCTTTTCACCAGTGAAAAGAAGATTAACACCCACCTTGTAGTATCTGGAAATCTTCAAGCAAAGCTCTATTTAAAAGAACTTAAACAAGATATTCTTGATGAAAATGGTCTTATCACATCTAACACTGTTGATCTTTCAACTCTCAAAGATAAGACAGGTGATAATCTTGTACCTGAAACTGGTAAGGGAGTCGATCTTGAAAACTATGATGGAAAGATCTTCGACAATGTCAAATTAGTTCCTACCATGGAAGGAAGTGCTACGTTCTTACTTTACAACTCTGGGGATGTTGCCTTCGATTATACAATCGAAACAACAAAGACTGCATATCTAAAAGATGGAACCAAAGATGATAAAGCAGCAATTCTTTCTCAAATCGAATGGACAGTTGCTGAACCAGATAGTAAACAAGTCAATAAAGGCGTTGGAGCTGAAATCACAGTTTCCTATAAATTCAACAATTCTGAAAACAATAATTCAGCTCAAGAACAATCAATTGACTTCGACATTCTCTTCAGATTATCTAGTGTTAAGAAGGCTTAATAAATTTCGATAATAAATTCTATAGATAAGATGCACAGTTAGAAGAGAGAAGAGCATCTTGCTCTTCTCTCCTTAATGGTGAAGTCTTATATGTAAAGGAAATTATAAAATGAAAAAATTTAATAAATTGACTAGAAGAATTACGTTATCAGCCTTAGCAGCTCTTACATTCGGTGGTATTGCTTTGACTACTACTTACGCATTATTCACTAGTGAAGCTACAACTGATGTTTCTGTTTCTACTGGTAAAGTCAAAGTCAGCACTCAAATAAATGATGATGTTAAGTTATACTCGTTGAATGGAACTACAGATGATAGTGTTCTTATTGAAAGTAAAACTGATTTCACTGGTGGTGGAACATTCAATTATGATAATGATAAAGGAACTATCACATTAGATAAATTCCTTCCAGGTGATAAAGTAGAATTCTCTATCACTGCTAAAAATGAATCTAATGTCAATATCAAATATCGTACTGTTTTAAAGACAGTTGAAGATAACGGATTATTCCAAGGATTAGTTGTTAAAATCAACAATGTTGAATATGATGGTTCTACAACAGTTTCAAATTATGAAGCATTAGATGCAGGTGCTGATTTTACAACTACAAAGTATAATTTCAGTATTGAACTTCCAAAAACTGCCGGTAATGAATATCAAGAGAAGAAATGCACTGTTTCCTTTAAGATTGAAGCAATCCAAGGAAATGCAAAAGCCGAAAATCCAGATCAAACAAAATATGAAATCTATACTCCACTTGATTTAGCTGCATTTGCAAAGAAAGTTAACAATAATGCTGCTCTTCCATTCACTAAGGCAATCTTGATGAATGATATCGATATGACTGGTATCAAGTATGTCTCTCCAAATTATGCAATGCCTGTAGACAAACTTGCTCAATTTGAATTTGATGGACAAGGATATACTATTAGTCACTTTGCTCCAAGCGAAGCAGATGATGGAAGTAATAATAAATATATCGGTTTGATTGGTAAAGTTGGTGTTGGAAAAGTTTATGTTCATAATGTTAAATTTGATGATGTCACTATGAAAGGAGATTTCACAACCGCAAAGAAACCACATTTAGGTGCTGGTACTGTCGTCGGTTTAACTGATGCTGGTGCTAGTGAACTTAAGATTGAAAATATTCAACTCAATGGTGGTGTTAACATTTCTGATGTTAAATATGCAGGTGGTATAGTCGGATACACTTCTTGCACTACTACTATTGATAATTACGCTTATCAAAGTGATACTGCGTCACTTTCAATCTCTGGTTATACAGCTGGTGGTGTTATCGGACAAGTAGGTGGCAAAGAAACTACTCTTAAAAATATCAAATTTGAATCTGAAGTTTTAGTTAATGGTTCACATAGAGAAGGTGGATTAATCGGTGCAGGTAGTGGTGCAAATATTGCAATTACATGCGATACTGATTATGTTAAAAAATATGTAAAGATCAGTGAAAAAGCTGATACAGATAGAGGTATGTATATTGGTTTACATACTAATAAAACAATCGGAGGTGTTAAATATTCAACAACAATTAATGGTACACCATATTACACAGCATCTAGTTCTGATGAATTAAATGGAATTGTAATTCAAGATAAGACAAAAGCAGCTATCGTCGAAATTGGTGAAGGTACTTATAACGGATATTCAGCCGATTTTAAATCTGTTACTGGTGGAGTTAAAGTTGTTGGTAGAGGTGAAAAGAACAATATTGTTTGGATTCAAGCTCTAGAAAGTAACACTGAAAATTGTGGATATTCATTTGATGGCACAAAAGTTCAAATGGAAAATCTTACTTTAACTGTTTCTGAGTCTGCTAAAGGATATTATACTGGTTTCCCTCAAGCATTATCAACTTCTTTCAATAATGTTAAGATTTTAGTAGACCATGATGGTGGAGCTATGGGATATTGGGGTGATGGAGCTGTTGAATTTACAAATTGTGAGTTTAATTCATTAGGTGCTAGTGAGTCTAATATTTTCACTTATGGTGGAAAAAGCTTTACATTTAAAAGATGTACTTTTTTATCTGATGAAACAGCATTAAAACTTTATAGAAATACTGTTACAGATTCTAGTTATGTGGATGTCAATATTATTGTTAATGATTGTGTATTTGATAACAAACATGGTTCTCAGTTTACAGGTGATAAAAATTATAAATCAGCTATTCAAGTAGCATGCGATAAAAATGGTGATATGATTCGTTACAAAGTTGTTGTTAATAATTCTACTGTTTCTGGAAATTATGCAGAAGGCTTATACCAAAAATGGATTGGGGCAAGATATGCCAATTGTACAAATCAAACTGCTACCGTTAATAGTAATAATTTAACTTTCACTCTTGATGGTAGTACTCCAACATTAAATTGGGGTAATTAATTTCTTATCCCAGGCAAAAACAATTAGAAACGATTGAATTAATGAAAGGAGAGCTTGTTCTCTTCTTTCATTAATATAAATAAAAATACAAGGAATAAAACATGAAAAAATTAAATAAAGTTAGCAAATCTATTGTTTTATCTACTATTGCAGCTCTTGCTTTTGGTGGTATTGCTTTGACTACTACTTATGCATTATTCACTAGTGAAGCTACAACTGATGTTTCTGTTTCTACTGGTAAGGTTAAAGTGACTTCTATAGTTACTGTTGAAAAAGTTTATTCTCCAAAATCTATCAATACTGATGGTACTATTGATGATGATACTAATAATACTGATGCTGATATTAATGCTGTCGTTAGTGGTAGTGATGTCACTATTACTAAAATGCTTCCTGGTGATAGTGTTACTTTAAAAATTGCTCCTGAAAACGAAAGTACTGTTAATATCAAATATCGTGAAACATATACTCTCAGTGGTGATTATCAAGATTTAACAATAACTGGTAACGATAAGATGGTTACTAAATGGACTTCTCTTGTAGCTGGTGGAAGTATAGATGCTTATGAAATCACTATTTCTCTTCCTACTACTGCAACTAAAGAAATTGATGAAGCAACTATTTCTTTTGGTGTTGAAGCAGTTCAAGGTAATGCTCTTGTCTATGATGATATCTATGCTGATACTTTAGAAGAGGCATTTAATTTAAGTGATATTTCTTTTGGATATAATTCTTCTAATTCTAATCCAGTAAATCTTGATGGTCACGGTCATGTTTTCATCAATAAATGGGTTGATGACTATATCTCTTCGGATACTACTATTAAAGGTGTCACTTTCTTAAATGGTGCTACATTTACTACTAGTAAAGATAGTGTTACTCTTACATTTGAAGATTGTACTTTCTATGCTTGTGATCAAAGTAAGTTAGTATATACAAGCAATAATTCCATTACTAATAGTGGTGCTGGTATGTGTTTAGATATTGAAAAACAATCTAAACAAAATGTCAGCTATACCATTAAAGGTTGTAAATTTATCGGTGAAAATGATTCTTCATTACCAGCTTATGGTAATAAATATGATTCTAATGGCAATGTTTCAGATGCCTATAAAAAGCGTGGTTATGGCATTGCTTTAAGTGCTATCGCTGGTAAAGATAACGGTGGTACTCTTAAAGATGTCTTAATTGAAGATTGTGAAATTACGGGTGTTCGTGGTAATGCAATTCAATTACATGGAGATAATGGTAACATCACTATTAAAGATACTAAGATAAATTCTTGGGGTGTCAATAGTGGTGCATATACATTAGCGGATGGAACAACAAAAAAAGATGGTAACTCTGCTGCTATCCGTGGTGATTATGGATCAGGTACTAGAACTCTCAATTTAGAAAATGTTTATTTCGGATTAGATGAAGGAACTGGTGTTAATGGTAACATTATCACTCATGTTTATGTTGGTAGTTATTTAGGTAATACTAGCACTGATGATACTGGTACTAGAATCAAAGGTACATATTCATTTGCTGATATTGAAACTATTACATATCCAACTGGTGTTGCAAGTGCTAACTTCCCTACAAATAATGATGCCTGCTATGTAGATGGTTCTGGTGTTGTTCAATATGTTGCAGATCTTAATAGTGCAATAAATAAAGGCGCTTCTATTATTTATTGTAAGAAAGGTGCTACTTTAAAAGTTAGCAATACTGGTACTAATAGAACTTCAGATATCACAAGTGATTTGACTATCTATGCTAATGGTGCAAATTTCTCTTATGGTGAGATTGGTCTTAATGTAGGTACAACAGGTCAAGAATCTGATTTTACTATCAATATCTATGATGCAAAGAATTTAACTGTATGGGGTATTGCACCAAAAACTGGTCATAAACAAAATGTTATTTTCACTAATTGTACATACGTTGGACAAGGAAGAAATGTAGATGGTTCTCGTATGCATTTTATTCTTGGTACAGATGGCTCAACTGATGGTGAAATGAATGTCACAGTTGATAATTGTCATATCAGTAAATGTGGTGCTGGCGTCTATCAAAAAGCTAATGGTTCTGTTGTTGTTAAAAATTCAACCTTTGATAGTTGTGCAGCTGGTATGAAGATCAGTCATAAGTTATCTGGAACTTGTACTGTTAATGTCAGTGATACTACCTTTACTTCTTGTGGAGCTACTCAAGGTGAATCACAATATAATGACAGAGGCTCTATCAAGTGCAAGAGTGCTGGAACTATGAATATCAATTTATCTAATGTTACTATCAATAATGTCATAGGTGATTATAGCGTTAGAATTGGTAAAAATGACGATGATGGCGCTAGTGAATATAACGGAACTTATAACGTTACTGCTCAAAATGTCTTAGTCGATGGTAATGCTTGGACGTATTCTAATAATTAAATTTATCTTAAATAAAGAGGAATAAATAATATGAAAAAATTAAATAAGGTTAGTAAGACTGTTGTTTTATCTACTATTGCAGCTCTTGCTTTTGGTGGTATTGCTTTGACTACTACTTACGCATTATTCACTAGTGAAGCAAATACTAATGTCACTGTTACTTCTGGTAAGGTTAATGTCAGTACTGATGTTGTTTTAACTGGTTCTAAGACATTAGTTGAAGGTGAAGAAAAAGATGTTACTGGTGCAACTGAAAATAAAGTTACTTTCGGTTGTGGTGGAACTGCTACTGTTGATGGCAGTGAAGTTAAATTAGATAACATTGTTGCAGGTGATTATGTCACTGTTAAAGTTACTGCTAAGAATTCATCTAATGTTAATATCAAATATCGTTTAGTTGTTACTAATAATGGTGATGATGAATTTAATAAGATTGTCACATTAGAAGGTAAAGCTGGCGATGATGCTATGAAGAAGAGTGCTACTGGTCTTTTTACTAAATATCAGACAGCTGTAGCAACTGATATAGAAACAACATTAGAAACCTATACTCTTACTTTTGGTATTGATAAAGACACTCCAGTTACTGATGGTTTAGCTAGAAATGGTACAGTATCCATCAAACTTGAAGCAATTCAAGGTAATGCTGCTACTCAAGAAATTTCCGAATATTTTGTATCTAAATCTGCAAATGATTTAATTAAAACTATCAGTACTGCTGATTCAGGTTCAACTATTGAAGTTGATTCTCCAATGTCATTAAGTGATACTGTCGCTATTAGCAAAGATATAAATTTCGTTCTTGCTGAAAATGTGACTGCACCTGCTGACAAGAACGCATTCAATGTCACTGATGGTGCTACATTAACTATCGGTACGAAAGCTACTTCTTCTAGTACACAAACTGCTAAGGGTGCAAATAGAAATACTGTTGATGGCACCGAAGAGGTTCCAAGTATTACATCTACTAATAAAACTGCAATTATTGCAGATGGTGGTAATGTTGTTATCAATAGTGGAAATATTGTAAGTGAAAAATCTAATGGTGTTGCTGCTGTCAATGGTGGTAGTGTAACTGTTAATGGTGGTTATGTAAAAGCACAAGAAGTCGCACTTCTTGCTTATAATAATGGTTCAATTACTGTTAATGGTGGAACCTTTGAAACTGTTGATAACTTTGTTGTCGGTACTAATGGAACTAATGGTAGGGGTGGTAATACCATCACTATCAATGGTGGAACTTTCAATGGAAATATAGAGAGCAAGAACTATATTGCTTGTGGTGTATATGTTGCCAATAGTGATACAGTTACTATCAATAAAGGTACTTTCAACATTGAGGATGGTTGTGGTGTCTTAGCTAGATCTGGAACAACAACTGTTTCTGATGATGTTGTATTCAACTTTGAAAATAGTGAAGGTGGAATTACTGAAGGTTATGTTGGTGATACAGAGATTAAACTCCCTGTTAATGCTAGAATTATTAAGGATTTAGTTGCTGGTTATCCAGGCGGAACACCTGAAGTAACTGGAACTAATGTTCTTGAATTAAAACAAAGAGATGGAAAAACTTATATTGTTTCAAATGAAGATGAATTAAAAAATGCACTTTCAGATACAAGTAATAATACAACTAAATATATTTCTATAAAAAATGATGTTAAATTATCAACAAGACAAACAATTCATTCTACGAATACATATATCTATGGTGATGGTAATGTTTCTATTATTACACCAGATGCTAGAGTTTTTAATGTATATGGCGGATATGAGGATGATAAAAATGTCGATAATGGTTCTTTATATATTTTAGGTGTAAATTTAGTGGCTGAAAAAGATGAGGCATCCCCTAATTATTCAAGAATTATTAATGTATATGGAACTACTAATTATTTAGTAAACTTAGATGATGCTGATATTACTGTCGACCACTATGGCATTTATGATTATCTTAATAATAATTTAAATGTTGTTGTTAAAAATTCTACTATTACTGCTTATGGCTGTTTCTATAACTACGCTGATAGTAAGAACCTTTCTATTAATACTTCAGTCCTTTTTGATAATTGTGTTTTGTTTGGAAATAATAAATTTTCAAAATCTAGTGACAGTAATTTTGCTAACATTTATATTGGACATGCCGCAGAAAATGCATCTGTTCAAAACACAGTGAGGGTTAATAATTGTGATTTTGTTATGTACAGTAAATATGGAAATAAACAAAGAATTATTACTCTTGAGTCAAAAGGAAACAATGTAGAAATGACCGGTTGCAAATTTTATTACAAGAATGGTGATGAAGATAAAGTAGAAATTTCAAATATAAATGATTATTTGAATATTGGTAGTAGTTGTATTACTATTGATGGAAAAAAATATTAATTTGTTATTCTACAAGCGACTAGTCCGATAATTAATTATTCTTATTAATATTCCCACTTTAAGGCAGAGATTCTGTCTCTGCCTTACTTTTTAAAAAATATATAACTTTAATATGGAAACTAAAAATGATACTGTTAAAAAAGACAAAAAGAAAATTTATAAGCTTATTGGAAATATAGTTTTCTATATTTTCTTTTGTTTATTTTTTATTTTAGCTTGTTTTTCTGTTTCCACTCGTTTTACTAAAGGTAAAATTGGTTCTTCTCAATTTCTTGTTGTCATTTCTAGTTCTATGGATGGTGAGAGTGAGAATGAATATGATATTAAATCCATCCCTGTCAAGTCTTTAATCAAAGTTGATTTGATAAAAGAGGGTAAGGAGAATGAATTTTATTCTTCTTTGAAAAAAGGAGATGTTCTCACTTTCAATTATGTTCCGTTGAATAATACTACTATCACTCATAGAATCGTTTCTGAACCTGTTGTTATTGATGGTGGTGTTATCAAATACGAGCTCAAAGGTGATGCTGTTGATGGTGATGGTAATATTCAAACTCTATATAGTGATGGTAGAACTGGTGAGATTTTAGGTAAGGTTTCTTTTGTTTCTCTTCCTTTAGGTAAGATGTATTTCTTCATCACTTCTAAAGTAGGTACTCTTGTTCTTGTTGTTCTTCCTTCTACGGCTATTTGTATTTTTGAAATTGCAAAAATCATTTATGTTGTTTCTGAAAACAATAGAAAGAAGAAAGAAAATAAAGACAAAGAAGAAAGAGATAAGAAGGATAAAGAGATTGAAGAATTAAAAAAACAATTAGAAGAAGCTAAGAAGAATTAAGATTTATTTATTATTTATTTTCCTTTTTGTTTAACAATTATCAATTCATAATTGATGATTATTATTTTGTGTTGTCTTCTTGATTTCGAATAAATTTATTTGAATTTAATTTCATATTTGATAGAATAAAGTCACCCTTATTGGGTGCTTTTTCTATCTATATGTGTATTATTATGATTTTTTGTTTTTTTATAAAAATATTAAGAAATTTCTTATATATTCTTAAATAATATCTCGTAATTATTCAATATCTTGAAAAAACACGGGGGGGGGGTAATATAATTTATTTATTCATAGTTTAGTGCTTATCTTTATTTGATAATCGCTTATATTTTTAATAAATATTTTAGGAATCTATGATTGAGAGGAAAAATTAAATGAAGGACTATGGTGGAATTGATAGTGCATTATCTTATGATATGCCACTTGAAAAAGAACGTTTTGATAAGAAAGATGATACTTGTTCTTTTGATGATGAATCTATACAAGATCATAACAATAATTCAAGTATTAAAGTCTCTGGCGGTAAGTTTTATTGTTTTTTAAAACGTACGTTTGATATTTGTTCTTCCTTTACTGTTCTTCTTTTGATTGGTTGGTTAATTCTTCTTTTGATGCTTATCAAATTACTTGAAGACTTTGGTGTTAAAAGTTATAAATTAGAAATCAAAGAGAATAAGAACGGTAAATATCTTTCCAAGAATGGTAAGAGATATGATTGCAAGCTCATTCGTGATCCTAATGGTGAGAAAGATCCTACTGTCAAAGGTGCTTTATATACTTCTATAAGAGTTGGTAAGAATGGTAAGTTATTCAAGTTCCACAAAATCAGAAGTATGTGTCCTGGGGCTGAGAAAATGAAAGCTCAGTTATTAGAATTTGGTATCAATGAAGCTGATGAACCAGCCTTCAAACTCAAAGATGATCCTCGTATTACTAAATTTGGCAAATTCATCAGAAAAACTAGTTTAGATGAGCTTCCACAGATCTGGGATATATTTGTTGGCAATATGTCAGTTGTCGGTCCTAGAAGCCCAATATTAGAAGAAACAAAGCAATATACTGATTATCAGAAGAATAGATTGCTTGTTAAAGGTGGACTTCTCTGTTTATGGCAAATCCAACACAATCGTAATTCTTTATCATTCAAAGAATGGATTGATTTAGATATTGAATATATCAAGACTAGAAGTGTTAAACTTGATTTGAAAATCATCTTTAAAGGATTATGGATGGTATTATTCGATAAATCAGGTGAATAAAATTTGAATTTGAAATACCGGACTTGAAGAAATTTTTTTCTTGTAAGTCCGGTATTTTTATTACAAACAAAATGTCATATAACAAGGAATACAGATGATTCCATCATCTCGTATCAAGAGATTTTTTGGATATATGATTTAAATATTCTCTTTTTAAATTTGTTAGAAAATTTAATTAAAGATGTTGTTATGTTATTTTTTTGATGATTTCACTTCTATTGAAATGATTTTATTGGTGAGTTTATTTCCACGGTTTATTATGAAATCTATTTCAATATCGTTTCTTTTTGTATCTTCACTATAATGATTGTAAAAATATAATTTATGTTCGTTAGCTACAAGCATTTGTCCGATTATATTTTCAATAAACATTCTTTTTTCAATTGATAATTTGTCATGCATAATTGATGAATAAATATTGACATCACTGATATAATTTTCATCGAAAGCATGAGCGAATAAAAGACTGGTATCTCCCAAATAACATTTGATATATGATCTTTCTTCATTCAATGATAATCATATGTTAGGATCATTACATAGAAAGCATTCATTGCATATCATAGAATCTGATAGCCAAAAGAAAGTATCTTAATATGAAATAGCATTTTTAGATGTGTTCAATGATAATTTTTTGATTTTTTTTCATGTGATGATAAAATCCCGGTCTTTGATCATATATAGATAATATTTTAGATTTATAAGCGACATCTATTTTCAATATTTCATTTTTATATGTTTTTGATATTTTTCTTTTTTCGATATCACAATTTTCAAATAATATTGCAATCATAATAATTTTTCTTCCTTTCTTAATAATCATGATATTCTATTTCAAGTTTTTAGTTTTGAGCTTTAAATTGTATTTTGAATGAGTGCAAATTAAAAGAAGAACTCTGTCCATTTTTATAGTTGAATAGCGCTTCAAGGAATATCTATTTTTTATGATATATTTTTGCAACTTTATTGTATTTATTTAGTTTATCGGTTACTAAAAATTAAAACTGTATTTAAAGATAGAAATCGTTTAACTTTAAATTATAATATTAATAATAAGATTTATATAGAAAGGAGGTATTCATATGGCATTATATTTAAATCAAGATTCTGGAAAATTTCTTCCATATTACAATGATGATATTTTTGTTGATAAATCAATGTTAATTAAAGAAGTTAATAATTCTCTATGTAAAGAATCAAGAAAATATATGTGTATCACTCGTCCTAGAAGATTTGGTAAAACCCTTGCCCTTTCTATGTTAAATGCCTATTATTCTAAAGGCTGTGATTCTAAAGAATTATTTAAAAATTTAAAGATTT
>CAVJWL010000021.1:0-29493 GCA_963653505.1 uncultured Prevotellaceae bacterium
GAAATAAAGTTATTAACATTATCAAAAAGATTACACATAATTATTGACAAGTCTCGTTTGGTCTACAACAAATGATACTTATGGAGCTCATTCAATGGCAGTTTGTGGATATAAATATTATAAGAAAACAACAAAATTTTGGATTTTCATTTTTTCAACTTATAAGTTATTCTATGAATTAAGAGATGGTCATTTAGAGAAACCAACATACTATGACATTTCTAGTCATATTGGAATTAGTTGTTTTACTTTCTTAAAATTATATTAAAAGGTAATCATATGAAACATAAATTGTTAATTTCTTTATTATCTTCTTTTTTACTTATTTCTTGCCATATCGAATGTGACTGCAGTGTTCCTGCTTATTATATTAATCAATGGCATAATTTAAATACTAAACAAAATAATTTTTACGATTGTAAAGTGAATGTGAGTGCATATTTCGATGATGATTATTTAGTATTCGGAGTCATACACAAAAAAAATAAATCATGTAGTTTATATAAAGAATTTCTTAGACAAAATAATAAAAAAATAAATTATGACTTAATAGAATTCGAGAATTCTACTGGACAAAAAATTATTTTTAATGATGTAGATATATGCGAAATAAGTTCTACAAGAACTATTAAAGTATCCTATGCAAAATTCGATGATGAAATCAAAGAAATAATTGAAAGAAAAAGTGGTACATATACTTTTTGCGATAGAATATTCGTAAATTCTAATTATGATGAAACAAATAAAGATCTTAAAAAAGTCCAGTATGGTGATGATTTAAATTCATTAATCTTTTAGACGATGTGATAAAAAGAATCTAACTATGAAAAACATTTTTGATTTTTATTTGAAATTAAGAGCAGATTTTGAATCATTATTAGATGGAATTGATTTCATCAATTGTTTAGATGAATGGTATGAATGCAAGTGCATTTGCCCTGATACCTTTGAATATTATGATATGATTTTAAAATGTGAATGTTATCAAGCTGGTATCATTAATGAATATCAGTATAAGAAATTGAATGAATTATTACAAAAACTATACTTTTTAAACGAATTAGATTATCTATCTGATATTGTTAAAAATGATGGCGATGAAAAAACTTCAAAAATTCTTGAAGAAGCACAGGAAAATTTGATTGATTTTAAAGAACTACTTTCAATATAATTTGAAGGTTATCACAAATTTGATTTCTAAAAAAACTCGTTTTAAGTTCTTATATTCAAAAAAATATACATAAATCTATTCTGATTACTACTGATATTTTGACCTCATTTTTTGAAGAAAATTAAGTTTAAAAAAACAAAAAAATCTATAAATATCTCATCTTTGATATTAAATTCATAACCTAAAGAACATTTACAGAGCAATCTCAATAACAGCAATCTTCTTTATTTATGTCATCAAATAACGTAATAAATGATTGCTGTTTTTCTGTTGAAACAATTAAAGGTAGGATTTTATATTAACTAAGTTCTTCATTTGGGTTTATTCATTATTACAAAAATTGAAGATGATACTCTTATATATTAAACTAGACATTTAGTTCAAAATAGATTTTTTATAAAAAAATATAAAGTTATTTAGATTTAGCGATAGTGTATGTCACGACTCAATAAACATATAATAATTAATTTTAAATAGGAATATAACTTAATTTTTTATAGAAATATCTTATAGAAATTGATGCTTCTATAGATAATCATTAGTATTATTTTTTGTTGAAAAATCATCGTTATAATTTCAAATTCTTAAGCAGGTATGATTATAATTTTATCCTATTTCAAAAAGGAATATCTGTAAGTAAGATTCTTTTTTAACATGAATAATTGGCTATAAAAACAAAGAAATCAGATCAATCATTCTTTCAGATATCGTTATTATGTACATTTAAAAATCATTAAATATATCAAATTTTATTTAGATGATTTTAGAACATCTACTATCTAGTATTAACTAAATTTATGCTATTTTTTTAAAAGGGCTATTAAATATTTTAATCATAAATTTTAAAGAAATATGTACATATATGGACTTAAATTAGAAGCAATAAATCATATTTTATAAGATTACAATGTGAGATATTTTTACTATTTTTTTTATTTTTTAAATTCCTTAATTCGCTTAAATAGATACGGATTATTTCTAGAATAATATCAATTGAATTATAAATTTGAAGTTTATTGTCATCCATATGATTCTAATATTTATAGCTTCTTTGAATCTTATCTATAGCTATTTATAAGCTTGAGATTAAAAATTATTTTTAAGTTTTCCACACTTTAAAAAAATGGTACATATTTTGAAATCTATATCAAAGGTAAAGTTGTCATTTATGGTTTATAACTCCAAAATAAGATTGTGGATAATAATATGCCATTGTTGATAACTTTAAGTACTTATCAACAAGTTATCCACCAATTTTTATGTTAGTAACTATGTGTTGATAACGTATTTTTAATTGTTGATAAGTAGTATTTTTATCAATATTTATCGAAATATTTCATTGTGGATAACTTTCTTAATTGTTAGCAGTTATCCACTTATCAACATTTGAGTTATCAACTGCATATTTATCAACAAGTTATCCACATTTTATATATTGTGGGTAAGTGGATAACTGCATATATATAATAAAGTAGTACTTTTGAAAATCATTGTGGATAACTTTTTTTGAGCTTAAATTTATCTTTAAAATTAAAGGCGTTAAGACTATAATCTTTGACCGAGGACTGAAATATGAGAACTACAAATTTAGATAATCAACTATCCGAGATTTCAGATGCCGTCTTAGAAAAGTTAAATAAATCAATAAATAACCCTAGACAATTCGATACTATCTTTGGTTCAAATGCCTTTGAACTCAAAAGTTTAAATAACGGTCGTGCTATATTCGTTGCTGATTCATCATCTTCAATGATGTTGATCAAAAACTTCTATACACCAACAATAAAACAAGCACTAGCTGAAATCACTGAAACTAATTATGAAATAGAGATTACTGATCGTTTATCCTATAGACAAAAAAGAGAAGCTATCGAAAAAGCTGATGCAACATTCTTTAAGAACAGTCATTTATCAAGCAGTTATACCTTCGATAATTTTGTCATCGGAGATTCTAATAAAATGGCTTATCAAGCCTCTATCTTCGCGGTAAATAATCCCGGAACATATAATCCTATCTTCATTTATTCTAAATCGGGATTAGGAAAAACTCATCTCCTTCAAAGTATTGGTAACGAATTTAAAAATCATCATCCTAATAGTAATGTCTTATATATTTCTGCCGATGAGTTCATCGATGAATTCATCAAATACGTCAGAGGTGAAAAAGAAAGTGAAAATTTAAAAGATTTCTTTTCCACTATCGATATGCTTCTTGTAGATGATATTCAGATGTTAAAAGATAAAGAAGAAACCCAACAGATGTTCTTCAATGTTTTCAATCTTTTAGTTCAAAACAATAAACAAATAGTTTTAACCTCTGATAAAGCACCTGATGACTTAAAAGGACTTCAAGATCGTTTAGTTTCAAGATTCAGCGGTGGCTTAACTGTCGATATCCATTCTCCTGATCAAGAGACCTTGATTGAGATTTTAAAAATGAAGATCAAAGTCAACAATCTCTCTCTTGATATGTTCGATGAAGATGTACTCTCTTACTTAGCATTAAATTATTCGACTAATGTTCGTGTCTTAAATGGTGCTTTCACTCGTTTGATATTCGGAATCACAAGTCAAAAACCTGAAGGAAAAATCACTCTCGCCTTTACAAAACAAGTCTTCTTAGATGATGAAACAAGAAAATCTAAGAAAGGAAAGGTCGATATCGATCAAGTTATCAATTCTGTCAGTGAATATTACAACTTAACTCCAAATCAATTAAAATCAAAAGTTAGAACCTCTCAGATAGCCTTAGCTAGACAAATAGCTATGTATCTATCTAGAGAACTCCTCACTCTTCCATATCAAGAGATAGGTAAGGCCTTTGGAAAAGATCATTCAACTGTCTTGACCAATGTTCAAAAAATATCCAATCTCTATAAGAGCGATGCTCTTGTAAAAAAGAACGTCGATGACCTATCAAAACGCATTATGAATACTTCTAAATAAGACTCAAATGAGTCTTATTTTTTTGTTTATAAACAAAGTTATCCACACGCTTAACCACTAAAAAACACATGTTTTAAGCCATATTGTTATCAATTGTTAATAAGTAATTTGAAATGTGAATTTTATTTTGTTGTACTTCTATTTTAAATTATTTCGATAATTATTGTATTTTTCATAAAAAGTCCTTTTAAAATAATTATAATTTTGTGTGACTTATCCACAATAAATGGCCCTATATTATTAGTATTATTTTTAAAAATATTCCTTATTATGTAAATAAAATTACACATTAAAAACCGACAGATTTGAAATTGTGAAAATTATCGATTTTATCGCTTGTTTTCCTTTTTCTTATATATAAAAACTAGTATAATTAATATATATTTATTTTAGGAGATAATTAAATATGAAACTTGCAATAAAACGTCTTGAATTCTTACGAATACTTAACTTTGCTAATCAAATCATCCCTGCAAAAAGTCCTGAAAGTCAATTCATGAACTTCCTTGTCGAATGCAGAGAGGATGGTCTTTCAATAATCGCTAGTGATGGAACTATTTCAACTAAAGTTGATCAACCTTTAAAAAATGATAAAGGTGAAGATATCATTTTAAATATCGAACCAGGATTCATTCAAATCCCTGCCCGATTATTCTTAGACATCATTTCTAAAATCGGTGGTGATATTGTCACATTGAAATTATGTGATTCAACACTCCTCAATGTTTCTGATGGTATCAATGACTTCAATTTAAAAACTAAAGACGGAAATGAATATCCAAATGTCAATCTTTCACTTCCTTCTGAAATCAAAGGTTTAAATGTCAAAATTTCTGATTTCAAAAAATTATTTGATACTACTGCTTTTGCTACTGCTACAAGAGGTCCAAAGGAATTATTCCAAGGTATCAATATCAGATCGAATAACGGAAAGTTATATTTCTTAGCTACTGACTCATATCGTATGGCTAGATATGCAGTTGAATTGAAAGATTGTGATCAAGAACTCAATTTCACAAGTCCAGTCAAAGCTTTAGATATGGTATCTAAAATCAGTGAAGAAGGTGAATGCACTATTTACTTCGATGATCAAAGAGCATTGTTTGTCTCTAATGGCATCACCCTTTCTACTCGTCTTATTCGTGGTGAGTTCCCATCTGCTGATAGAATCATTCCTGTTTCATTTGACTATTCTTGCAAACTTAAGACAAAGGATTTCTTAGAAGCAGCAGATTTGATTAAGATCGTTTCTGTCATCGAAAACAAGAATTGTCAAGCTAGATTGATTCTTTCAAAAGATACAGGAGCAACTCTCACTGCTAAGAGCACTAATTATGGCGATGGTAAAGTCACCTTGAAATGTTCTGAGATCAATCTTCCTGAAGATCAAAATGTTTTTGAAATCGGATTTAATATCGATTACGTTGTCGCTTCAGTCAAAGCTTTGAATTCAGAAGAGTTCTCTTTTGAATTTGTTTCACCGACAAGAATGTTCATGGTGAAAAATGATGATGTTGAAAATATTCAAATTGTCACTCCAATTAGAATGAACACATTCGATTGATGATTTTTTGAACTGATAATATTTATGACTTAGGTCATAAAAGAAAGGGTAAATGATGACAAAAGAGCAAGCATTACAGCTCTGGGATGAGCTATTCGATGGCAATGATGTTGCTTTTGATTATGCCTCCCATGAAATTCATAAAGAAGATTATCAAAATGATGATAATGGTTTTGGTTGGGATATAGACTTCAAACAACCATTAGCATCAGGTGGTAGCAATAACACTTTAAATATGACTATCTCCTCTGTTATCACCAAAGCAGTCAGAGGCGGTAAGCCATCATTTAAGATAGCTAATTTCACTTATGAAGTTAGAAAAGGCAAAAGATATGGTTCTTTTGAAATTTTTGATGTGACTGATAAAAATCGTCCTATTTCCATGGAACCAAATGATACAAATCAGGATGCATATTACAATGCTGAAAGAAAAAGAAAGCAATTAGAAGATACAACAAGAGTTAAACCAAATATGTTTAAAAATGATTTTTTAAAAAATCTCATCAATCCGTTTAAAAATAAACCAGTTGAAGAGAAGAAAAAAGATGATGAAGTTGTAAAACCGATATTTGAAGCTGAAAAAGAAGTCGTCGAAAAAGATGATGAATCAGAAGTCATTTTAGATACACCAGATGATTCAACTAGTGCTGAAGTAGTTGAAGACGAAAATAAAGAAGTAGTCGTAGATAGTGAAGAAAGCAGTGAAGTAGTCGAAGAGTTAGATAGTGAGAAGACAATAGAAACAAAAGAACCGATAGTTTCTGATACTGCTGAAGTAGTTGAAGACGAAAATAAAGAAGTAGTCGTAGATAGTGAAGAAAGCAGTGAAGTAGTCGAAGAGTTAGATAGTGAGAAGACAATAGAAACAAAAGAACCGATAGTTTCTGATACTGCTGAAGTAGTTGAAGACGAAAATAAAGAAGTAGTCGTAGATAGTGAAGAAAGCAGTGAAGTAGTCGAAGAGTTAGATAGTGAGAAGACAATAGAAACAAAAGAACCGATAGTTTCTGATACTGCTGAAGTAGTTGAAGACGAAAATAAAGAAGTAGTCGTAGATAGTGAAGAAAGCAGTGAAGTAGTCGAAGAATTAGATAGTGAAAAGACAATAGAAACAGAAGAACCGATAGTTTCTGATACTGCTGAAGTAGTCGAAGATGAAAATAAAGAAGTAGTCGTAGATAGTGAAGAAAGCAGTGAAGTAGTTGAAGAGTTAGATAGTGAGAAGACATTAGAAACTGAAGAACCAGTGGTTTCTGATGATAATCATGAATATGATAGTAATACTAGCGATGGCGATAAGAAGACTGTCGTTGAAAATGCCGAACCATTAGTTACTGTTACATTTGATGATGACGAAAATGAATTCGTAAATACTGATACTTTCAAGAAAGATGAATGGAAAGATGTTGATGGTAAAGAGAATGCTATCACATCTGTTTCAGATGCTGAATTTGTCTCTTCTTGTCAAGAAACTGATGATGAGATAAAAGAAGAAATCAAGCCTGAAGTTGATACTACTGACAAAGTGGCATCTACTAATTTTGATTTTGATGAAGAAAATAAAGAAGAAATAAATCCTCAATATCAAAATGTTGAGACTAAAATAGAAGAAGCTAAAGTTGAAGATTCTGATATGGATGAAGAAGAGATTTCTAAATATATCGATGATGAAGATGATGAAACAATCATCATTGATACTGATTTAGATGAACCAGATGAAAATACTGATATCGGCGGTCTTTTACATAAGATTGATGATTTGAAAAAGCTTGTTTCCTATCTTGAAAAAGAACAAGGAAAGACAAAGAATGAGATGAAGTGTCTTTCTGATGCTTTTGAAAAAGAAAAGAAAACAAGTGTATCAGTCAATGAAGATAATACACAATTGAATTCTCAAGTCTGTTCTCTTTCCGTTGAAAAGACTAAGTTAGAAGATGAAATCAAATCTTTGAAAGAAAATATCGAGAATTTAAAAGCTACTATTGAGAAGAAAGAAGAAGAAAATAAAAAATTGAATCATGATCTTGAAGATTTGAAAGTGAAAGTTGAAAAATCAAATCAAGATAATGAACAAAGTAAGACAACCATCATTTCTTTGAATGATTTGAAGGTTCAAAATGAAAAGAAATATGCAGAGATGACTCAAAAATTATCTGATGTCTCTCTTTCATTAGCTAGCGCTCAAAAGAACAATGAAAAGCTTGAAAGTGATTTGAATGAAAAAGATATTCAAATTCAAAAATTATTGGATGAAAAGACACTTCTTTCAGATAAGAATTTAGAATTAGAAAATACAATCAAAACAAAAGATGAAGATATTTCTTCTTTGAATCAAGTCATTCAAACTAAAAACGATGAGATTGAAAAAGATAGAAGAGAAGAATTATTCATCAAGGCAAGAATTGATGATAGTTATTTTGATGAATGTCTTTCCTATTTGAATATCAATTCTCTTCCTATAACTTTAGATAATATCTATTTAGCTTTGAATAAAAATCCTCAATGGGAGAAGAATTTTACTTCTGAAGTCATTTATAAGCCTGTTGAAGAACAAAAAGAAGAAGATACCTTAGAAGATATGTCGATGAAATGCGAACTTGTCGAAGATCTTGATGTCACATATCTAACTGAAGAAATCGAAAGAAAATCCAAGGCTTTACAAGCTTTTAAAGAAAAATTTAAAACTGAAAATGAAGCATTTGATTTTTCAGGTAGAGCTATTAGATATGAAGAATATCAAAATAAAGATTCAAAAGCTGGTTGGGATTTCATCACCTTGGATGATGATATTGTCATCGCCAATTTGAAATCATTAGCTGATTATAATCCTACTGAAGAATTCCAAACCAATGGTCATATCTTTAAAGTGGTCTCTAGAGATGGAAAAAAGAGAATTGAATCAAGTGAATATGTCACTGATATCTATAACTTCAAACAAGCTATGGAAGTGGTTGAACAAGGAAGTAAGAAACAAGTACCATTGGTTTATATTTTCATCAAATTCACTGGTAATAAGAAAGAAACATATGATGTTAAGAATCAAAAGAAATTCAACGATCTCATCGAAGTCACTGTTCAAAAAGCTTGTCCGCATAGCTTTATAAAATTGCAATGCACTAAGTCATATACATTCATCACCTTTGATCCTACTGTCGATGATGCCTATAAAGAGATTCATCGTTATAGTCTCTTGTTGAATTCCTACAGATTTGCTTTCAATAAGTTATATCTCTTAAATGCTGTCATCGTCGTCGATAAGGTTATGATACCATTCAATTATAGAAGTCTTGGATTTGAACAAATATTAGGTATCTCTGATGATATCGATATGAAGGCCATCAACTATTGCTTGAATAAGGTCAATATGGTTGATTCTAGCATTTCTAGATTAGTACATATCGGACCTCAAATCGTCGATGATTTACCTATCAGCCGTTCTAAGTTGACTGATTCCACCTTAGGAAAAGGCAATTTTGAAGTAGCTTATGGATTCAACAAGACATTCTATGTTATGAAGTTCCGTTTTGAAGTTGGTGTAAAATAATTTCACGTGAAATAGTTTATAGATTAGGAGTAGAAAATATGAATGTAACCGAAAGATTTTTAAAATATGTCGCCATTGAATCCACATCATATGAACCAAAAGAAGACAGTTGTTCAAGTGATAAGATTTTAGATGTGACAAGACTTCTTTTAAAAGAATTACAAGCATTGAATCCTGAAGAAATATCCGTCAATAAATTCGGAATCATCGATGCTAAATTTAAAGGTGTCGGAGATAAATCACGTCTTGTTTTATGCTCACATATGGATACCTCAAATCAAGCCAGCGATAAAGAGGTCAAAGTTAAAATTGAATTGTATGAAGGAAAAGATATCGTTTTAAACGATCACATGGTTTTGAGTGAGAAGATATTTCCTTCTTTAAAAAGATCTTTGAATCATCATATCATTCACACCGATGGTACAACTCTATTAGGTGGTGATGATAAAGCAGGAATCGCAATCATCATGCAAGCGATAAATGAATTGAGAGATGCTAATGTCGATTGTAGACCTCTTGAAATAATCTTTACAACCGATGAAGAAATAGGTGTTGATGCTGAACATGTCTCGATGGAAGTTGTCACTTCTCCATATGGCTATACAGTCGATGGAGGTCCATATGACTATCTTTCAATCGAAACATTCACAGCTTATAGCATGAATGTCAAAGTCACTGGTAAATCAATCCATCCAGGATCAGCTAAGAATAAGATGGTCAATGCTTCTAATGTTTTGATTCATTTCCAAAATGCCCTTCCAGAATATTTAAGACCGGAAGATACTGAAGATAAAGAGCCATTCTTCCATCTATGTTCGATCTCTGGCAGTGAAGAAAGCTGCAGCGCTTCTTATATCATCCGTTCATTTGATGAAAACCAAATCTTATCTTTGATTGAACTAGCTAAGTTGACAGCTAGAAGAATCAATGATTCATTAGGATATGAAGCTATTGTACTTGATATTCATAATCAATATCACAATATGAAAGTTGAACTTGATAAACATCCAGAGATTCAAAAAGAGATTGAAGGTGTTTATAAGAAGTTGAATTTCCCACTTGAATATGAAGCAGTCAGAGGTGGAACAACAGGTTCTCAACTTTCATTTATGGGACTTCCATGTCCAAATCTTGGAACTGGCGATTATAACTGTCATGGACCTTATGAATATGTCGATCAAGAAGAAATGGAAATGATGGTCCAAGTTATAAAAGAGCTTATAAAAGCGTAAAATCTCGACATTATATATAAAGATATAATCGTATGTAAAAATTACATATCAAAAGTAAGCGTTTACAACTTTTTTATTCTTTTTGTTCTTTTTAAAAGATTATTTAAAAAAATTATAAAAAAAATTAAAAAATAGGTGATTTTTATATGAAATCATCTATTTTTATTTAAAAAAGTCGATAAAAATTATAAAATTTACTTAAAATTAATGGGTGTTTTTAGATAAAATATACAAGAATCTTTTTTCGGAGGTAGATTTTAATATGAAAAAAATTATTACATTACTCGGAGCGGTCGCTACTTTAGGGTTAGCTGGTTGCTCAAAGACATCTAGTTCAGTTGATTTTTCTGCTCTTCAAGAAGATAAAACAACTACATTCATTGTTGAAGTAGATGATAATCTTGATTCGAAAACTAATGTAAAAGCTAGAAATCGTGCTTTAAGTGATGTTAAATTTAAACTCACTGGCTTCGATTATTCTGTTCCATATGTTTATGACCGTGTTTTAAATGGTTTTGCCATCACTGTCAACTCAAAACAAGCTTCTTTATGCGAAGCAGTTTTAAAGAGCTCTAATTACGTTTCAAATGTCACTGAAGAAACTCGTTATTCCATGCCTTTTGGCGATAGTGGAACAACAACTACCTATATCAATGGTGAAGCTACAACTACAGAAGATAAATCAACATCTGCTGAAAAGACTGCTTACAGCAATAGAGAATACATTTTAAAGAATGTCTCTGCATCTGATATGGGTGCAACAAATGACCAAATCAAAGCTGTCACTGGTAAGGATGCTGCTTTAGGAAAAGGTGTCACTATCGGTATCATCGATACTGGTCTTATTCTCAACCAAGTTTCTGAAGTCGAAGATGAAGATGGTAATTTAGTCGCTAATTCATATCGTACTACCGCTGAAGAAAATATGAAAAGTAAAGGACTTGGCAGCTATATCAACTCTGCTGCTTTCCGTCCTTTCACTGCTGATGATAATTGGACTGATACTCTTTCAAAAGAGAAGATTGAAAGTGTCAAAACTTCTTTGACTGGTTCTAAATACAGACGTTTAAACAATAAGATTCCATTCTCCTACGATTATGTCGGAAATGATAACAACGTCAATCCAGATCCAGAAGAAGGAAATCACGGAACTCACGTCGCTGGTCTTGCTGCCGCTAACGGAAAAGATTTCCAAGGTGTCAGTAAAAACGCACAACTTGCTATTTTCAAAGTCTTCGGAGATAAGGCAACTGGTGCTGGTGATGCTGCTATCGCTGCTGCTTTAAATGATGCTGCAACCTTAGGACTTGATATGGTCAACCTCTCTTTAGGTTCACCACTTGATGAGAGCAAATCTTCCTCTGGTTCTGCCGCTATCAAGGCCTTATCAAATTGTTCAAAGGCTGGTACTATTGTCAATTTCTCTGCTGGTAATGATGGAAAGGGTTCTTTTGCATCAACCAAAGGTTATTCTCAATGGTCAACTGATACTGTTGAATCTGGTATTTTAGGAAGCTATGCTGCTGATTCTACCTTAGCAAATATCGTCGCTTCTTCAAATCCTACTCAAAAGTTCTACACCTCTTTGATCCAAGTCGGTGATCAAGTTGTTCAATTTGAAAACCAAATGGTCAACAAATCTGGTTCTTCAACTTCTTATTCAACTGAATATCCATTTGCTGAAACTATCGAAAATAATGGTAATGATACTGTCAATTATCCAAATCTTAAGAATGCTGATGGATCATATAACTATATCTATGTCAAAGATCATGGTAAATCCTCTGCCTATGATAAAGACGCTAGTGGAGCTATTGATTCTAAATATAAAGGTAAGATTGTCGTCTGTGATCGTGGTGGCTCAGTCACCTTCGAAAGTATGGCACAATCCGCTGCTGCAGCTGAAGCTGCTGCCTTGATTGTTATCAATAACACCACTGAAACTACTTTCTCACTTTCGATGTCATTTGGTAACTTCACACCTAACTTCCCAGTCATCTTCGTTCTCTCTTCTGGTGGTGACATCTTAAAATCAGCTCTTACAAATAATGCTGGTAAGATGAATATCGTCTCCAATAGAGTCGCTGATACTGCTGATGGTAATGGTATCTCAAGTTATTCAAGTGATGGTACTACAAGTGATTTATCCATCTCACCAACTATCTCAGCTCCTGGTTATCAAGTCATCTCATCCATCTCTGCTGATGTCAACGGCACAAAGAGTGGTTCTACAAGAATTTATAATTCTAACCTCTATGGTTATGAATATATGCAAGGTACTTCCATGGCAAGTCCTAACCTCACTGGTGCAATGGCAGCTGCCTTATCTGAATATGTTCCAGGTTCTGGCTCTAAAGCAGTCGCTGATGATGAAGCTTATGCTAAGAAGAAAAAAGAACTTTCTTCAATCATGATGTCCACTGCAGATAGCAATATCGGTACTAATAAGAAGTCTGAATCCATCCGCCGTCAAGGTGCTGGTGAAATCAACACTTCAAGAATCTTAGCCGCTGATTCCTATGTCACATCATCATTGAATAATGAGGATACCTTAGTCAAATCTAAAGCTGAACTTAAGAATGCTGATTCTCTTGAAGATGGTGGAACTTTATATCATGCAGATTTGAGTAAAGATGAAGCAGCCTATATCAATATCCCATATGAAATTCACAACACTTCTTCTACTGCCAAGCAATATACTCCAAGTTTGAAACTTTTGATTCCATCTCTTGATGTTCAATACACAGCTCAAGATGCTTATGATGCTTACTACAATAAAGATACAACCAATACTGAAACTATGGCTGATAATCTTACTGGTAACATCACTACCTCTATCTATGATGATGAGGTCACAGTTCCAGAAAGTGCATATGCAAGTGATGTAACAAGCGTTTCTGTCGCTGCTAATTCTACAGTTACTGGAATTATCAAAGTTCGTATCGATAATCTTCAATTCTCAAAGAGTTTTGATAATAGTGATATCACTGAAGATTCAGAAAAACATTCAACATCTGATTATGAAAAATATAAAACTGAAGACTTCAATGGTACTTTAAGAGAATATTTCAACAAATATTTCTCCTCTACTAAAGGTAGCTATGTCGAAGGCTTTGTCACCTTTACCGATAGTGATAGTACAACTGCAGGTACTGCTAAAGATACATCTATGAATATGCCATTCCTTGGCTTCTATGGAGACTATACTGCAGGTGCTGCTGTTGAACCATTCCAATTCGAAAAAGAAGACAATCATCTTTATAACTCAAGTATGATTGATGCTTATTTGAAGAATTTGAATGCTACTTATAAGAAAGAAAATGCTTATGTCGGATCAACACTTGCAGGTCATGCTGGTGCTGTTAAGTCAAGTGTCATCAATAACATTCTCAACTTCAACACTGCTGGTCTTTCTTCTGTCAATGGTGAATTCACCGATGTTATCGATACATCTACCGGAACTGATAGAATTGTCGCTGGTGGTGAAGCAGGATCCGATCACTTATTTGCTACTTTCTTCGTTTTAAGAAATGTCTCCTCTGCTACTTGGACTATCAAAAATACTGATGGCAGCACTGTAAAGACTGGTAAAGTAACTAACAAGTGGTTATATGGTGGCTCTACACTTCTTGAATCTGATAGCTTATTGAAGAGCTGGCTCATCATCGATTCTTCTGTTATGAATGCTTCAAGAGCAGTTGCAGATATCGATTTGAGTGATATCTCTGATGGTGATTACACACTTTCTTTCACCTTCAACCTCACCGCTACTGATAATGAAGGTAATGAAGGAGTTCAAACAAAGTCTTATCCACTCCTTATCGATAAGGTTGCTCCAACTATCAAGAACTTATCTTACACTAAGAAAAATGATGAAGGATATATCAATATCACCACTGATTCCAATGCAAATATCACATCTACTGATGGTACTGGTGGATGGACTGATACTAGCAATAACACAAGTGTTTATGTCTTCGGTGATTCTTTAGAGAAGACTTCTTATTACATGAGTGTCCAAGATGCTGCCGGTAATAGAAATGGACTTCTTCTTGATCTCACTGATACAAGTATCTTCGTCTTCGGTAAAGGTTTGAGTGAAAATTATCATATTGAAAAGACTGAAATTAACTATGAAACTGGTATGTGGAATGTCGAAATTCTCGATGCTAAGGGAAATCTTGTCACTCCAACTGGTGATTCATACAAGATTTATTCTTATGTCGGAAAAGGATTGACTGATCTTGTAGTTTCTGAAATTGGTGGAAGCACTGAAATCGTCTCAGATCCTAATATCTATACAAGTACAACTGCTGGACATTATTATTATGATTCAGAGACTGGTTATCTCATCATGAATGTTGCTGCTGGTGAAACAACCTTCACTTGTAATTACTTACCGATTGCTCAAGATGGAACTCCAACTAAAGCAAGCTTCAATCCAACTCCAACTCCTACCCCAACTCCAACACCAGATAAATCTAATACATCAGCTAACACTTCTACTAACACCTCAACAAGTGATGATAAGAACGATAAGAAGTCTGGATGCGGTGGTACAATCATCGGTACAACTTCTGCATTAGGAGCTCTTGCCTTAACCTCTCTTGCCCTTGCTCTTAAGAAAAAGAAAGAAGATAAATAAATCGTATTGGAAGAAAGTCTGAAATTTCAGACTTTCTTCTTCTTTGAATAAACATGTTATTCACATATGAAAAGAAAGTGAATTTGATTCTCTGGATTGTTCTTGCTATTGTTTCAATTGCCTTTGTCATTCCGATGTATTTTTGTACAAAGCTAGGACTTAGCAATAGCTTACTTATTCCTTCTCTTTGTTATCTCAGCATCGCTGGTTTGGTCTTCGTTCATCGTGCTGGAACATTTGATACCTTTGAATATCAATTTGGTAAATGGTTTCTAGCTTGGGGAAAGAAAAATCCAAGACAGACTGCTAATGAGTTTCATCAAGAGAGAAAAAGAAAGAGAAAACACAATCCATTTCCGTATATTCCATTTCTCACTTATGGAACGATATTATTGATTCTTTGTATCATTTTTGCTTATTACATCATATAAGCTACTAAAAAATGAAATTTCTTTGTCTTATATATGGTATGATAAATAGATTATTTTAAAATTTTTAATAAAAAATTTATAAAAAAGGAGAAAGCTAAGATGAAAAATTATTTAAAAATTGCTATGATTCCTGCTATTGCTAGTATCGCTTGTATCGCTTCTTGTAAGAAGACAAGCAATGATAGCCAAAAATCCACTTCTACTTCTACTTCCACTAAAACTTCTACTGCCACTGCTCTTAAGTTCACTCTTGATAGCAAAGAAATTCAAGATGGTGCTAATCTTGAAATCGCTGTCGGTGAAAGTCTTAAAGTTATCAGCGTTTCTGGAACTGGTTATAATACTGCAACTTTTACCTCAAGTGCAGCTGATGTTCTTGAAGTTGGTGCTACCACTGGTAAATTAAATGCTAAGAAATTAGGTAGTGCTACTATCACTGTAACTGTCAGTGGAAAAGAATATAAATTCAATTTCACAGTCGTTAATCCAACTAAGCAAGCCGGTGTTTATTCCTATGCTGATGCTTCATATGATGAAAAAGCTAAGATTTTAGGTACACTTGAAAAATATGCGGTTGATAACTATTTAACTGGTATAACACTTTTCTCTGATGGTGGTAGAGTTGTTTATAATTCTCGTTATACTCCAAAACCATCCAAATATGTCGTTGGTTATGGTTGGGGAACTGAAAGAGAAGGCGAATTAACTGGCACTCTTCCAAATGCACTTGGTGGAAAACCTGATTATTATCAAATCGGTACAACTACAGTTACAAATAGAGCTGATGCTATGAATGCTACTGGTAGCGATGTTTCTACCTTAAGTGGCTATATCACTTCTGCTTATTTTGGAACTAGACTTAAAGAAACTAATGATGGATATGAATGGTATCCTATTTTAGCTACTTGTAATGAACCTATCGCTCTTGAAGAAAATGGAACTGATACTAATGGCTATACCCAAGTTAAAGTTGCAAGTGATGCTACCCAAAGCGATAGATGGAGAATCTATGTTAGAACTGGTCAAAATGGTTCTTACAAGACTAATGCTCCAAAATATAAGACTGCATCTAATATTGCTGTTTTCAAAAAATATGACGGAAAATATGTTCAAGCTGAAGATTATTTAACTCCATTCAAATGGATGCTTACTTCTGCTAATGGTCAAGTTCGTGGTGCTGAATTATTAGATGGTGTTTCAGGTTTCGCTGGTGCTTCTGATTATTATGCTGCTTCAAGTGATAAATCTTCTTTAGGCGATAAGATTTACAATGAAAGTGCTTGGGATGAATATATGGTTAAAGGCCATAATATTGTCATGGGAAGTGATGAAAATGGTACCTATATCGATTTCAAATTGACTGTTCCATGTACTCAATTCTATGCAAAATATTATTTATCTTCTAGCTTATATTCACCAATTCCTGCAGAAATTTTAAAAGAATATCCAAAATATGGTACTGAACCAAGTGCTAGTGAAAGACTTGATCAAACTACTATCTCTTGTGGTGCTTATTACATTTCTGAAAGACCAGGTGTCAATTCTTTGACTGTTTCTAGAAACGAAAACTTCATCGGACAAATCTACGATAAAGATACTGATGGTAATGCTATTGAAAAGTTGAGTGATGATTCTCAACCAAGAAAGATTTATAACATCGCTGGTTTCCAATGGTCTCAAGTTGAAGATTCTGCTAGAGAAAGTAACTTCCTTGCTGGTAAAGTTGATTCTTATTCTCCTACTAAGGATACTTTATCAAAATATGTTAGTGGTTCTGGAACTGAGTCAAGTGGTCTCAGCTGGCATTCATATCAAACTGAAGCTGAATCAACCTTCAAAATTAATGTCAACTCTTTAAATTCTACTGAATGGAAGAAATTATTCGGTACTTCTGGTACTATTTATGCTCATAGTGCTGCCGAAACTAAGAAATATACTGAACAAAGAGATGTCAGATCTTATATGACTGATAAGAATTTCTTAGACTTCCTTTCATTCGGCTTAGATAGAAAGACAGTTGCTGAATCACGTGGCAAGACTCCAACTCAAGATTATTTTGCAAATGCATATGTTTGTGATCCTGAAGAAGGTACAGTTTATAACAATACCGATTATCATAAGGCTGCTTTAGCTGATCGTCACTATGATACCTATGGGTATGATGCAACTGATGCTGCTGACGCTCTTACACAATGTATTAGAAACACTATTGCTCCAAATAAGGATAAGTTACCTAAAAATAGTAGTGGCAAGACACAAATCATAGTTACTATGAACTGGATGAATACAACTGATGTTAAAGATTATGGTGATGTTTTTGATTCTATCAAGAAAATTTTTGAAGATGTTGTTTCCAAAAAGTTTGGTAATGCTTATGTACTTGTCATTGATCAACAAAATGGTACATCAGACTATAACGCTGTCTATGATAAGATGAAACATGGTGAATTTGATTTAGGTTTTGGTGCTATTTCTGGTAACACAATGTCTCCACTCAACTTCTTAGAAGTTTTAAAATCTGATAACTCTTCTGGTTTCACTCTTAACTGGGGAACCGATACTTCTGAAGTTTCTAATGATATTGTTTATGATGGCAAAGTTTGGTCATTTGATTCTTTATGGAATGCAGGTAATACAGTTGCCGTTTTAAATAGTGAAGCTAAGGTTGCTACACCAACTGCTTCTGATTATGATATTACTACCTGGGCTAGCGATAGTGCTAAAGAATCAGTTAGTTATACTATTGCTTTTGATGATTTAATCGCTGCTGGTGCAATTATCAATTCTGTCTATGGTTCAACTGATGGCTTTGGTAATGGTAAGACATTATATACTAGAGAAGATGCTACAACTAAGATTGATGAAAATCATAAGTCATTACGTATCACTCTTGATTCCACATTCAATAACACTGGTATCAAGGGAGTTACCGATGAAAATGATTCAAATAGATTTAAAGAAAATGTTGAAGCAACAGTAACTTTAACTGTTGGTTACTCTATCACAGTTGGTGGTACTTCTCGTTCTCTTACTTCTACTGTTACTGTTGCAAATTACTATTCTGTCAAAGCAACTTTAGAATCTAAATAATTACTCAGGAAATTAACATGCCTTATTTAGTAAAATATTCACTAAAGAGAATAGGCCTGCTTATCGTAACAATCTTCATCATTCTCACCATCACCTTTTTCTTAGTGAAGATGTTACCTGAAAGTGTTGTCTCAGGAACCGAAGAAACTGTCTTCGGTTTCTATTCGGGACAAGCTACAAAAGGCTATTACACTATTAAAAACCAAGTCGATGATAGCTTAGGTAATTTCATTTTGAAATATGAACCTCAATCACAAACTAATGTTGTCTATTATGTTTATAAAACACCTGCGATTCGTCAATATTTTTCATGGGTCTCAGGTATCTTTACAAGATGGGATTGGGGAACTAGCGAAGCTATTCAGCTCAATGCTCCAGCAATGGAAATTATTGCTGAAAGACTTCCAACAACAGTTTTAATCAACGTCATTGCTCTTTTAATCTCTTTACCATTGGGTTTCATCTTCGGTATCATCGCTGCTCTTTATAAGAATTCATGGTTAGATAATTTAATTTCTACTGTCGTTATGATTTTCATCTCTATTCCATCATTTGTCATTATTTCTTTCCTCATCGTATGGTTGGGATTTAAAGGCAAGGTATTGCCGACTCAATGGCCAGTTGGAAACAACATTCCGACTAGTCAATATGCAGCAGCTATGGTTATTCCTGTTTTAGCGCTGTGTTTTGGTACTATTGCTTTATTCACTCGTTATACAAGAGCTGAATTGACTGAAGTTATGTCCAGTGAATTCTTGCTTCTTGCAAGAACTAAAGGTCTCACAAGAAGCCAATCAGTTATTAGACATGCTTTAAGAAATTCTATGGTTCCGATTGTTCCGATGATCATCGGACAATTCATCTCTATTCTCTCTGGTTCTGTTGTTTTGGAACAACTTTATGTTATTCCAGGTATTGGTAGACTATTTGTCGAAAGTATCAATTACCATGACTATAATGTCTTGTTAGTCGATATGGCTTTCTATACTCTCATCGGTTTATTCGCTAACTTATTAGTTGACTTAAGTTATGGTATTGTCGATCCACGTATCCGTATGGGAGCTTCATCTTAATATGGAAAACGAAAATAATTTAAATAATGACTTCACAATCATCGATGGTCAAAAGACTATCGATGCTGGAAGTGAAGTGAATGACATCGATGGAACTGAAATCGCATCTAGTGATTTCACACTTGTTCAACAGGACAAGTCTATTCATGATGCTAAATTTAAGACTAAACCGACAACATTCTTCAAAGATGCGATGAAAAGATTCACTAAGAATCATTCATCAGTTGCTGGCGCAATCATCTTAGGTGTCATCTTCATTTTAGCTATCATTTTACCAATTGATGGTGTTCTTCCTTATGATGTTTCAAACAAACACACTACAGAACAAAATCTTCCGATGAAATTATTTGAGCCAACACAAGATGGCGGTGATTTCTGGAATGGTACTAGATGGGTTGAAAATCAAGAATTCCCATATGAAGAAGAATTTAGAACTTCTAAATATATCGGGACTAAGTATGAAGATGATTCAGCTATCATCAATGTAAGAAATGTAAAGAAAGAATATTTATCCGAAGGTTATTCCTCAGCAGGTAGCGGTGGTTATGTCCGTGTTGCTGCTGATAAGAGTGATTCAAAATATACTACTTATCTTGTTTCTCAAACTTTCAATTATAACTTTGCTCACGATTACAAAATCACCTTTACATTAGGTGGTTGTGATAATTCTACATATAAGAATGCAACTGAAGTATTCTTATATATGAGAGTGGGTTCAACAAGTGTCCCATTAACCACTCTTGATAGTTTTAAGAAAGTTGAAACTGAACTTGCTGACAAGCAAAGCGTTTATGATTTTGAATCACACACCTTTGATAATGTATCTGAATTGGTCAAAGAAGCTTGCACTCAAAAGAATATCAAATTCAAAGATGCTGATGGGAAAAATATCAGCTCTATAGATGGCGCAGAAAATTTATATCTCAGTGCAAGACTTGGTGTAGCTTTCTCTACTTCTACTGAAAGTGATACTGCTATTTACTTAAAGAATTACACTATCACTTCTGATAATGAAGATGAAAAAGCTGACTTAGAAAAACGTTCTTTTACTAATGCTAATGGAACATTCGATTCTGAAAAGAACACTCCTACTGTTACAGGTGGTAGTGAAGATAATCCATATTATTGGATTGCTTCTGGTAAAGGAAAACAGATTGTTGATGCTTATACTAGAACTTGCGATATTCTTTATGATGAATATTTGCTCACCTATGGATATGCTCAAGAGACTGTTTCTCAATCACAAATGGATTCTTGGTTAGGTGTCTATACTGATGAAAACGGAAATGAAGTAAAGACTCATGAACCATGGATTGTCTTAGATCATACAAATCCACAATTAGGTAAGATAGTTCTAACTGAAGAAGGTAAAAATCACGAAGATGAAATCTTTGTCACTGATATTGTCTCTCAAGAAAGAACTACTAGTACAACAACTGGTAAAATCATTTATAACTATACTTGCCGTGTCTTAAAGTATAAGGAAATGGGTTATTCTTCTATGCCAGTACACCTCTTCGGTACTGAAGATGGTGGAAGAGACTTATTAAAATACACATTCCGCGGTACTTTAATCTCTATCGGCTTAGGTCTTATCGTTTCAGCTATCAACATCTTAATTGGTATCATTTGGGGTTC
Source organism: uncultured Prevotellaceae bacterium (assembly GCA_963653505.1). Lineage (GTDB taxonomy): Bacteria > Bacillota_I > Bacilli_A > RFN20 > CAG-288 > Enterosoma. The sequence continues at coordinate 21,335 of CAVJWL010000021.1, forward strand.
TATCTCTGGATATTTTGGTGGTGTTACTGATATTGTTATGGAACGTATTGTCGATATCTTAAGCGGTATCCCATCTATCGTTTTATTGACTGTTTTAACATTGAAAATCGGTAGTGATCATCCGATGGTCGCATTCGCTCTTGCTTTGTGTCTCACAGGATGGATAGGTACGGAGAGTGTTACAAGATCGCAGTTCTATCGTTATAGAGGGCGTGAATATGTCCTTGCTGCAAGAACATTAGGTGCTAGAGCGCCTCGACTTATCTTCAAACATATTCTTCCTAATGCTATCGGTACAATCGTCACATCTTCAGTCTTGATGATTCCTAGTGTCATCTTCTCTGAAGCTACAATCTCATATTTAGGTTTAGGTTTACAAGGTGTCAATTCTTTAGGTATCATTTTATCTGATGCTCAAAAGTTCTTGAATGTTTATTCATATCAATTATTGTTACCAGCACTCATCATTTCCTTATTGATGATTTGCTTCAACTTATTTGGTAATGGTTTACGTGATGCCTTCAACCCATCATTGAAAGGAAGTGATTAATCATGGAAAACGAAATGAAACAAAATGATGTCATCCTTTCTGTCAATGACTTACATGTATCTTTTAAGACAGATGATGGTCTTGTTCACGCAGTTCGCGGTGTCTCTTACGACTTGCATAAAGGTGAGACTTTATGCATCGTCGGAGAATCTGGTTCTGGTAAATCTGTTACAAGTAAGACCATCATGGGTATTCTCTCTAAGAATGCTGTCATCGAAAGTGGTTCTATCATGTATGAAGGTGAGGATTTAACCAAGATTGAAGAAAAAGAATTCCATAGAATTCGTGGTCATAAGATCGGTATGATCTTCCAGGACCCTCTTTCATCTTTGAATCCTATTATGAAAATCGGTAAGCAAATCACTGAAGCGATGCTTGTCAATTCTGATAGAGAAAAACTCAAATATGATGCTTTGATTTCAAAAGAAGAAGCTGAATATCGCAATCTTTTAGTCACTAAGAAGAACAATATCTTAAGAGCTAAAGCTGCTATTGTTAAATCCGATGATTCTTTTGATGCTCAAATTCGTGAATTAGAAGTCAAGGTTCAAGAAGCTAAGGATGCTAAATATTTAGCAGTCAAACCAAGTGAAGCTGACTTGAAGAAATTTGAAGAAAATATCTCAAAAGCTAAAGAAGAATTGAATGCTAAAAAGCCTGAGATTCTTGCTAAGAAAAAAGAAGCTCATAAGAAATATCTTGATGAGTACAAAAAAGTAGTCAAAGAAGAAAATGCTAAATATAAAGAAAAAGCTCCGATATTGAAAAAAGCCTTGGATGAAAAGAAAGTTGAAGCTAAAGCTGAAATTCAAACTTGGAAAGCTGAATTGAAAACTAAGTTTGATGCTGATGTCAACAAGATTAATTCAAAGATTGTTGAAGTCAATGCTTCCTCTTTATCCGATGAAGATAAGAAGAAAGAACTTGATAAATTGAACGCTGAACTCACAAAGGTTCAAACTGAATACAAAGCTAACTTCAAATTGACTAGAGCTGAAGCTAAAGCACGCGCTTTAGAAGTTATGAGAGAAGTTGGTATTCCGCAACCAGAAGAAAGATTTAAACAATATCCGTTTGAATTCTCTGGTGGTATGAGACAGCGTATCGTCATTGCAATTGCTCTTACTGCTAACCCAGAAGTTCTCATCTGTGATGAACCGACAACTGCTCTTGATGTCACCATTCAAGCTCAAATTCTTGAACTTATCAATAAGTTAAAGAAAGAGAGAAATATGTCAATCATCTTCATCACTCATGATTTGGGTGTTGTCGCTAATATGGCAGACAGAGTTGCTGTTATGTATGCGGGTAGAATTGTCGAAGTCGGTAAGGTCAACGAAATCTTCTATGATCCTCGTCATCCATACACTTGGGCACTTCTTTCTTCTATTCCAGATTTAGATTCTCATGAAAGTCTTGAAGCGATTCCTGGTACTCCACCATATCTATTGAATCCACCTAAAGGAGATGCTTTCGCTGCAAGAAATAAATACGCACTTGCAATCGATTATAAGGTTCAACCACCTTTCTTCAAAGTTAGTGATACTCATTATGCAGCTACATGGCTTCTTGATAAGAGAGCTCCTAGTGTTGAAAAACCAAAGATTGTCACCCAACGTATTAAAGTATCTTTAAAAAAGGCAGGTATTGAAAATGTCAATGAAATTAAATGAAGAAGAAACATTAACAAATCAAGAAACTGCTGATAAAGAAGTTGAAAAGAATGATTCTTCTAAAAAGGAATCATTTATCTATAACATTCTTCACAAGTTGAATATTGTAAATGATCCTAATGATACAACTATCAAGTTGAATCCTAATGTCAAATACAAACAAGAATTAGTCGATAATGATGTTCTTGTTTCGGTCAGACATTTGAAGATGTTCTTTCCAATGTCTGGTGGAAGAAAGTTAAAAGCTGTTCACGATGTTTCTTTCGATATCAAAAAAGGTGAATGCTTCGGTGTAGTCGGAGAATCCGGTTGTGGTAAAACCACAACTGGTCGTTCTATCATTCGCTTGTACGATATCACTTCTGGTTCTATTTACTTTAAAGGTGAAAGAATCAGCGCAGGTAGTCGTTGGAATGAAAAAGAGATTAAATGGTCAAGAATTAAAGGCGAGAACAAGATCAAAGAACTCAAAACTGCTGAGAAAAATGCTCTTTCTGAACTCAATGAAAATGATCCTCAAATTGAGAAGATCAAAAATCATTATGAATCTCAAATCGCAGAGATTCAAAATCATATTAAAGAAGTCAAAGCTGAGCAAACTGCTAAAATCAAACAGATCAATTACGATAATTCCCATGTCAACCGCAAGTTGATGTCTAAGATGCAAATGATCTTCCAAGATCCTATCGATTCTCTTGATCCTAGAATGACCGTTGAAGAAATTATTCAAGAAGGTCTTAAAATTCAAGGATATAGAAATTACAAAGAAAATCATGAAAAGGTTTGCAATGTCTTAGATGAGGTCGGTTTGATTTCTGATTACTGCTCTCGTTATCCAAATGAATTCTCAGGCGGACAAAGACAGCGTATCGGTATTGCAAGAGCTGTTGTTATGAATCCTGAATTCATGATCTGTGATGAACCAATCTCTGCTCTTGATGTTTCTATTCGTGCTCAAATCATCAATCTTTTGAATAACTTGAAAGAAGAACACGGACTTACACTTATGTTCATCGCTCACGATTTATCTGTCGTCAAATATTTCTGCGACAGAATCGCAGTTATGTATTTTGGTGAAATGGTTGAACTTGCAACTTCTGATGAATTATTCGCTCATCCACTTCATCCGTATACTAGAGCTCTTCTTTCTGCAATTCCAAAACCAGATCCATTGAGTGAAAAGGTTAGAAAGAGAATTGTCTACAATCCTGCTAAGGAACATGATTATTCTGTTGAGAAACCATCTTTACACGAAATTCTTCCTGGACACTTCATTCTCGCATCAGATTCTGAAATCGAAAAATATAAGAAGATGATTGAAGAAGATGACAGATTGAATAAAGAAAAAGAAGAAGAGAGAAAAGCTTCTTTAAATTAGCTTTTATAAACCGTGGAAAAATCTCCACGGTTTTGTTTCTAAAGAAAGAAAAAACAAGAAAATTTTGTAAGCACTTACATAGAAGCTTAATTTTAAAATATTGCGATAACTATCGAAAAATTTTAAAAAAAATTCTTCGTTTTTCTTTCATTTATTCTCAATTTCGTTTATTATGATATGACCCATTATTTAGGGAATAGTTTTTTCTATGTATATTACAAGGTAAAACTATTTTGGAGGTGTAAATTATGAAAAAAATTAAAGCACTAAGTTTATTGATCTTACCACTTCTTGTTCTTTCTAGTTGTGATAATAAAAAGTCAAATAGCACTGCTTCTAATTCTGTTAATTCTAGTGTTAACTCTAATACTGCTACTAGTCAAAAGGTCACTGATTCAACAGTTCCAGAACCAGAGAAAGATGCTATTGAAATCATTTCTACAACTACTGAAGTTGAAGTCGGTGGACAAATAACTATCCGTGTTCGTGTCAATAAGAACATCGCTGATAGAACTGTCAATTTCACATTTAAAAATGTCAATAAAGATAAGCAAATTTTAAATATCAAGAAAGCCACTAAATATGTTCTTGATGGTGTTGTTGCTTGTACTATCGAAGGCAAAAAAGCTGGTACTGGCACTTTAGTTATCTCTATGCATGATAGCACTCAAACTGATACTAAAGAACTCGACATCAATGTTGTCACTAAACTCAACACTCCTGATAGAGTTTGGAATACTATTTCTGAAAAAACTTCTTACACCTTCACTTCAAAACCAGTTGATGAATCTTTAGTCAAAACTGATAACACAACCATCACTCGTGTCACTAAATCATCTGTCGTTGTCACTGATGGCAATAATAATGCTATTAAAGTAGATAGTCACAAGATCAATCAAAAATACCTTATCAATGGTGGTTTAAGTTATACCTATAATTTAAATCTCGGCGGATTCCCAATGGATAAAGATGGAAATGCTGTCTTAGAAGGAACTACTGATGAAAATGCTGGTTTTAGCAATAAATCTGTCTTGACCAACTATTTCAATGGTGATTTAGCCGATGTTTATGGTATTACTCTCGATAAGAATGGCAATGCTATGTATATCGCTAAGAATAAGAAGACAAATGAATTTTACAATAATCTCCAAGCTTTCAAAAATGATAATGGTTATGTAAATAGCAAGACATTATCCGGTCTTGGAACCAATTCATATTCACCATCTAATTATTTGACATATTACGGAAATAATTCAGTTCGTACTTCTGGTGATATCTATAACGCAAGTGGTTTCTACGGATTCAAAGCTGTCAATTCCAATTGGTTATCTTTCACCAAAGATTATTCCAACATTTATAAATTAGTTTCTTCTGCTCCATCTGAAATCGATAATACATCTACAGATGAATCTGTCGATTATATGTCTGGAATGAAGAAAGCTTATGCTAAGATTCTCATCTGGAATATGATGTCACCAACCACTTTCGTTCCAGCTCTTATCAACTATATCGGTGATACTGGTGAAACATCATTCAGATGGTCTGATTTTGCTGCTTTAGTCGATGTTTCTATCACTGTTATCAGCAATTCTGATTTGAGCATTTCTCTTTCTGGAACCAGTGATTTGACAAACTATTATTCTGATAGTTTCCCAGAATTGATAGGTACATTATCTGATGTTGATAACACCACTTTAGGTGGAATGACTGATGTCAATGCTTTCGTTTCTAGAACTGATTTAGAAGCTACAAAATTGGCTTATGCTTCTGAATTTGAAAAGATGGTCGATTACATTAATGATGCTGATGAATATAAGCTCACTTATTACTCTGGTTCTTCAATCACTATCGACCTTTACTGGAAAGAAAATTCCTATTTATTCTTCGATTATTCCACTGGATATCTTGATTTAGTCAGAGAAGATGATCCAACTGAAAATGTCGCTAAAGTCGGATATGTTGCTGATGCTGATAAGAAAGCTTGGGAAGTCGTTTTGAATGATGATTACACAGTTTCTCAAATACAACCAGTCCCTCTTACCTCTGGTGGTCAAGCTGATTATTCAACTTTAGAATCACAATTGACAACTAATATCTATGCTAAGAAACAAACTTCTTTCAAAAAGAATGATGATGGATCTTATAATTCTATCTTAGATACATTCACTCAAACTAAGTTTGCACCATTCTCTGGATATGATTCTGGTTATGTTTCTTATTCACCACTTGCTCAAGTCTCTATCTTCGGTGATTTCTGGACTAATATCACTATCAGTGAAAATTCTTATGGTAGCTGGATGACAATCCTCTCTCCAAAGAGTGATGCTGATGGAAATATCACTTCAGTTTCTATGTCTAGAGCAATGTCTCAAGGTGATTCATCTTCTTATTCTATTTGGTATCCAAATACTTTGGCTTGCACTGGCGAAGGTGAATCCTTAAATGCTATGGATGATGGTCTTAAAACAGTAGTTTCTGATATCATGTCCAAGCATACATCTGAAATTTCTTCAAATTAACTTATTTGATACCGCAGGGAGACCTGCGGTATTTTAAAAAATTAAATTTCGAATTCAACATACCATATAAAAATGGTATAAATATATATGTACAAGCGAGGTCATATTATGGAAGAAAATAGAAGCGATGAATTAGTGATGAAAGTTGTCAAAGAATACTCATATCATTTTCACAAAGAAGATGATGTCTTCACATATGTCGGAAGATTACAAAAAGGTGTTTTAAAATTCTTATTAGCTAAAAATCAGGGTGATAAGAGTTATCGTTTTGCCTATTACATCAAAAAGAATTTGAATCAATATTTCTATGTTTTAAATCCGAGTGAAATCGAAGAAAATGATGATGCTATCATTTATTATATCGGACCGAAAACTGAATTATCATTCATCGGTGATGAAGGACAAGAATACATTTTAACAGTTGAAAAGAATCAAGATATCGATGTCTTTATGTTAGAGATCAATTTGGAAGTTAAGAAAGAAGAAAGAAAAATCATCGATTTCAATCCTGATAGTCAAAGAGACTATTTACAAGGCGATAAGAAATTCGATAGTAATATCGAAGAAGGCTATCTTTATTCCTTATTAGATGAAGATACTACTAGTCTTGATTCATTAAAAGAACAAGAAGAAGGAATGTTCAATTCTCTTTTCAACGGAGGAAAATAAGCTAGAATGAAGCTGACTGTATTGAGCTGTATTATTGTTATCATCATCGGGATTGTCATCGGAATTGTCGGGATTTGCTTTAAAGTTGATAGCAGTTTATTCGCTTTATTTTATATTGGACTTGCATTAGTTATAGGTGGAATTATCGCGTTAATCCCTGCTTTATTGATCAAAAAAGAAGTTCAATCAAATGTCAAATACGATGATAATGCTATTGCTATATGCCCTCATTGTGGAGCTAAAAACAATAATAAAATTCCATACTGCACCAAATGTGGTTGTAGATTGAAATGAGAACAATAATCTTATAAGATTCTTTTATATAAACTTATACAGATATTAAAATTTTCCTTGATGATAGACATGTAAAGTAATATAATACTTTTTGCGTAACACATTTTTAGTGTGCTATGGCTAGATAAAGATAGATAGACTTATTCATGAGGAGGCGAACAAATGAAAAAGGGAATCCATCCGAAATATTATCGTGCTAAGGTTACCTGCATGACTTGCGGTACAACTTGGACCACTGGAGCTACTGTTGAAGAAATCAAAGTCGATACTTGCTCCAATTGCCATTCTTTCTATACTGGCAAAATCTCTTTTACTTCTGATTCTGGTAGAATTGCAAAATTCAACAAGAAACTTGAAGCAAATAAGAACAAGTAATCGTTTATCGATAAATTATTTCACACCTAGAAATTTCTAGGTGTTTTTTTGTTTAATTTTTTATATAATCGAACGAAAAAGCATTAAAAATATATGATTTAGCCAAAGATGTTATAAAATTAGCGTAAATTTGGAGTTGAATTCAAATTTTAAAACATATTGAATTGGCTGTTAAATATAGGCCTATTACACTTATCACATGAGCTAGACAAGTTGGAAAATCAACATTAGCTCAGCTATTTATTCTAAAAGGTTTTTGTATGTGTCTCATTGGATAATTCAAGAGAACTAGCAATAAAGGAACCACAAATGTTTTTACAACTTCATAAATTGCTTAATCATTGACAAAGTTCAAAAAGCACCCGTTTTTCAACGCGATAGAAGAAATTGTAAATAATGAGAAAATAAAAAATACCAACAATTATGGTATGTATATTCTTACAGACTCTCAAATGTATAAATTGATGAGTAATGTATATGAAACAATATCTGGTAGAGTTGCTATAATTCACATGCTTCCATTATCAAGAAATGAAATTCTTTCAAGATAAGAAACTAAATTTGATTTTAATATTCCTAAAATTAATGAAAGAGCAAGATAAAATCCATTATCTGTTGATGAATTATATAAAAACAGGAAGTAGAATAAATTATGTGTAAAAGATATTTATCCATTCATTCCGGAATGAATGGATAAAAAA
>CAVJWL010000022.1:0-28539 GCA_963653505.1 uncultured Prevotellaceae bacterium
GAAATAAAGTTATTAACATTATCAAAAAGATTACACATAATTATTGACAAGTCTCCTCAAAGATGATAAAACCATATGTAATTGATGTGACTAAAACATTTCCAATAATAATTTTGATAGATTATCGAAAAAAAGCTGATTTTAAAGAATTAGAAAAGACCTTAAAAGATTCAATATCAAAGATGATAATGAAATTTAAAAATTTAAATATTGATACAGTTAAAATAGATTTTTATTTTATATTCTTTGGAGATGAGATATCAAATTTTAAAATCGACATTGATGATTCAAACTTCAAGTTTGGTATTGAAAAATCAAAGACCTATGAAGAAGCTTTAAATCAAGCAAAGAAAATAATTGAAAGTAAAAAATGTTGGCCGTCAAATGCGTATTGGCCAACAATAATGACAATTTTTAATGGAATAACAGTTGAAGAATATAAAAATAGTGTTCAATTATTAAGAAAAAGATGTTTAAATTTAAAAGCACATTGGATGTCGATATATTTAAAAATCGAAAATAGTGAACTTGATTTAGGACCTGATAGAGATTATGACTCCTATAAAGATATTTATGAAGCCTTTTCTCATCTTATGTTGATTATCAAGATGAGATTAGAAAGTAAAGACCCTAATGACATTCCAAGAATTTAAGATGATTTCTTCTGATACCACCTCACATAATCGACTTTCATAGTTGCAGGGAAGGAATCATCACTTGGCATTATATAATTATCAAAGCTACCACCTACTGCAAGATTGAAAAGAATATAGAAATCAGTATCAAATGGCTGTCCTTCATTTCCTTCATAATTGGTTAATGTTTTTTGCTTTAAATGCATAAAAACAACATCATCGACTAAGAAGGTGAGATCTTTCTTTTCCCATATCAAACTATAGATATGATAATTAGATATATAATCGCCATCCTTTAAGACATATCTTTGGGTTTGATAGGTATGTTGATTATATTGATTTGCCATATGGACAGCTGCTGAGACTTCATTTGTGATTCTACCTCTTGCTTCCATAATATCGATTTCACCGCTGTTTGGCCAATAACCATAATTAGAATTATTGGGAAGTAACCAAAAGGCAGGCCATAAACCAGAATGAGTAGGAAGTGACATTCTAGCATCTAATCTTCCATAGGTCTTGAAGATTTTATTATAAGAACGAATTCTACCGCTGGTATATGATTTACCATCAGCGTATTCTTTCTTGGCAGTTATGATGAGATTTCCATCTTTTACTGTTACATTTTCTTTTTTATAACTTTGGGCTTCTTGATTTCCCCAACCATATAATCCGTATTCGCTACCAGTACCTTCTTGATAGGACCAGTATTCTTCATTTAAAGAATCACCATCAAATTCATCGCTGAAAACGAGTTTGTATTCATCATCAGTGTTATCTGTATCATCAATGTCATCAGGAGTCTTCTTTTCTACCACCGTAAAATTGATTGATGATGAGATAGTCTCATCATCTTCAAGTGATACATAGATAGTACAAGTTCCACTATTAACTGCTTCTAATTCATTATCATCATTGATAAGTATGATATCTTCATCAGTGCTTGTAATGATGTAATCATGATCTAAATTATCATCAGTGACAATCTCTAAGGAGATGATATCTCCGATGGTTAATGTTGTATTTTCATTTAAAATATCGATAGAGATATCTTTACTTACAACTTTTGAATCACTTTGCTTTGAAGTTGAAGTAGTAAAACCACCTTCAAAACATGAAGTTAATAATAAAGATGAAAGAAATAAGATTGAAAGTGATTTTTTCATGATGATATCTCCTATTTTTTATAATAAAGGCTTCCTATTCGGGAAGCCTTTAGTCTTTTTTTAATTATTCAGTTACAACTTTTAAAGTTGGCATTTGATTATCTTGAAGATTCCAAATGGTTTCATCAAGATCTTCGTAGGTTGATTTTGGTGCAGATGTGAAATTGATTGCGCAGTGAATTCCTGACTTATCTTCAATTGAATTACCCCATTCCCAAGCTGAACCATAAGCTAAAGCAGCACTTTGAGAAGTGTATAAACCAGTGCATTTGAAGGTTTGAGTGTTTGCAGCATAGTTAGGATTGGTTCCATCACATTTTGATCCACCTGCTGGATAAGTAGCAAAGGCCATATGAACATCTTTACCTTCACCAGAAACAGAGACAACACAGTTTTCTAAGACTGCACTCTCTTTTAAAACACCAGCGATAGTTCCACCGAATGGGAACCAAGCATCACTACCATTGTTATAGGTTTGTTCTGTTTTGAATAAGCAGTTTTTGATAGTACCAGAGACAACATTACCTAAGATAGCACTACCCCAACCAAGACCTTCAACACCAATCTTACCATCAAATTCGACATCTTCGATGACAGCTTCGCCATCGATATTTTGCCACATAGCGGACTTAGCGTGTTGTGATTCACTAGAGATGATTTCAAAGTTGGTAACTTTATGTCCGTTACCATTTAAAGTACCGGCAAATGTTGCAGCGTTTTTATAACCATCAATCTTATAACCGCCTAAATCAATATCAGCAGTTAAGATATAATCTTTTTCTAATCTACCAGAAGTGAGAAGCTTTGATTTGAATTCATCCGCAGTAGAAATCTTAACAGCATCGCTAGTGTTTTTGATGACAGTAATAGTGACACTATCTTTGACTTCAACACCATCGATAACACAGGTGAGTGTGATTTCAGTTTCACCGATGTTCTTACCAGTGAAGGTTACTTCAGCACTAGTAGTCTTGTTGAAAGCGCCGGTACCTTTATTAGAGGATACCCATTTATAAGTGACAGTACCATTGTTCTTATTGGTGACATTAGCACTTAAAGTGATGGTGTTATTGACTTCAACAGTAGTATCAGAAGCATCAATTGTGACATTGACATCATTTTCATCAACAACGGTGAATTCGATTTCTTTTTTTACAGTAGGATCTGTGACACTAGCGACTGTCAATGTACAAGTACCAACTGAAACACCAGTGACTAAACCAGTATCGGAAATAGTTGCAATAGCTTCATCACTAGAGCTAGTAGTATATCCAGCAGTATCATTTTTAAGGGTGATCTTCAATTGAACTGATTTTCCAACTGCAGTTTTAAAATTACCAGTGACATTAAGAGTTGGTTTTCTGACTACGGATTGAGAATTATTGTTATTTGATTCAGCAGATGTCTTGTTAGTATTTTCTCCACAAGAAGCAAGAGAAACACTAGCTAAAAGACATAAAACAGAAATAAGTGATTTTTTCATATTGATTTCCTCGTTTTAAATTATTTATGAAGTGATAACTATTAAAGCAATCACTTCATCATTGATATTAATATTTTAAATTATTAAGCAGCAGTGGTATTAGTAACATAAGATGTTCCACTGAAATTACATGTTACTTTATATCCAGCTCCATTTCCGTCTGAAAGTTTAACAGAAATAGTAGTTGTCCAACCAGCTACTGGTGCCATATTACAAACGACATAAATTCTGAAATACTTTTCAGTGAAATTATAATCGGATAAGCTAGAATAGCCGGTTGCACCAGTATCACCACCACCATCATTTTTCATTGATACTTCAGTGCTGATGACTGAATAATTTCCAAAGTTTTCACTTGTCATATTCAAAGATTCGGTAGAGACCCAAATCCAAGCTCCAGCGCCTTCAAATCTTGTATCGCTTGCACCTGTAGCAAGTGCGTAAACATCGGTATAGGTAGTTGGCTCAACAGCCTTACTAGCTTCATCCCAAGCAGAACCTGTGAAGGAAGTAGTCTTTTCATAAACATCACTACCATGGGTCATTGTGATTTTAACGGTTGTTTTAAAGTCAGCACCTGGACCTTTATCTAAGAGAATATAAAGTCTAACTGTATTTTTACCATAGTCATTGAATTCTTTGTTTGTAACATTGACTTCAAAGTCGGAGCCAGTTGATGTTTTGCATGTGACTTCAGCGACAACATTGAATTCTGAAGCGTTAGCTGCAGTGATTCCTAAATCAGTATTGTCTAAATAAATCCAAATACCAGCACCTTCAATCTTTGTTGATTGATTACCTTTTTCAATGATTGGAAGGTCTTTAGTTGTGACAGTCTGACCTTTGAGTTTGACAGTTACATTATTTGTTCCTTCAACAATTGTGAATTTATATCCATTTTCTGTTTTGATAGATGCGCTGTTGACAAGAACATCTTCAACAGTATCAGTTGTATCAGTCAAGGTGACAGTTACTTCAGTACCGACTGCATATTTAGTGTTTAATGAAGCATCATCTTCACCGATTTTATAGCTTAAGGAAACTCCTTCTGGTAATTCACCTTCAGTGATGGTACCTTTAGCAGTATAGGCTTCAAATTTTGGATTTTTGATTTCGATAACAGCAGTGCCTAACTTAGCTAATTGCATACATAAAGAAGAAGCTGCACTTTGAGTGAAATCGACTTCGATGTTGTTATCACCTGCTACAAGATTTATAGTTTGACCATTGACGATAATTTCACCATCAACTGTCGAATTGATCACAGATTTGAATGTATATTTACTACCTACTTGTAATGAACTATCTTTATAGAAGATTTGTTCAAGCCAGTATTCATGAGGATTTGTATCATTAAAATCAAAATGTACAGTTCCATCTTGTGTAACATAGGCTTTGTTAACTACATGACCACCTTCCCAATTGGCGTTCCAATAAGTCCAGGTATCAGCAGTTAAATCCTGTTCAGTAGCCCAAACCATTTTAGTAGCACCTTCTGGAAGTTCATCTTTAATAGCAGTGTAGGTGATGTTAGAAATATCTAAGACAGCAGTACCAAGAGATGAACATTGAAGTGAGAAAGAAGTTCCACCAGCAGTTGTATGATTGTAAGTGATATCAATATCATTTTCGCCTGCGGCTAATGTGATTTGAGAATTATTTAAAGTAATAGCACCTGCGACTGTGGAATTGATCTTTGCAGTCATCTTATATTTTCCAGCGGCTAAATTACTATCTTTGTAGAACATTTGATGATGCCAAGAAGTCTTTTCTTCCATGGTGTTGCTGAAATCAAAATGGATTGTTCCATCAGATGTTTTATAAGCGGCATTAACAGTGCATGCAGCTTCCCAATCTGCATACCAATAAGACCAGGTGTCAGCACCTAAATCAGCTTCAGAACAATATTCAATTTCAGTTGCGCCTTCAGGAAGAGCGACTTTGAAAGTTACTTCAACAGTATTGACGCCTTCAACTAAGACAAATGAATAAGTAGGACTTGTTAAAACAGTATCATTTGCTTTGACTTCTTTGACGACAAATCCATCATTTGCTGTGACAGTAAGGGTGACAGTATCACCGACATCACCACTTTCTTTATCAGCAGTTACTGTTCCTTTTGAAGAATCAAAATTCAAAGTGACAGTACCAGTCTTTTTAGCGATAGAAGTATCTGATTTATCTATTGTAGTAGTATCTGATTTTTTAGAACTATCAGTTGAAGTAGTATCTGATTTTGCACTATCACTAGATGGTTTTGTTGAAGTAGTATCTTCTTTCTTCTCAGATGTTTTAGAAACGACGGAATTGCTAGCAGCTGGTTTTGATGTGCTATTGGAACTATCAAAACATCCAGTGAGAGCAAAGGTTGAAGAGATAATAGCTAAGGTAGTAAGAAACTTCTTTGACTTGTTTTTCATAAAATTGTGTCCTCCATGATTTTTTTGACTAATTTAGATATGTCAAAATTGCACTTTTTATGCTTGTATTAGTTTATAAAATAATAAATGTAAGAGCTTACTTTTAATCATAAATTGATAGAAGTAAATCATAAGTTTGATATTTAGAACTAGAAGAAGACGACCTAAATCGTCTTCTTCATAGGCTTATTTTTGTTTATTTTTCTTAGGTTTGAATAACATGAATACCCAGAAAGCAAGAGCGAGGAATACAACTACATCGATAGAGATAAGAAGTATCTTCCACCAAGCAAAGGCTTGCTTTACAGGGGTAGTTCCAGTTGAACTGTTGTTACCGGCATTTTTACTATAGGCATAAGTATTGCACATTGTATAGATGATGTTTTTAGCAGCATTTTGAGCGCAAGCAACAGTAGTCGGATCTTTCATATTCAATGGATTTGAGATATTTCCATCATTTGGATTCAACCATAAGTCATTACCGGCTTTGATACCTTTAGTTGGAATCATATTGCCAGAACCATCACTCCAATCAGTGATAAGAGATCCTCTGAATCCCCATTCATCTCTTAAAACAGAAACATTCATCGCATAATTAGCACCAGCCCAGACACCACCGACAGAGTTGAAAGCTGTCATGATAGCATTGCTACCACCTTTTTTGACAGCAATTTCAAATGGTTTTAAATAATTTTCTCTGAAGTTTTGTTCAGTCAACCAAGTGTTATATCCTTTAGCGTTGACGCCTGGTTCTGAAAGTGTGAAATGCTTAAGATAACAATGTAATCCGTTTTCTTTAGCACCTAAGATGACATTAGCTGCCATATAACCAGAGAGAATAGGATCTTCACTGTAATATTCATAATTTCTACCATTGAAAGCAGTTCTGTGGAGATTGACACCAGGTGCATACCAACCGGTGAGTCCAGTTACTTTACCTTCGCTTGCCATGGATTCACCCATTTCATGAGCGATTTCTTTGCTCCAAGTTTGTCCTATCAAGGTCTCATTTGGGAAGGCAGTCCAAGCACCGGTGTTATCACCAGTTTGGGTGGTGGTATTAAATCCTGCCGGACCATCGAATTCATCCTGTCTAGTTTTACCGATAGATTCGACAGCTACGGTGTGGAATCCACCGTTTTCAACAATATTCTTCAATTCGGTTGTTGACATTTGTTGAACTAACTGAGTCAATTTTTCTGAATCATAATTTTCGCCGATTTCACAAATCAAATCTTCATTATATTTCAATGAAGCACCTGATTTACCGGTTAAATCATCCATTGATGCTTTAGTACCGTCTTCTTTAGTGATGAGATAGAGTCCGTTATCTTGACCTGTAAGTGGCATTTCTGTAGTGTCATAACTAGTATTGGTATAGTTATTAGCTTTAGTCACTTCATCGCTAATTTCAGGGATGGTAGCTTTCTCTGGGAAAGTATTTTCAAAGCTAGTTCTCGATAAATATGTGACCTCACTATTATGAATAGTAGATGCATCGATTGGAACTCCGGAATAGGCGTCTTCACCTGTGAATCTATTCTTGACTTCATTTCCAGTGACTGGATCTTTATCGTAGATGATGGTGTCATCGACATGGAAAGTCAAAGAATTTTGATCCATTTCTTTGAGATTATGAGAATCATCCATGAATTGAATGGTGTAATCTCCATCATCTAATTCCCAAGTAGCTTTTCCGTTGTTATTCTTATCATAACAATCATAGCTTGCCATATCATAAGGTGAGAATTCGATGGTGATATTTTCTTGTTTTTCTTTTGGTTTCAATTCTTTGGTCTTAGCGAATTCAAGAAGGTTGATCGATGATTTTTCAATCTCACCATCTTTATATGGAGCTTTATAGAAGACTTCCATAACTGCTTTTCCAGCTACGCTACCAGTGTTTTCACAAGAGAAAGTGAGGGTGATTGTATCATCTTTTTTTAAGTTAGAATTGTTGTTGATAGAACTGCTTTGAAGTTTCCATTCAAAGGTTGTATAACTCAATCCGAATCCGAATGGATAAGCGACAACACCATCATATCCATATCCATAATCATTATCGACATCGCTGAAATATCCGAGTTCATCAGCAGTTTCATAATATTTATATCCGATGTAGATATCTTCTCGATATTCGATATTGTTTGATTGTTGAATTCTGTTTTTAAAGGCAGGTTCAGCGGTAAAATCGTAGGCTAGTGTATCGGTTAAATGTCCGCTAGGATTGACAGTTCCATCTAAGATCTTACCGATAGCTTTAGCACCGCTTTGACCAGTGACACCGACATATAAGGCTGCTTGGACATTTTCATCTTTTAAGAAACCTAATTGCATTTGATTTGTAGAATTGATGACAACGATGACTTTGGTGAAATTCTCTTTGACCATATCGAGAAGTTCTTCTTCTTCGATAGATAATTCTAGATAAGTTCTTGATTTATCAGTAGCTTGTCCGTGTGATTTCTTTTGTTCGGTTGGGATTTCTCCGACATTCTCACCACCAACTCTTGAAATGACAACCATCGCAGTATCTGAGAAATTGATGGCATTGTCGATGAGTTCATCAGAATATTCATCAATTGATGGTTCGATAAGATTGATTCTATTTGAACTACCAGTTTTGAAACTGAATGTAGAACTATCATAATCGTTGTAGAATTTTTCAAGTTCTTTATTGTATTCAAATCCATCTTCTTCAAGTCCTTTTAAAAGAGAAATCTTCTTATCTTCATTGATAGTAGAAGAACCAGAACCGATACCTGAGAGCAAGAATCCTTGTTCGGTTGACGACCATCCGAAGACATTTATCTTTTTGCTTTCTGTCAGTGGAAGACAGTTATCTTCGTTCTTGAGTAAGACAATACCTTCTTCAGCTATCTTTTGACAAAGGGCATCAGATTGAGTGCTAGCTTTGTTGAAATCATCAGAATTGAAATTACGATTTCCAGTTCCAGATAAGAAAGTGGTGATCATCGGAGCAAAATGAAAAGCGACAATATTACCAGCAATCAAGCTACCTGCAATCAAGGAAATTCCAGCTAGTGAAATGATTTTTTTAGTTTTCGACATAAGTACCTCCATAATTGGCTGAGTTTAGAATAACTTAAATGATATCGCTTTCAAGAAAATTATGCTTAAGTTTGCTCATTTAATGCATAACCATGATTTTTGATTGAAAATTTTAAATTTAGTTTTGATTTTTTGACATATTGGTATAATCTTAATATGCTTTTTAAATGGAAAGGCGTTTCTTTAAATGAAAATCAAACAAGCTAAAAAGTATAAAATCTACCTTCTTTCATTGCTATTAATAAGCTTTTTAATGTTATGTTTTGATGGGACTGTCTTTAAAAATTATGATAGTATCAATCATCTATTTAAAGCTGATGTTTTCGATAGAAAAGAATTCAAAGAAGCGAGTTTAAAATCCGATGATTTATGTCAAAAAATCGAAGAAGATGGAATCGTATTATTGAAGAATGAAAATGAATGTTTACCACTAAAAGAAGAGAATACAAAGATCAACTTATTCGGATGGTCATCTAGTGATAACGGAAATATATTAAGAGGTATTGGAAGTGGGTATTCATCAATCCCTGATGATAAAAAAGTCACTTTGATAAGTGCGTTAGAAGCTGAAGGATTTATTCTCAATCAGAATTTGATAGACTTTTATAAAGATTTCTATAACGAAGATTTTTTAGATGAAAATATGAAAGATAGAAATATTTTATATGAACCATCTCTTGAATCATACACTGACTCTGTGATTTCAAAAGCAGTTGAATTTTCTGATATAGCAGTTATGACTATTTCAAGAGTAATTGGTGAAAATAGTGGCGAAGGAAGCCAATATCAAGAAAAAATCAACTCATTAGGATATGTTAAAGATGAGTCTAGACATTATTTAGAAATATCAAAAGAAGAAAGAGATTTATTATCACTATTAGAAAATAAATTCAGCAAAGTAATAGTGCTTATCAATTCTACTAATCCTTTGGAGTTATCATTTCTTGAAGAAGATAAAATACAAGCCTGTTTATCAATTGGATTACCTGGACAATCAGGTATGAGAAGTGTTGCTAAGATCATCAAAGGTGATAGCACTCCAAGCGGTAGATTGACTGATACTTATTTAAAAGATTTCTCATTAGAACCCACCTATAATACCTATATGCCAAGCTTTGATAAGGAAAATCAAGCCCATGTGTTTTATGGTGAAAATATCTATGTCGGATATAGATTTTATGAGACGGCATTTAAAGAAGGATATTATAAAAATTTGAATTATGATGATGTTGTTTTATATCCTTTTGGATACGGACTTTCTTATTCAAAATTCAAATGGACAATCGAAAATATCTCTAAAAATGATGGTGATTCAATCTCTAAAGATGATGAAATCACCGTTTCCTTATCGGTTGAGAATGTCGGTGATTATAAAGGAAAAGATACGATATTGTTATTTGTTCATTCTCCATATTCTAAAAATGGAATTGAAAAATCAGAAACTCAACTCTTAGGCTTTGTCAAAAGTACATCCCTTGAAAAAGGTGAAAAACAAACTGGTTTGACTATTTCATTCAATCCTTATGATTTTGCTAGTTTTGATTGTTACGATAATAATAAAAACGGATTTAAAGGTTATGAAGTTGAAAATGGAGAATATCTATTCACATTGAATGAAACATCTCATGAAGTGAAAGATATGGATGTAAACTCTTTCACTTTTAAAATAGATGATGATATCAAATATGATAAGGATCCAGATACTGGGAATGATGTAGGTGTCTTATTCGATTCTAATTCTTATGGCAATGGTATCGATGGAAGTGAATTCTCATTAGATCAATCATATCTCACAAGATCTGATTTCGCATCCAGTTTTATCAATTCATTTGATGTCAAGAAGATGAGCAGTTCTAAAGTTAAAGAAGTGAATGGTTTGAACTGTTATGATATCGTTTCAAAAAGTATCGATAAAATGCCTGAATTTTCTTGTGATAATAAGTTATGTTTAGTCACTAAAGAAGATGGAAGCAAACCTAGTTTATCGGAACTAAAATCATCAAATCAAACATTCGTTTATAATACTGACTTGATATCTGAAATCGCAAATGGTGATGAAGAATTATTGAAGAAATTAGTCGATCAAATGAGCAAAGAAGAAGTTAAAGGTTTAGTTGAGAATAGCGGATTTAAAACTGATGCTATCTATAGCATTTCAAAGCCGTTATATAAAGAATATGATGGTACTTGTGGTCTCAATACTACCGTTATTTCAAATCGCTCAACTTTGTGGACGGCTTTTCCATCTATCACCGTATTAGGTCAAACATTTGATATATCTCTTGCTAGTCAATTTGGTGAATCTGTCGCTAGTGAAGCTAAAGAGACAGGAGTGAGCGGTTGGTATGCACCGAGCTGTAATATTCATCGCTCTTCATTCACAGGTAGAAATAGCGAATATTTTTCCGAAGATCCAGTTCTTACTGGAAATATGGCTGGAAGTATTCTTCTTGCATGTAAAGAAAACGGACTTAATACCTATTTAAAACATTTTGTCATGGCAGAACTAGGTGATAATAATCCAGGTGTCAATGAATGGAATACTGAACAAGCCTTGAGAGAGATATACTTAAAACCATTTGAAATTGCGATAAAAAAATATCAATGTACTGGTCTTATGTCATCATTCAATAGAATTGGAGCAACATGGACTGGATCTAATTATTCATTGATGACTAAATTATTAAGAGGTGAATGGGGATATAAAGGTGTTGTTATCTCCGATTATTCAGATGGTGAAGAACCATTATCAACTCAAGCAGGAATCTTAGCTGGTAATGATATGTGGCTCAATGATAAAGAGAAAAATGCAAGAAGTCTAGATGAAAATGATAAGGTCTATATGACAAAAGCTAAGGAAGCCTGTTCTCATTATTTATACAGCTTATGTTCGACATTGGATTATCAGAATAATCATAATGACAGTTCAAAATTGGTTTATAAGATGATTAAAAGAACGGACTTTCCGATTTGGTTTATAATTTTCTTAAGCATCAATGGTGTAGTATTTGTAACTATAGTCATCGTTGCTATTATGATAATCAAAAGAAAAGAAGAGGTGAATTAAAATGATTGAAATTGCAATTCTTGAAGATGATGAAAAAGATTATGATGCCTTTCTTTCCTGTTTAGATAAATATCAAAAACTGAACAATATGGAAGGAGAAACTAGCATCAATCATTTTAATGATGCAGAATCATTTTTGAATGCCTTTAAAAAAGATATGTTCGATATTGTATTTATGGATATTCATTTAGGAAAGATGGATGGACTATCTTGTTCAAGAAAGCTTAGAGAGATAGATGAGAATGTCGTCATCATCTTTTTGACAAACCTTGCCCAATATGCAATTCAAGGATATGAAGTCAACGCCCTTGATTTCATGGTTAAACCACTCACCTATTATGTCTTTGAAATGAAATTTAAAAGAGCATTATCAAAGCTAGAAAGATCAAAAGATATCTCTTTGAGCTTCACGATTGATTATGAGCAAAGATTCATCAAGATAAGCCATATAAAATATATCGAGATAGTCGGTCATAAAATCATCATCCATACCATCGATGGAAATTTCACAACCTATGGAAGTTTGAAGAATATCGAAGAAAATCTTCAAAAAGAAAAAATAGATTGTTTTGCTAGATGCAATAGTTATTTATTAGTCAATTTTAATTACATCAAAGGACTATATGGATTTCAAGTCAATGTTGATGGTGAGATGTTAGACATTTCTCATCCTAAGAAGACAAAGTTTATAAAAGATTATAATACTTATCTTGGAAAGGGTGGTAAATGATGAGCGAAGTAAGTGGATTATTTTATTATCGATTGGTCTTTTTATTTGAGATATTGATTTCAGAATCTATGTTTTTTTTCAAATTGAAAAGAAAAAATAGATTTTGGTTAAAGTTATCTATATCTTTGGTTTTGACTTTTTTGATTGCCTTTTTTTATCCGCTTCCGTTTTATAATTTCTGGTACACTTCTTTGATGTTCATCGCTTATTTTGTCTTGACATTTATAGCTTCATTATTCCTATTTGATGAGAGTGTTTCCACGATGGCATTTTTATCTATCGCTAGTTATTTAGTTCAACATATATCTTATCAAGCTGTTAATACCTTTTTAAATTTAGGTGGATTTGAAGGAAATACAGGACTTAATATTTATGGAGGAAGTAAGGCTAGTGATTTGACTTTCTCTTCTATATCTATTTTCTTATATCTCTTCATTTATTTTATCGTTTATCTTTTGAATTATTTCCTTTTTGCATCTCAAATTAAAAAAGGAGAACAAGTTACAATCAAATCTTCATATTTAGTCTTGATTGTCGCAATCAGTTTAGGACTTGTCATCTTTGTAAATTCATATGCTGTATATAATTTGAACAGCGCTTTTTCATTACAAGCGATGGGATTTTTCAATTTGGTATCTATGCTTTGTTGTTTCTTTGTTTTAGCATTTCAATTCAAATTGCTTGATAATAAAAATCTTCAAGAAGAAGTAGATGATGCTTATAGATTATTAAGAGAAGAAAGAAAGCAATATCTTCAAAGTAAGAATAATGTTGAACTCATCAATGAAAGAGTTCATGATTTAAAACATCAAATAAGAGCGATAGTCGAAAATGAAAGCTTAAAAGAAGAAGTTGTTGATGAGATGGAAAATGCAATTCGAGTATATGATTCCAAAGTAAAAACTGGGAATGATGTCTTAGATACAATTCTCACTGAAAAATCACTTGAATGCTCTAGTAAGAATATAAAGATAACTTGCTTATTGGATGGAAAAGCATTGAGTTTTATCGATGAAATCGATCTCTATACATTCTTCGGTAACGCTATTGATAACGCAATTGAATCTGTTGTTAAACTCGAAGATGAAAAAAGAATAATTTCCCTAACAGCTAAACAAAAAGGAAATACAGTATCCTTGGTTTTAGAGAATTATACTGAAAATTCCATCATCAAAAATGATGATGGAACAATCAAAAGTAGCAAAGATACTCCATTCCACGGATATGGTATGAAATCGATGGAAGCAATCACTGAGAAGTATCACGGTAATTTGACATATGCAATTGAAAACGGAGTATTCTCATTGTATGCGTTGTTCGTCAAAGAATGAATTTTACAAAGTTTTCCACTCTGAATATTGAATTTCCAAAATGGAAAGTTTATAATAGTGGACGTTAAAAACTAATGCGCATGGTTTTTAACAAATAAAGGGGGACTTATGAGCAAAGTTGGTGAAAATATTCGTAAAGAATTAGAAAGGAGAAAGATCAGCCAAAAAGAATTATGTGAAATGACAGGCATATCGGAATCTGCCATGTCAAAATATTTATCAACCGAAAATTCATTAAGAAGTGATATACTTGCAAAAATAGCAAGAGCTTTAGATGTAAATATTTATCAATTGCTAGGTATAGCAGAAAAGAGTGGTTCTACATATGATATTTGTAAAACAGCCTTACTTGCAAGAAGTGGTTCTAATTTAACCAATGAAGAAAAGCAGGAATTGATTAATTTAATATTTGGACATAAATGATGAATAGAGATGAGATTATTGGAATTATATGTGATTTATATGAAGAATTAGAGATATCAGAGCTTGGATTTGATTTAAAAAATATTTGCGATAAACTTGAGATAAATCTAATACCATATTCATCATTCAAAAGGTTAGATTTATTGTATAAATTCGATGAAGATGGATTCAATTTATATAATACTAATAATGGAAAATTTGAAATATATTTTAATGATGAGATTTCTCCAAAACAAAGAGTTAAATTTACAATTCCCCATGAAATAGGACATATTGTTTTAGGTCATACGCAAAAAACAGGAAATGAGACACAGGTTGAAAATAAGGAAGCTAACATATTTGCTAATGAATTTTATTGTCCACAAGCCTTGATGATTCATTTTAAATTTAAAACTCCTTTTAATTTAATTTCTAATTTTGGTATATCAAAAAGCTATTCTGGAGTTTTACTTGATAAATTATGCAGGAGAAGAAGACAACTCTCTTCTAATGAAATAAGACTAATTGATATTTTTGAGAAAAATAAACTAAAATTATAAAAATATTACTTTGCAGAGTAATGCTATCATCATTAATACATGTTAATATACAACCTACACATTTGTATTTATAACATGTATAGATTCTATTTTTATAAAGAAAGACTTTTATAAGTCTATTTTCGGAGGATTTATAATATGTATAAATATGAAAAAAATAATTTTATCTTGCGTTTTAATTTTAAAAATAAGAAAGATTTAGACTATCAAATTTGTAGTGGTTTCAGTTTGTTTTATATTCTTAAAATGAATAGAATATTTGGTCTTCATTTAATGGCCTCTATTCCTAGCAATATTCTAAAAATTAGAAATCAAGTGATAGGTGGTAAAACCAATGGGGTAGGTATTATACATTAAAACTTACCAGAGGAATTGGTTCTAATCCTCAATTTAACATCATAAATCTTATTTATGAAGATCTAGTAAATCAACTCCAAATGTTAGACATATTTGAAGATGATGATATAACCAAACTTGATAGACTAAGATTTAATGATTATAAACTTAAAAAAGGTATTAGTGAACTTGAAAAGGCAGGTGTAAAATTCAAAAAAGAAGATGTGATATTCGTAACTAAAACCAAAAATAAAGAGTTGGTTTGGTTAGAAAAATGTAATTCAATAGTAGGACTTCAGCACATTATAGAAGGACATGAAGAAGATTTTAATAAGTACTTGAATATCAAAAAATCTAAAATACCAGATAAAATTGAAGAAATTGTTAGTAGTTGGGATAGAGTTAGTAAAAAGATTAAAGATGTCGGTGGCAGGGATGGATATGAGATGATTTATAAGAATAAAAATGATTATGTTGTGATTGTTGCTCTAGGTACAAATGGTTTTATTGTATCTGCATATCCATGGAGGAATAAAAAATGTATGTAATTAAAATTATGTTTGAATTTATACACAATCCATTGTGGTTTTGTGATGAAGATGGTATTGAATTTTATGGAGAAGTTGATGAATACAAAGATTTCTATCATGATAAAGAATTGAATGAAACAGCCGATAAGTTAGAAAAAATATATATGTCATTTTTCTATTTAGATAGAGGTGATTCAGCATGCTTCTTTGATGAAGAAGCTGAAAAAGCTAATAAAGATTTGATTCTAGAATTGTTAAATAAACTTAATGAAAGATTGAATGCTCTTAATGATGGAAGATTCATTATTGAAGATCGTGAAACTGAAAAATATCAGAAATTATAGAAGATTAGTTTTAAATTAAAAAAATACGTTACTTTGCAGAGTAACGTATTCCTAGATGATACATGTTAATGTACAACCTACACATTTGTATTTATAGCATGTATCAATTCAAATTTCAATAAAAATTTTAATTTGGAGGTTAACATGTTAAATGATACTAGAGATAATCTTGTTTCATCTTTTGAGGTTGAAGATGAAAAAGATTTAAAAGATAAATTAAACCTTAATTATATTAGTTTGATAAATAAAACACATTGCGTTGGTAAATACGATTTTCCATATGTTTTATCACCGAATAATGTTGATATTGATTATTTAGCCTTATATTCAGATAAATTTGAATATAATAAAACTAAGAATACGTGTGTATGTTTTTATGAATACGATAATGTTTTTGATGGAATCAATGGCTTATATAATTCTATATTTTATAAAAATGATAAGAAATTAAATGATTACAAAGAGAGGTTTAAAAATGTAAGATACTTTATATCTCCTGATTATACCTTGTGCGGAGATTGTCCAAAGGCATTCAATATCTTTAATATATATAAATCTAGAATAGTTTCTTTATGGTTAACATTAGAATGTAGAAAGCTAGTAATTCCAAACATTACATATGCATCTGAAAGAACTTTTGAATATATGTTGGATGGATTAGAAGATTGCACAATTGTAGCTTTTTCAACTAAGGGTTCTTTAAGAAATTTAAAACAAAGAGAATTATTACAAAAAGCAATAATTTATACTTCAGATCATTTATCTAAGCTCAACCAAATAATAATCTATGATGTATCTGCTACTAATGATAGTATTGAAGAGCAATTCGAATATCCAAAAAGTAAAAATATACAAATTATTATTCCTAGCAATATTCTCAAAATTAGAAATCAAGTGATAGGTGGTAAAACCAATGGGTAGGTATTATACATTAAAACTTACCAGAGGAATTGGTTCTAATCCTCAATTTAACATCATAAATCTTATTTATGAAGATCTAGTAAATCAACTCCAAATGTTAGACATATTTGAAGATGATGATATAACCAAACTTGATAGACTAAGATTTAATGATTATAAACTTAAAAAAGGTATTAGTGAACTTGAAAAGGCAGGTGTAAAATTCAAAAAAGAAGATGTGATATTCGTAACTAAAACCAAAAATAAAGAGTTGGTTTGGTTAGAAAAATGTAATTCAATAGTAGGACTTCAGCACATTATAGAAGGACATGAAGAAGATTTTAATAAGTACTTGAATATCAAAAAATCTAAAATACCAGATAAAATTGAAGAAATTGTTAGTAGTTGGGATAGAGTTAGTAAAAAGATTAAAGATGTCGGTGGCAGGGATGGATATGAGATGATTTATAAGAATAAAAATGATTATGTTGTGATTGTTGCTCTAGGTACAAATGGTTTTATTGTATCTGCATATCCATGGAGGAATAAAAAATGTATGTAATTAAAATTATGTTTGAATTTATACACAATCCATTGTGGTTTTGTGATGAAGATGGTATTGAATTTTATGGAGAAGTTGATGAATACAAAGATTTCTATCATGATAAAGAATTGAATGAAACAGCCGATAAGTTAGAAAAAATATATATGTCATTTTTCTATTTAGATAGAGGTGATTCAGCATGCTTCTTTGATGAAGAAGCTGAAAAAGCTAATAAAGATTTGATTCTAGAATTGTTAAATAAACTTAATGAAAGATTGAATGCTCTTAATGATGGAAAATTTCAAATTATAGATTATGAAACCGAAAAGATTAAAAAATTATAGATGATGGTTTTTCATATATAAATAACATTCTTTTTGATGAGAATTTATAAGTCCGATTGCTTGTAAATAAGCATATATTATTGTTGTACCTACAAATTTCATACCTCGTTTTTTAAGATCTTTTGAAATCATATCTGATAATTCGTTTGTTGTTTTATCATATTCATATATGATTGTTTTACCTGTGAATGATAATAAATAATCTTTAAATAATTTATATTCTTTTTGAATTTCTATAAAAATTTTTGCGTTTATTATCATCCCTTCTATTTTTCTTCTATTTCTGATGATACCTTTATTTTGCATGAATTCATCGATGTTTTGTGATGTATATTTTTCGATGATGTTAGGATTGAAATTAGAAAATAACTTTCTAAAATTTTCTCTTTTATTCAAAACACATTCCCATGATAATCCTGCTTGAAAACCTTCAAGGATTAACATTTCAAAAAGATATCTTTCATCATCAAGATGTAAAACACCCCATTCTTCATCATGATATTTCACATATAATGAATTATTTATATTACACCACTTACATCTTTTCATCTCTTTGTTTCCTTTTCTAATTTTAATAAGAAATCTTTTTTTTCTAATCCGAAAGCATAACCGGTTAATTCATTTTTCTTACCCACTACTCTATGACATGGGATTATTATTGCAATCGGATTTCTTTTCAGTGCTTGACCAATTGCTTGGCAAGACATTTTATTGATATGTTTTCTTTCTTTTACTCTTTCTGATAATTCTTTATAAGTTATTGTTTCTCCATAGGGTATTTTCAGAGTTTCTTCAAGTACAATCTTTTGAAAATCTGTACAATTATTCAAAAAGATATCAATATTTTTTGTTGGAACTATTGATGAGAAATATTGGTTTAACCATTTGGAAGTATTATTTAAGACACCATTTATATCTTCTTCTAAATTATTTCTAACTTGATTTTCTTTATCTATAAAAGTCAATCCTATTAAATGATTGTTTTCGCTAGTCAGTAATAAATTCCCGATAGGTGATTTATAAATTGAATATGATTTCATGCTTTAATTATAAATCATTTTTTGTGTTTGATGAGTCAAGATTTATATGACAAAATGGTAAAGAATAGTAAAAGAAAGTAAAAAAGGAGGTGATGATATGAATGATCCATTTTCACTTATATTTTGGAAAAATCCGCAACTAAACATTGATAGACCTTTAGAGAAAAATGAAATTATAGAATCATTTTCAAGTGATACGATAAATAATCAAATTTATCTTATCACTGCTATTAGAGGCAGTGGTAAAACTGTTTTGATGACTGAGATTTCTAAACACTTTAAAGAGTATAAAAAATGGCTGGTGATAGAATTGAATCCTGAGATGGATATGCAAATGAGTTTGCTTTCGAAGTTGAATAGTTTAGTAGGCCATACTATTAAAAATTTGAATTTAAATCTTTCGATTTTTAATGTATTTACAATAGGTGATAATTTAGAAAATAAGGTAATAGATATTGAAACTGCTATTATTGATGCATTAGAATTTCTCAAAAAGAAAAACTATAAAATCTTAATTACAATTGATGAAGTTGTAAGTGATTCTAATATGAAGATTTTTGCTAGCACATTTCAAATTTTAGTTAGAAATGATTTACCAATATTTTTATTGATGACTGGTTTTTATGACAATATTAAAAATCTTCAAGATGAAAAAAGTTTAACATTTTAATATCGAGCACCTAAAATCAATTAGGACCACTGAATATGAATGCTATCAAAGATAAGTATCAAGAAGTATTCTCTTTGAATGATAATGATGCTAGATCAATGTCAAAATTGATAGGTGGATATGCATTCGCATTTTAGGCATTTGGATATCTAACTTTTAAAAATAAAGGCGATTATAAAAAGTCGATAAAAGAATATAAGATGTACTTTGAAGAATATTCATATATAAAAATTTGGCAAGGATTATCTAACAATGACAAGATTGTAATCAAAGTTATTATAAAAACTAAAAATGGTGAAGTGAAAGAAATTATGAATATTTGCAATATGGATAACAATCATTTTAATCCCTATAGAAAAAGACTTATCAACAAAGGACTCGTCGATGGAAAAGAGAGAGGTATATTGAAAATCACCTTACCACTATTTGATGAATTTGTTGAAGATAATTACTTTGATGATTGAGAATTTTGATTTCACATATCAATTTAAAATCATTTTTTGAGCTTAAAGTTGGTAGTTATTTAAAAGAAATATATTTCTTTTATGATATAATACACCTGTTAAAAGGCGGTGCTTTTATGTTCACTAGTTTAGATTTAGCAAATCATTTTGGTTTTCGTGTTGTTTGTGGAGATATGAAATCTCTAAAAAGAAAAATTAAAGTTATGGAACTTGATAGACCTGGTGTCGAGCTCTTAGGTCTTTTTCAATTCCACCAAAAAGATCGTATTATTTTGATTGGAAATAAAGAGATGGCACTCATCAAAGATAGTGATCCTGATGTCATTTATAAGAATTGTTTAAAACTAGCAAATTCTGAATGTCCATGTATCATTGTCACTCAGAATACTCCTGCTCCAATTCCTCTCATTCAAGCTTGTCATGAACTCAATTGTCCATTATTTTCATCTCAAGCAGATACTTCGGCTTTAGAAGCTAGTATGTATGTCTATTTGAGTGAGGCCCTTGCTAAAAAGACAGCTGTTCATGCCTGTTTTCTTGAAATATACGGAACAGGTGTTTTACTTCTTGGTGAATCTGGTATTGGTAAATCAGAAATCTCTCTTGAACTCATCAAGAAAGGACATAGATTGGTAGCTGATGATAGAGTCAATATCGCAGCTGTCAGAGGAAAACTTATAGGTTCATGTCCTGAATCGATCAAAGGAATGATGGAAGTCAGAGGTATCGGTATCATTGATGTAGCAAGAATGTTTGGTATCAATTCATTATCCGATAAAGGACATATCAAACTTGTCATTTCCTTAGTCGGTTTTAATCCTAATGAGCCACTTGAACGCGTTGGTCTTAAAACCGATCGTTATGAGATTTTAGGTGAGAGTGTTCCACTTATTAAGCTTCCTGTTTCTGCTGCTCGTTCAATGGCTGAAATCGTTGAAGCTGCTGTTACTAATTACAAGCTCAAAGATTCTGGTTATGATACTGGTTATGAGTTCCAAAAACGTCTTTCTGAAATTCAAGAAAGAAGAATGATTCAAAAAAGAGAAGAACAGTTGTTATTACAACAGAATGAACCGAAACGTCAAAATACTGCAAAGAAAAATGATGAAGTTAAATCCGAATCTTCAGTGAAAGTCATCAAAAAAGCCAGCGAGAATGAAGAGACCACAGTAGTAAGACCGACTAGTGATGGCACTTCATATATCGAAACGAAAGAAAAATAAATATGAATATAATCTTAGGTAGATATCCACAAGGATTTCCAATTTCAAGCTCTAGCCCTGTGATTCGTTTTTATGGAATCATCATTGTTTTAGGTGCTATTTTATGCCTTGTTGTTTCGGATATCAGAGCTCATAAAGATGGCTATGATTATCATTTCTTTGACACAGTATTTATGATCGCTTTCCCTTCTGGTATCATCGGTGCTAGAGTGTGGTATGTAATTGCTTCTTATCAACAAGAATTTGCTGGAAAAGGTTTCTTGAATATGCTTGATATAAGATCAGGTGGTCTTGCTATTCAAGGTGGTGCAATTTTTGGCGTCATTGCAGGATGTTTAGTTGTTTTGTTCAGAAGAAAAGGGACTCCATTATTGAAAGCTACTGATTTTGCTGTTCCAACAATCTTGATTGGACAAGCCGTTGGTAGATGGGGTAATTTCTTCAATCAAGAAGTCTTCGGACATAATGTTTTAGCATCTAACTGGGACTTTTTACCTTCATTTATCACCAATAATATGAACTCATTACCAGAGGCTAGTACTATGTGGAGTGGGGTTTCAATCCCAGAAGGTGCGATTGCAGTTCCATTATTTTTAATCGAATCGATCATCAATCTTCTTTTCTATTTCATCATCGCTCATGCTCTTCCTACATTCATGGGGAAAAAATATCGTGATGGTGATGCAACATTCGCTTATTTCATCGCTTATGGTTTTGTCAGAATGTGCATGGAACCTTTGAGAAATCCATCCTTTATTATGGGTGTTGAATCTAATCCTTCAAATGGTGTTTATGATTTATCAAGAGGTTCTGAGAAGTCTTTGATCATGGCTTTTATCTTCATCGGATTTGGTGTTTTAGCAATCATCGTCAATCATGTTTTGACTCATCTTTTAGATAAGGGAATCATCAAATTTAAACGCATTGAACCAGTAGTTACCAAAGCTAATTTATCAGATGGAAATTCTTCAAGTATGGATACTTCTTTAGATTTTTCAAAATTGAAAGCCAAAGAAGAAACCTTGAAAAACGAGGAGAATAAAAAAGATGGAAAATAAAGATGTCGCTATCATCGGACTTGGTCCTAGCGGAGTCTCAGCTAGTATCTATTTAAAAAGATACGGTTTAAATCCTGTTTGTTTTGAAAAAGAATTAGTCGGTGGAAAAGTCAATAAGACCGAGTTGATTGAGAATTATGCAGGTGTCAATAAGATAGCTGGACCAAAATTAGGAATGATATTTGAAGATCAAATTACTTCTTTTGGTATCAAACCTATATATAAGGAAGTTAAAGAAGTCTCTTTGAATGATGATTCTTCTTTTCATTTAAAATACGGAAAAGAAGAAAGAGATTTTAAATATGTCATCATCGCAAACGGACTTATTAATAGACCATTTAAAATTGATGGAGAAAAAACCTTCAATAGACGTGGAATATCTGAATGTGCGATATGTGATGGCCCTTTATATAAAGGAAAAGATGTCGCTATAGTTGGTGCTGGTAATTCAGCTTTTGAAGAAGCATGTTATCTAGCTACAATATGTTCTTCTGTCACCCTTATCGCTAGAAGAAATGAATTTCGTGCAACTAAAATAGCTGTTGATCGTTTAAAATCATTTTCTAATGCTACAATCCTCTCTCCTTATGAAATAGTATCAGCCAGTGGCAATACTTCCATTGAAAAATTGATTATCAAAAACAAAGAGAATGGTGAAGTTAAAGAATTATCTATCTCAGCACTATTCTTATATGTTGGTGAAATGCCTGACAATGGTTTCATTAATATTCCAAATTTAGATATGAATGGTGGATTTATCAAAACTGATGATAAGATGATGACAAATATTAAAAATTTATATGCAGTTGGTGATTGTAAAGATAAGACACTACGTCAAGTTGTGACAGCATGTAATGATGGTGCTATCGCTGCAAGTGCGATTCACGAAGATTATTTGAATAATATATAATATAGGTATGGCTGAACAGTTAAATTTTGCAAAGCAGGTCAAGAATGAAGCTGCGACTGAAACATTTACCAAAGAAGAATTGAAATATCTTCTTTCAGGATTCATCCGCAATGGCGGTAGTTTTTCCATTGGTTCAAATCCTTCTTTGACAGTCCACACTGAAATGGCAACGATTGCAAAACTCATCTATTCTGCTTTGAAAGAAGTCTATGATTTAAAACCGACATTCAACTATGAGAAGAAAACCAGATTTGGTAAAAAACTTGTCTATCTTGTCGAAGTCAGCGATAAAAGACTCTATGATGTCATGGAAGATTTAGAGATCTTCACCGATTCTGGTTTTTCAAGAGTTCTTCCTAAAAATGGACTTCATAAAAAATATTTCCCAGCCTTTGTCACTGGATGTTTTCTTGCTACTGGAAGTATCAATAATCCTAAGATGGGTAAAACTTCCTATTTTTTAGAGATGGCGTTCACTGATAAAAGTGATGCTCTAGCTGTAAAAAGGAAACTCACCTCTTTTAAAAATGAAAATACCATGGATTTCAAATATATTAAAAGAAGAGAAAGACATGTTTTATATTTGAAGAAAGCAAATCAAATATCTGTATTTTTACATTTCATCGGAGCCCTTAATTCGATGCTCGATTATGAAAATGCCAGAGTTGAAAAAGCGGATACCAGTGATGAAAATAGAGCCGAAATCTGTGTTGCTGCTAATTATATGAAGACACTCTCAACAGCGGAGAAAGATATCGAAGATGTCAAGCTTGTTTTAAAAGTAAAACCGTTGAAATTATTCAGCGAAAAAGAACAAGCAGTCATCAGTGTCAGATTGGAACACAATGATTTCAACTATCGAGAAATCGCTGAAGAAGTCAGTGAAAATCATAAGATTCCGATCACAAAATCAGGTGTTGTCCACATCCTTACTGCTATCAGAGAAGAAGCTAAAAAGCTGAGAGATGAATCAAATCAAAATAACAAAGAAAGTGAATAAAACACGCGAGATGAAGATATTTCTTGCGTGTTTTGTTTTTATACAAAATTATAATAATTGCTGAAAATTGATAAAATTTTGTAAAAACTATTCATTTTGAGCAAAAAATAATAAAAATGTCGTTTAAATTTATGATTGATTTTTGCACATTTATTCATTTTTGAATGCATTATTGAATGGCCACTGAGCAAAGTGCTAGTTGTAAGCCCTTTTTATGCAAAAAAATTAAAAAAAACTTTAATTTTTTAACAAATAGAGTATAATTGATTTCGATAGGAGGACATTTAAAATGTCAGTTAAAGTAGCTATTAACGGTTTCGGTCGTATTGGTCGTTTAGCATTTAGACAAATGTTCGGTGCTGAAGGATATGAAGTTGTTGCAATCAATGATCTCACAAGTCCAAAGATGTTGGCAAATTTATTAAAATATGATACTGCTCAAGGCGGATATGCTGGTCATATCGGTGAAGCAAAGCACACAGTCACTTCTAAAGAACCAGTCTTCGAAGAAGATGGTAAGACTGTCAAAGTTCCAGGTTCCATCACTGTCGATGGCAAGGAAATCACCATCTATGCCCAACCAAAGGCAAATCTTCTTCCATGGGGAGAACTCGGTGTTGATGTCGTTTTAGAATGCACTGGTTTCTATACTTCTAAAGATAAGGCTATGGCCCACGTTGAAGCAGGTGCTAAGAAAGTCGTCATCTCTGCTCCAGCAGGAAACGATTTAAAGACAATCGTCTATTCTGTCAATGAAAAGACTCTCACAACAGATGATAAGGTTATCTCTGCTGCTTCTTGTACAACTAATTGCTTAGCTCCAATGGCTAAGGCATTAAATGATGCATTCCCAATTCAATCTGGTATCATGACCACTGTTCACGCCTACACTGGTGATCAAATGATTCTTGATGGTCCACAAAGAAAAGGTGATTTAAGACGTGCTAGAGCTGGTGCTGCTAACATCGTTCCAAATAGTACTGGTGCTGCTAAGGCTATCGGTCTTGTCATCCCAGAACTCAATGGTAAGCTCATCGGTTCTGCTCAAAGAGTCCCTGTTACAACTGGTTCCACAACTATCCTTGTCGCTGTTGTCAAGGGTGAAGATGTTACAAAAGATGCAATCAATGCCGCTATGAAGGCTCAAGCAAGTGCTTCTTTCGGCTATAATGAAGATCAAATCGTTTCTTCTGATGTCATCGGTATGAAGTATGGCTCACTCTTCGATGCCACTCAAACCATGGTCACAAAGATCAGTGATGGTCTCTTCCAAGTTCAAGTCGTCTCTTGGTATGATAATGAGAATTCTTATACTTCTCAAATGGTTCGTACCATCAAGTATTTTGCTGAACTTGCCTAATCTCATTTAGAAATTAGGGTAGCTCATTTCGTAACTTTAAACGGAAAGCGCCCAGAAATGGGCGTTTTCTTTTATCAAAAAAGGAGAAAACACTATGAAAAAAACTGTTTTGGATATTGCTGTTACTGGTAAAACAGTCCTTGTTCGTGTAGATTTCAATGTTCCACATAAAGGTGAAGTCATCTCTGATGACAATCGTATTGTAGGTGCTATCCCAACTATCGCTGAACTTCTCAAGAAGAATGCAAAGGTTGTCTTGATGTCTCATTTAGGCAAAGTTGCCTGGAAGAAACTCAAGAAAGGTGAAGCGACTCAAGAAGATATCGATAAGCAAATGAAGAAGAACGACCTTTCTATCGTCGTTTCTACTCTCAACAAATATCTTGATGAAGCCTTAGGAAAGCATGTCAATGTCTCTTTCTGCAAAGATACTCATGGTGAAGGATTAAAAGCCGCTGTTGCTAGCTTAAAAGAAGGCGATGTCCTTGTCATGCAAAATACTCGTTATGAAGCAGGCGAAGAAAAGAATGATCCAGCTCTTGCAAAAGAATGGGCATCTTTAGGTGATTGCTTCGTTATGGATGCCTTTGGTTCTGCTCACAGAGCCCATGCATCGACTTATGGAATTCCTGATGAAATGAAGAAAGATGGCAAAGAAACTGCTGTCGGTTTCTTGATGGAAAAGGAAATCAATGCTCTTGGTCGTTGTGTTGAACCAAAAGATGATCAACGTCCATATATCGCTATCTTAGGTGGTGCTAAAGTTTCCTCTAAGATTGAAGTTATCGATTCTCTTTTAAAGAAGTGCGATATGATTCTCATCGGTGGTGGTATGGGTTATACCTTCAAAAAGGCTGTTTTCCATATCGATGTCGCAAATTCTCTCTGTGAAGATGACCAACTTGAATATGCCAGAGAATGCTTCGATACTGGCAAAATCAAACTTTCCTTAGATTCTATCGTTGCTAAGGGATATGATTTTGAAAATCCAGAAAAGAAAGTTGAAGATATCAAATATATCGACAACAATGAAACTGATTTCCCAGCTGGATATGAAGGTATCGATGTTGGTCCTTTAACTAGAGAATTCTATACTAAGGAAATCTTAAAGGCTAAGACTATCTTCTGGAATGGCCCAATGGGTGTCTTTGAAAATGAAGACTTCCAAGAAGGTACAAAGGCTGTTTGCGAAGCTTGTGCTGAAGCAACTAAGAATGGTGCTTTCACAGTCATCGGTGGTGGTGATAGCGCAGCTGCTGCTAAGAAATTCGGATATGAAAAGTCTTTCTCCCACGTTTCAACTGGTGGTGGTGCTTCTCTTGAACTCATCCAATTCGATGGAAAACTTCCTGGAATTGATGTCATCGAAGATAAGTAATCAAACTTTTACAAGGATATATTGATAACATGACTCGTAAAAAGTTTTTGATGGGCAACTGGAAGATGAATCATACCATCGCAGAAGCTGATGCTTTCTGTGAAGATATCAAAAACGCCGGCCTCATTAAAAAGGCAAGAAAGAAAGGCGTTTTAATCGGTGTTGCTCCTACTTATTTAGGACTTCAAACCCTTTCTAAACACGCCCATGGTCTTATCGTTGCATCTCAGGATTGCCATTATGCAGATCACGGTGCTTTCACCTCATCAGTCAGCATTCCAATGCTCAAAGAAATCGGTGTTGAATGGTCTATCATCGGTCACTCTGAAAAGAGACAATATGAAGGTGAAACAGATTTAGATTGCAATAGAAAGATTCGTGCTCTTGCAAAAAATGGTATGCATTCCATCTATTGTGTCGGCGAATCTGCCAAAGAATATGATCAAGGTCTCACTAAAGATGTCATCCGCGCTCAAGTAGAAGTCGGACTTATGAATCTCGGTAAAGACGAAATTTCAAGCGTTGTCATCGCTTATGAACCAGTTTGGAGTATCGGAACTGGTAAGAATGCCTCTGATGCTATCGCTCAAGATATCTGTGCCTTCATTCGTGAAATTGTTTGCGAAATGTATGGTAAGGTTGCCGCTCAAAAGATTCTCATCTTATACGGTGGATCTGTCAAGCCAGAAAATATCCACGGCTATCTCTCTCAACCAGATGTTGATGGAGCATTAGTCGGTGGTGCTTCTTTAAAGAGCGATTCCTTCGCTGCTTTATTAGAAAATATCTAAACAAAATAAAATCTCTTCCGCTGAGTTGTTGGAAGAGATTTTTTAAATCATTTATCTAAAATTGTTTTTAAAACAGTGTCTTTATAAAGAACTTGATATGAAGTTGAAGAATCTGGTTTGGTATCAAATGCGACGTAGACATTTTGCATTGAAGTTGTACCATTTTCATTAGCGACTGCTTTCTTGATATCGTTAGTATCAGATTTAGTCTCGACATAATTGTATGTTGTCATCACACCATTTATAGAAGTAGCACCAGACCTATAAGTGTTGACAAAATATAAGCAGTCATAGGTCTTTTCAGAAAATTTCAACTTGAAATCAGTTTTATTGAGGGTGACTGTATCATCGGAATCATTTTTGGCATTGAGAACTAAATAGTAAATTTCTTTAGTAGAATCCTTGCTTTCAGTCAATGTTTTAAATTCATATCGTTCATCTTTGTAGATTCTAAATTTACTGTTTGTTGTTGTTTCTGAACACGATGTTAAAAATAGCGGAATCGATGATAATAAAATAAATATTTTTTTCATTCTTAAATATCTCCTTAAATCCAAAAGATTATATTCAAATCGTTGAGGAATGAAAAGAAGAATTTTATTAATTTTGTTATTTAAATGAGATATTTTTAAATGTTTGTAAAATAATTCATTAGGGCAATCGCAAGAAAGGTTTATACCGATTCTATCGCGGTTGTCTTTTTTTGGTTGCATATTTGTATAGTATATGATATATTATACATATGAGAAACACTGTTTATCCTGATTTTATTAGATCTTTT
>CAVJWL010000023.1:0-28153 GCA_963653505.1 uncultured Prevotellaceae bacterium
ATTCTAAAACCCGGCTTTTTATCGCAATTTTGAAAATTATTCTGTAAAACTAATGCTTAAAAACTCCATAGAAAAGTCATTCAAACTACATTCTTTCTTTATTTTTTATCTTTTAGTACAAATTTTAAAAATTAGGTTTATACTTTTAAAGATATTTAATTTCATAAGTTTTTTACAACTAGAGGTAAGAAAATGAAATCATTAAAACATCTATTCAGAATTGGAAAAGGTCCTTCTTCAAGTCATACTATCGCTCCATATAATGCAGCCCTATCTTTTAAAAAGTTATTGAATGATTTTAAGTACGATAAAATTGTCGCTACTTTATATGGTTCTTTTGCTCTCACAGGAGTAGGACATGGAACTAATGATGTAATCCAAGATGCTTTTGATGATATCAAAATAGATTTCATCTTTGATACTAAAACAAAGCCTTCTCATCCAAATGAGATGAAATTAGAAGCCTTTAAAGAAGGAAAGCTATTGATATCTAAAACATATGATTCTTTAGGAGGTGGAGAAATCTATTCTAAAGATGATGAAAGTGTCAACGAATACGATATTTACCCCTATCGCAATTTCAATGAAATCAAAACGTTCATGAAAAAGAGAAATATAAAAGATATCAAAGAATTCTGTCTTTTATATGAAAACGAAGATATTGATGAATACTTGATGAACTGCTTGAATATCATGTTCAATGCTGTCGAAAGAGGTTTGAATTCTAAAGGATTTATTCCAAGTAATCATAATCCAAGATTGCATATTGAAAGAGTAGCTGGCGATATTTATAAAAAAGCCTGTGATATCTTAGATGCTGAACAAAAAAATAAATTGTTGATAACTGCTTTCAGTTATAGCGTTGCTGAAGGTAATGCTTGTCATGAAGAATTAGTAACTGCCCCTACTTGTGGTGCTAGCGGTATTTTACCTGCAATTTTGTATTATGAATATAAAATAAAAGGAGTATCTAAAGAAAGACTAAGAGACTCCTTATATGTAGCTGGATTATTCGGAAATATTGTCAAACAAAACGCCTCAATAGCAGGTGCTATCGGTGGATGTCAAGCAGAAGTAGGAACAGCAACAAGTATGACAGCAGCCTGTCTTTGCTATATCGATTCATTATCTTTATATCAAATGGAATATGCGGCTGAATTAGCGATGGAACATTTTTTAGGACTGAGCTGTGATCCAGTCGATGGTTATGTGATAATCCCATGTATTGAAAGAAATGGTGTTGGAGCACTTCGTGCTCATGATTCATATTTATACGCTAAATATATAGCTCCAATAAAGATGAACCAAGTCTCCTTTGATGATGTAGTAAGTGCGATGAAATTGACAGGTGATGCTCTTTTAGATGCGTATAAAGAAACTGCCCTTGGAGGCTTAGCATCAATATTGAAGGAAAATGATAAATAAGAGTCCACACCTTATTCGCTTAATAAATTGTTTATAAATTTTCAAGTCTAAAAAAGCCTTTCTAATATGAAAGACTTTTTTTGTTAATTGATAAATTATCTATCTTCTCTAAAGTATGAATTTCCAAGGAATGATGGTGGTTGAACGCTTCGTTTTCCAAAGACACTAGTTAAAATCAAAACAACAATAGTGACAACATAAGGGATCAAATCCAACAATTTACCTTGGAAAACAGAAGCATTGATATAGTTAGGAAGAATGTATAAAAAACCGAATAAGATACTTCCAACAATCGCAATGAGCGGATTCCAAATTGAGAAGATGACAAGAGCGATAGCTAACCAACCAAATGTTTGAATGGTTGCTGAATTATTCCAAGAACCTCTATTGTGATCCATAATGTAATATAAGCCACCAAATCCAGCGATGACAGAGCCGACTAAGATAGAACCGTATTTATATTTAGAGACATTGATACCAGCAGCATCAGCAGTAGCTGGATTTTCACCGATAGCTCTCAAATTCAAACCGATTCTAGTTTTCTTCAAAACAACCCAAGAGATGATTGCAATAATTATAGCAAGATAGACTAATAATGTCTGTCCCAAGACTATTTCACCAAAAGCTCCTAAATTAGAAGCAAATGGCATAGATGATTTGATAATACGAGAAGCAGCAGCAAATTTTGAAGTATCAATCAATGTCATGAAGTAATCTGCAAAACCAGCGCCGAAGATTGTAAGAGCTAATCCTGTGACATTTTGATTACATTTTAAATTGACAGTCAAGATAGCGTAAATGAATCCGCCAAGAAGAGAAAAAACAACGGACATAAGAATACCGACTAAGATGAGAAGGAAATAACTTGCGTTATCTGGATTAGAAGAATACATCTTCATAACTAGAGAAACACCGAAGCTACCTCCGAAGGCACCAAGACACATGACACCTGGAATACCGAGATTTAAGTGTCCGCATTTTTCCATAATAGTTTCACCAGTACAACCATAGAGAAATATTGCAGCAATTGCAACAGCACTTGCTAAAATGGTATCAATTGGTAACATTATTTATTTCCTCCATTTTCAACTTCAGCTTTCTTTTTAAATGGATTGATCATGACAAGTCCATCAGTCAAAGTTCTGATGAAAGTACTAGGTTTTCCATCTCTATTCTTCGGTTTATGATTACTCAATACAATCTTATAAGAAGTGAAGAATTCACTAGCGATGATGAAGAAATAAATGAGACCAGTGATGATTGAAGTTACAGAATCATTAGTGATTTTTAATGTGGATTGAACTTGAGACATACCAGTGGAGATGAAGGTGATCATGAATGAAGTAACAACCATGGTGAAAGGATTGAATTTAGCAAGCCAAGCAACCATGATAGCTGTGAATCCCATATTCTTAGCACTGTCAACATTGATGGTGTAATCAATTCCTGCAGTGATGAGAAGTCCGACAACACCACAAAGAGCACCGCTCAAACATAAAGTTCTGATAATGACTTTTTTAACATTGATTCCGATATATCTTGCAGTATTTGGAGATTCACCGACTACTTGCAATTCATATCCGTGTTTTCCGAAACGAAGATAGACAAATACGATGATCAATATGACAAAGGCGACTAAGATAGGAAGTAAATTTACATTGTATATTTTTGGAAGTTGTCCTTTATCTAATGGGTTTAAAACACCAGAACCACTAGTGACAACAAAGGCGATAAAGGCAGAGACCAAACCAGCAGCGACATAATTTAACATCAAAGTGAATAAGGATTCATTAGTGTTGAAGAAGGCTTTGAATATAGCAGGAATAACCGCCCAAATAGCACCTGCGATAATACTTGCAAAGATAGAAACGATAACGATAGCCCAATCAGGAACTCCAGCATTACCAAGATAGTACATACACATAATACTTGCTAAGCCACCGATCAAGATCTGACCATTTCCACCGAGATTCCAGAACTTCATTCTGAAAGCAGGTATCAATGCTAAACCAGTTATCAACAATAAGGCTAAGTTTTTAAATGTGACCCAAATTCTTCTCTTAGTACCAAAACACCCCTTATATAACTCAGTAATGACAGTAATCGGATTTGCTTTGGCAAAAATATAAAGTAATAAACAAGCAACAGCTAAAGCGAAGATGACAGATCCGATTCTTATAAGCCATGAATGATACCAAGCGATATTCGGTCTTTTAATGACATGAAATAGCGGTTGTCTTTTCTTTCTAACTTTTGTCTCAGGCATTATTTTTCACCTCACTTTTTTCATCAGTCATCAAACGACCTATTTCATTTTTATCGGTATGTCTAGCATCGACAATACCTCTTACTTGACCACCACCTACAACGACAATGCGATCACAAAGAGCTATCAAAACATCCAAATCCTCACCGACATAGATGACAGAAGCTCCTTTTCTTTTTTGTTCATCCAATAAATTATAAATCATATAAGAAGAATTGATATCAAGACCGCGGACAGGATAGGCAACCATCAAGACCTTTGGGCTGGCTGCAATTTCTCTACCGACAAGAACTTTTTGAACATTACCACCAGATAATTTTCTAACTGGAGTTGCAATGGAGGGAGTTTTTACCTCTAATTCATTGACAACATCATTTGCTAAGACAGTCGGCTTATTTCTATCAACAAAGATGAGTTTACCTCTTCTATAAGAACGTAACATCATATTGTCAACTAAATCCATATTTCCAACAAGACCCATACCAAGTCTATCTTCAGGAACAAATGAGAGTCTGACACCTAATTCACGAATCTGAGCTGGTGTTCTATCTTTCAAATTGATCTTTTGACCATTATCAGGATTGATATAGGTAATTTCACCGCTGTCATCTTTGACAAGACCAGCAATTGATTCCAATATCTCTCTTTGACCAGAGCCAGAAATACCAGCGATTCCAAGAATTTCACCGCTTCTAGCTGTGAAACTGACATTGCTAAGCACTGATACTCCGTCAGCATTTTTACAATTTAAATTATTGATGATAAGTCTATCTTGAGAATTGACAGGTTCACTACGATTGATATTGAGTTCTACTTTTTTACCGACCATCATCTCAGTCAAGGCTTCTTCACTAGTTTCACTTGTCAAGACAGAACCGATAGATTCACCTTTTCTTAAAACGGCTACTCTATCAGAAATTTCCATGACTTCATTCAATTTATGAGTGATGATGATGATTGATTTACCATCTTCTTTCATATTTCTCAAAACTTTGAAAAGATGTTGAATTTCAATAGGAGTTAAAACTGCAGTAGGTTCATCAAGGATCAATAAGTCAGCACCTCTATATAAGGCTTTGATGATTTCTAATGTCTGTTTTTCAGAGACAGACATATCGAAAACTTTCTTATTCAAATCAAGTTTAAAATCATATTTATTGATGATTTCAGTGACTATCTTTTTAGCAACTCTCTTTTTATATAGTTGTGAATCACCATCATTTTTCTTAAAAAAACGGGTTATAAAATTTCCATTTGGCTTGATTCCTAAAACAATATTTTCAATAGAATTGAAAACATCGACGAGTTTAAAATGTTGGTGAATCATACCAATTTTATATTTATAAGCATCGATAGGTGATTTGATAACGACAGGTTTACCTTCGATATATATGTTTCCACAATCTGGATAATAGATTCCTGCAAGCATATTCATCAAGGTAGTTTTACCGCTTCCATTTTCTCCAAGAAGTGAAAGGATTTCTCCTTTATAAACTTCTAAATTAACATTAGAATTAGCGTTGATAGTTCCGAATGTTTTCGAAATATTTTCGAATTTTACTGCGATTTCTTTATTTTGCATTTTTTACTCCTTAGAACAGCAAAACCCAAGAGAGAAATTCTCTCTCCTGGGTATTAGATTTTAAATAAATTAAAACTATTTTAAAAGATTGATACCATCGATTTTCAAATCGAAGTATGGAGCAGAACGCATTTCACTTTCAGCAAAATATGTGACACCATCTTTAGTCTTGATAACTTGAGTATCACCAGTGAAAGCTTCATCAGTATCGACATCTGCCATATAAGAAGTGACATGATTATTTTCATCAACTTTGGTATTATTTGTAACATTATCACCAGAAACAGTGAATTTAGAAGTATCGAAAACTTTTAAAGTGCCATCTCTCAATTTAGCGGCAACTTCATTGAGCTTATCTTCAGTACCACTAACAGCAGCTTGTTCACCTGGTTTTGACATAGCGACAGAACCATCATATAAAGTGTTACCTAAAGTACCGGTGTAATCAGTATCAATAGCTTTACCAGCTTTGACTTGTCCGAATGCATATTCAAAATATGGTTCCCAATTGACTTTAGAAGAAATCAAATAAGTCTTTGGACAATGAGATTCAGTAGATCCATTATATGTGACATTTGGAACATTCTTAGCTTCACACATATTAGGTGCACCATAACTATCAGCGTGTTGAGAAATTAAAACACAACCACCTTCAATTAAAGATTGAGCAGTTTCACTTTCCTTTGTTTCATCATACCAAGAACCGGTGAACTTGACATCCATCGTGACATCAGAAACAATTGATTTAACACCAAGATAGAAAGAAGTATAGCCAGAGATAACTTCAGCATATTCGAAAGCACCAACATAACCGATTTTATGATTAGTAGTATTCATAGCTTGAAGTTTTAAGCCAGCAGCAACACCAGCTAAATATCTACCTTCATAGATAGATGCAAAGGCATTGTGGAAATTAGAAACATTAGAAGTATGAGCAGTAGTACCAGTTGCATGGGAGAATTGGACATCTTTGAATTCT
Organism: uncultured Prevotellaceae bacterium; assembly: GCA_963653505.1. Classification (GTDB taxonomy): domain Bacteria; phylum Bacillota_I; class Bacilli_A; order RFN20; family CAG-288; genus Enterosoma. The sequence goes on from CAVJWL010000023.1 coordinate 6,253, forward strand.
TTTGCAGCTTTTAAAATATGAGCTTCATGACCGAAAGAATCTGCAAAGATAAATTTGCAACCACTATCAGCTAATTCAGCAGCTTTATCATAAGCATCAGTTGTTTCAGCAACACCAGTTCTAATGTCAGTATCAACACCCATTTTTTCAGCAGCTGCTTTGAAGGCCTCAATGAAGTTATTGTCGTAAGTAGAATGTTCATCATGTAATGTAATAAGACCAACCTTAATCTTTGATGTAGAAGAACTATCACCATTTGTACTAGAAGTTGAGTTAGTATTTGTACCACAAGAAGCAAGAACAGAAAGTAATCCTAAAACGGCAAGACTTTTGAAACCTTTTTTCATTTTAAAAATTCTCCTTTAAAGGTATTGCATCAAAGCAATGTTCAATACCCTCAAAGGAGATAAATCTCAAAAATTAAATAAATCTTTTTAATTTAATAGAAAAAGAATAGAAAATGATTTATTCGTAGTGCTGGCTTCCGGGCCACAGCGTAGAGACTTCCCACCAATCTGGGTAATTATACGAATATCGCTTTAACGACAAGTCAATTTTAAATGATAAGCATACAAAAGTAAATTTTATTTTTTATGAAACCGATTTCAACTAAACGCCTATTATATTTAAATATAATAGAAATTTTTAAAACCTAAATCTTCAAAAGCAAGAACCAATAAAAAGCCTAAAATTTTACACATCAACAATATATGAGAATAACATAGATGAAAATTTGAAAAAATATTGATAATGCAAAGTCATTTTAGCATGTATGCACTCAAAGAAGTGAGTGAAATTGAAATTATAGTAAGTATTCAAATACTCTTAAATAACTTCTTCTCAAATAGAATCGCTTGTTTTCAATTTAAATATCTTTCCAGTGTTTTTGTGCTTTAGTGAAAACTAGCCTTTTTTTACTTTTCGTCTCATCTGCTTCTCTGAACATCCACAATTACTCGCTTTACTAAAATGGAAATCAAATACTTTTTATCGTGTTTCACGTATTATTTTCCTTCGATGAAAATCGTACTCGACAAAATAACATAGTTATTGCTGGGGACAAAATAACGAAATAACAACACAAATAGCCTTTTATCTCTTGAATTAATCAAAATTATTGATTAAAATAAATGCAAGAAATCCGTTTTAGGGATTACCCTCCCTAACTAGTTACTTGCGATAACCAGTATACGGATTGCTTATCGTAATGGGTGCCGCCTCAATGGCGGCAATTTTTATTTTCTTATTTTCGAATTAATAAAACCAAAAACGAAAGGACAATAAGAAGTATTAAAATTTCTTTTAAACTATCCATATCATCACCTCCTTTCTCAAATTCTTATAAACGATAAGAATCCAAGCAGGGGGCAATCCTTAAAACGGTTTCTACACCTATAAATTAAGTGCACAAGTATTATAACATACATAAACAAATAAGAAGACTTCAATATTGTGTCATTATTGTTCCATCTTTGTGTCAATTTTGTAAGTTAATTTGTTATATTTTTTAAATAAATAATTAAAATTTAAAATTATTTTGGGTTTATAAACTAATATATAAATTTTAGGCTACTTAAATATAATGATATAGCTATAATAGAAATACATTAAAAATTTAAATGTTATTTTATTAGTTCTTTTTATAAAAATTTCATATTGATATTTTGAAAATTATGAGGTAGAATTTCTTTCTTTTGTTTTTCAATATCTCAAATCAATAATTAGGAAATCTAAGAATAGGGTTTATGGTTCTATTATTCATGGCGTTCATTTTAAAGGTTTGAAGAGAGAACCACTTCATATGTATCTTTATTATGATCAAACAAAATCAAATTGATCAACAATATGCAAGTTAGATAAATTAGAAACAACTGCAAAAAAGATCCTAGGAAAGAAAGTTGAAAAAGGAAATTATCAGGTCTTTGATGAAGCTTAGAAGATTTTGTTAAAACATATACTCAAAACAATAATAAACGAAATGGGAAAGATAAATTTAGATAATTTAAATGGTACTATTGTTCAACTATGTCCTCTTACAAATTAAAAAAACAAATTCTGTCTTTCTATAAATTAACTAATAAAGATATCACATCATTGATTGAAGAATTTTAAACAATTGGATTTCTAAATTGATACTGTGTATATATGTTTATAAAAATTTAGGATAAAAACAACAGTTAGCAATAAACCTACGTCAAAAAAATTATGTAGTTGATCATAGAAAATTCAATTTATAAAACTTAAATTTGATTAATAATTTGGAATTTTGTGATAGCTATTCAAAGAGAAAGAATTACTATTATAACAAAGCGTTTTTATCATTTTTAATTTGTCAAAATTATAAAGAAAATCAAATATTAATTTTTCTTATATAAAATATTTTTCTGAATGATATGTGTCTATAACTGATATAGTTATCCTTAAGGTTTATAGCATTATTCATTTTGTCAATTCTTTATTTTTAAATGTTAAATGTTTAAAATAAATCGTATGAACACTCTTAAACGTACTAAAAAATATTTAAAAAATTCGAGTTATATTTTTCCTTCATCATATATTTCTTTAGATTTTGAAACTACTGGATTAGATCCAGAAAATGATGAAATCATTGAAATTGGTGCTGTCAAAATAAAAGATGGCAAAATTATAGATGAATTTTCTAAATTGATAAAACCTAAGAATCAAATAAGCCAATTCATCACTTATTTGACAGGAATTGATAATCAAATGGTAAAAGAAGAACAAATGATTGAAGATATCATCACTGATTTTTTAAACTTCATTGATGATAATTTAATCATCGGTCAAAATGTCGGGTTTGATTTAGATTTCTTATATCACGCCTTAGATAAATTGAATATTTCAAAAGAATATTCTTATACAGATACCCTTCAGCTTTCTTTGATACTCATTCCAAATTTAAAACACCATCGATTAAAAGATTTAGTCGATTATTATGAGATAGAAAATGATTATGGTTACCATCGTGCCTTAGGTGATTGTATAAACACCTTTAAAATTTATGAAAAAGAAAAAGAAGAAATATTAACACAATATGGGAGTTTTGATAACTTTATCAAAGAACCAATATCTAATATCGATAAAAAAGGTGTGCTTCCAAAAAAAGCAATCTCTTCAAATATAAGACTGGTTTCAAATCTAAAATTGAGAGATGATATCATCAATGGTGATATAAAATATTTCACAAATAAACATGGTTTGAATATCGATGATAAAAATTGCTCATATGACAAGGTTACTTTCACATCACTTTTAGACGCCTATAGTCAAGATAACTTCACCACAATTTATGAAAAGCCATTTAAAGAGAAAAAAGAGATTAAAAACTTTTTAAAGAAATATGATTCAATTCTTCCAAATAGAAGAAATGAAAAATCAAAAATGTATATAACCTTTTCTCCGATGGAACTATCTGATTATTTAGAATTGAAGAAATTGAATATAGATGTTTGCCTTTCAAAGGATGTCATTGAATTTATTAGAAATTATAAAGAGGATTAAAACGTATGAATCGTATTGATAAAATTCAAAATTATTTAAAAGAAGAAAATAAGGATGCATGGATCTTAGTCGATTATGAAAACAAAAATAAAACACTAGTATCTTTTCTAGGTGAGAAAATGCTCACAAGAAAAATATTTATGGTCTTTCCTAAGAATGGAAAACCATATCTAATCACTCATTTAATCGATACAGTATTCCTGAATGATGAAGGAACAAATTCAGTATTTGATTTAAAAATTTATAAAACATGGAATGAAATGTTAGAACTTGAAAAAGAATGTTTTAAATCCTATAAAAATGTTATCATGGACATTTCAAATGATGGACTACTTCCAAGAGTTTCATTAGCAGATTACGGGTCTGTTGAATTCATTAAAAACCTTGGTATCAATATTTATTCAAGTGGAGATATCTTAGAAGAATTCTCAGCCACCTATGATGAAGAAGCATATAATTTACAACTTTTAGCTTGTGAGAAAACATTAAAAATCAAAGATGAAGCTTTTGCATTGATCAAAAAAGATATCTTAGAAAAAGGTCAGAGTGACGAATATAGAATTCAAAAATTCATCTGTGATAGATTCCATAAAGAAGGAATGGTCTATGATGATCCTGCTATTGTTGCTGTCAGTAAAAACGCATCTAACCCTCATTATGGGCCGAGTGAAAATGTCCATTCACCGATCTATAAAGGCGATGTAGTCTTAATCGATATGTGGGCCAAAATGGATCATAAAAATGCAGTCTATGCTGATATCACCTGGATGGGATACGTCGGAGAAGAAATTCCTAAAGTAGTTGAAGAAAGATTTTCTATTTTGAGAAACGCTGTCGATTCAGCTTTTAAATTCTTAGAAGATAACTTACCGAATAGAAGAGTTGAAGGATGGGAAGTTGATGATGTCTCAAGAGATGTCGTAACTAAAGCTGGATTTGGTGAATTTTTCACACATAGAACTGGTCATAATATTTCAGTAGATGTTTCACCTCATGGTCCTGGTGTCAACATCGATAATTATGAATCTCATGATACTAGAAAAATAATTCCACATATTTCTTTCTCCCTTGAACCAGGAATTTATGCACCTGACTTTGGTATGAGAGTTGAAACTGATATCTATATCGATTCAAATTATAAACCCCATATGGTTGCCGGAAGACAAGAAAAGGTCATCGCCATTTTAAAATGAAACTCATAGACAAAATATTAAAATACACTCCATATAATGAACAAGAAGAAAAAGATAAAGAACTATTTATCTCATGTCTATCGAATGAAAATAATATCTTCACAAGAGATAATAAGTTAGTTCATTTAACAGCTAGTTCTTGGATTATCAATGAAGAGAGAAATAAAATACTTCTTTGCTATCACAATATCTACAATTCTTGGACATGGCTTGGCGGCCATGCCGATGGCGATGAAGACTTATTAAATGTAGCTATCAAAGAAGCAAAAGAAGAAAGTGGATTAATAAATATAAAACCATTAGATGATGGAAATATCTTTTCGCTAGAATCTCTTTGTGTCGAAGGACATATCAAAAAAGGAGTTTACGTTTCAAGCCATATTCACCTCAATGTCACCTATCTATTAGAAGCAAACGATAAAGAAATATTGAAGATCAAAGAAGATGAAAATAAAAACTTAGGATGGTTTGATTTTGATGATATCTACACTCTTTCTAATGAAGCATGGTTTATCAAAAATATCTATCCAAAGCTCAATGATAAATTGAGAGATTTTATCAATAGAGAAAATAAAAACATTTAGTTTTTATCTTTACATGTGACTATTAATTATAAAATTATTGTTATTGGAAGCGATTTCTTGTTTAAAAACAATTCATCGCTTTTTTTTAGGTCTAAAATAACACCTCGGGAGGCATTTCCAATGTCGTTTAATATGTCTAGTTTTAACACTATCTTTGCAAGTGACACACATCCATATCAAATACTTTTACCATTAGGTTTGATATTGATTCTTGCTAAATTATTCTCACTTGGAATTCACAAATTAAAAATACCACAAGTCATCGGATTTTTAATCTCAGGTCTAGTTGTCGGTCTTATCACCTTTATTCCGAATCAAACAATTCTCACTGATTACACACTCTCAGGACTTGATATCTTTGCAAAAATCGGCGTTATTCTCATCATGTTCTCAGCAGGTCTTGGAACAGATGTCAAGAAAGTAAAAGCTGTCGGAGTACAATCGGTAATCATAACTTCCTTAGGTGTTATCGTTCCTATGTTATTCGGATTCATTCTCTCATTTGTCTTCGATAAAGTCACCGGAGGATCACTTGAGATGAGAGATAGCAATAACACACTTCTAGTTCCTGCTATCTATACAGAAATATATTATGGTGTTGTTTTAACTGCTACTAGCGTTTCAATCACTGTCGCAACTTTAAAAGAATTAGGAAGATTGAATAGCAAAGTAGGTATGTCACTTGTCTCTGCTGCAATCTTAGATGATATCATCGGTATCATCCTTCTCTCCTTGATATTATCACTTGCAAAATCAGGTTCTAATACAAATGATACTTCAACCTTTGCAGGAATGATAATGAATGCAACTGGAAGTAATTCAACAGCACTCAGCGTCATTCTCATCATTGTCTTCATGTTAGCTTTCTTTGCAATCACATTCTTAGGTGGAAAATTATTAAAGAGATTATTCAACTGGTTGGGAAGCAAATATCCCCACCATATTCGTATCACAATTCTCGCTCTTGGCGTTTGCTTCATCTGGTCATATTTAGCTGAATTCTTCAACATCGCTGATATCACAGGCGCATATATGATCGGATTGATTCTTGCTGAAACCAACACTGAAAAATATATCGATCACAGATCAGAAACCATTGCCGACAATATCTTTGCACCTGTCTTCTTCGCTTGTATTGCTATGAATATGTATACATCAAAGACAGGTTTCGATGTCAATTTCTTAATTTTCGGACTTTTGTGGGTAGTTGTCGGATTATTAGGAAAAGTTGTCGGTGCTGGATGTGGTGCTTTAATTTCAAGATACAGCTTCAAAGATAGTTTAAGAGTTGGTATTGGTATGATGGCAAGAGCTGAAGTCGTTATTGTATGTGCTCAAAAAGGTGTTGATGGTGGTTTGATATCAAGTCAACTCATGGTTTATACTTTAGTATTGATTCTCGTTTCAAGTTTCTTAACTCCAATATTCTTAAAGATGTCATACAAAAACGAAGTCGATCAAACAACATTAGAAAAACCAAAGCCAACTGAAAATCCAAATAATATTGAAGTAAAATAAAACATTCCAACTTGCTAGACATAACAGTTTAGCAAGTTTTTATTTTAAAAAAAATATCAATTTGAAAATTAGTTATTGACTTAAAGTCTACTTTAAGTTCTATAATTTGAAAAGACCTTAATGGAGGATTGATATGATGAAAAAACAAACAGCTGGAAAAGAAGCTTTAGGAAACTTCGCACCGAAATTCGCTCAACTTAATGATGATGTACTATTTGGTGAAGTGTGGTCAAGAGATGATAAATTATCACTCAAAGAAAGAAGCGTTATCACGGTGGTGAGTTTGATGTCACAAGGAATCACTGATAATTCTTTGAAATATCATCTGACAAACGCTAAAAATAATGGAGTAACCAAAGAAGAAATCGCTGAGATATTAACTCATGTTGCTTTCTATGCTGGTTGGCCAAAAGCTTGGGCAACATTCAATTTAGCTAAAGAAATATGGAAAGAAGAAGACGATGAAATAGATTCAAAAACAAAACATGCAAATAGTATGATTTTTCCTCTTGGAGAACCTAATACCGCCTTTTCAAAATTCTTCACCGGACAGAGCTATTTAGCGCCTATTTCAACTCATCAAATTGGTATTTACAACGTCACTTTTGAACCAAAATGTCGAAATAATTGGCATATTCACCATGCAAAAAGTGGAGGAGGACAAATCCTCATCTGTGTTGCAGGAACTGGATGTTATCAAGAGTATGGAAAGAAAGCAATAAAACTAGTTCCAGGTGATGTCATCAATATTCCTTCTAATGTCAAACACTGGCATGGTGCTAGTTGTGATAGTTGGTTTTCTCATCTAGCAATTGAAGTGCCAGGCAAAGAAACATCTACTGAATGGTTAGAAGAAGTCAGCGATGAAGAATATTTAAAAGCGACTGAGAGTATCTAAAAGAAAAAAGATTGGTTTTCTAAAGAATTTAACTTTAGGGCCAATCTTTTTTAGTTCATTTACTCAACATCTTCTTTTTCAACTTCTTTGACAAGGCCATCGACAATACTTAACAAATACATTTTGATATTATCGATTTTAAATAATCGTTGAATATTCTTTCTATAAACATTAAGTTGTCTATTATAAGCAATATCATCAATTTTTTTAGTTTTGTAATCGATAATTTTGATATCATCATTTCCAACTAATAATAAATCAACACTTCCAGTAGTATTGTTTTCAATATCAAAATACGAATATTCATGATAGATGTTATATTTTTCTATATCATCAAATATTTCAAGATGTAAAACTTTATCGATGAGTTTTCTATCACTTGGATTCTCAATAAAAGAAGTATCTTTATTTACAAAATCAGAAAGTTCTAAATAAGAGTGCAATAAAGTACCATGATCAAGAGCTTTGATCTTTTCTAAATCTTCATCATCTTCAAATTTTTTACTAGCTCTCTTCTTATTGATAACAATAGGTTCAAAATCGATATCTTTAGAATCAACCCTGACACCAAGAGGTTTGTATTCTTTCTTTTCAATGACAATATACGGATTAGATCCTTTTTCTTCACTGCTATTAGCTTTATTTTCGTCATCGAATTCAAGTTCATAAGTTTCTTTTTTGATAACACGAGGGTCGTATTCAATCTCAGAGAATTTTTTATCATTGCCTTCGATATAATGAACATAATCATCAAATTCCAACTTATCTTTAGCAATTTCGAATAGTACTTTAAAGAAATCATCATCGCTTAAAGCATCAATTTTAGCATCGGTATTGTCAACTTCATCTTCCTCTAAATTATCGTCATCAAATTGATCTAATTCATCATCTTCTTCATCACTATCATCAACTTCTTCATCTAATTTATCTTCATAATCTATATCAAGTTCATCGAGTTTGCTATCGATACAGCTATAGAAATTGTAGAAGTTCAAATGGCGATCAGTTTTGAAATATTTGTCTATAAATTCATCTTTAGACTTGATTGAGGAATCATCTTTCAATTCATTAGCGATGATAATAGCTTTTAAATCCTCATCAATATTTGAGATATTATCTTGATAATATTTGAGCAATTTAAGCTGATAACCATCAACTATTTCAACAAGTTTTTGATAGGCTACATATTTCTTTATTTCATAAATTTCTTCAACAGCCTGTTTTAAATCATCACCTAAATCAAGATAATCTGGATGAGCATCACAAAACTTCTTATATTTTGCGGTTTCCGATTTTAAAAATTGAATATCAGCATCATCGATAAATTTATATTTTTCAAGAAGTGAATATCCATCTTTTGTGATGACAGGTACATGAGTGATATATGTCAACATCTGATATAAATCTTCATTGTTCTGTTTAGGCTTCTTTTCTTCATTATCTTTCTTTTCCTTCTTTTCTTTTTCTACTTTGATTTTCTTTTTCTTTTGATTTCCGACAATATACAAAGCTTCTTTAGCTCTGGTCAAAGCAACATAGAAAATTCTAATGTGTTCATTTATATCTTCATCTTTTGAACCTTCCGTGTCCATATAAGCAAGTTTCAAAAACGAAGCAACTTTTTCATCAAATTTATAATTTGGTAACATCAAGCCATAATTCAAAGATAATGCTGGTGCAGATTTATTCGCATTGATTTTAGCGAGCTTATTAAATGACACTGGCATATATACAATTGGGAATTCCAATCCTTTAGAAGCGTGGATTGTCATGATATGAACTGCGTTTTCAAGCTCAGTATCTGTCTCACCTGCAAGTTCAATTCTATACTTTGAAATATTGTTGAAGAGTTTAACAAAATCTTCAATTCCTTCTCCAAGATTTTCTTGTGATATGACAATTTGATAGAAAGATTCTATCTTATCAGTATTTGCACCAACATCTCCAACACTTGGAAGTTTTTCTAAAATGCCAAAGTCTTTTATCATATCTAAGAAGATAACTGAAAGTGGTGAATCGATGTGACTAAAAGCGAATTTATTGACATCATCAAATATCTTATCTTTTTGATAATCATATTTATTGACAACAATCATTTCATTGAGTTTATCATCATCATAGCCAGCTTCTTTTCCGTAAATATATGATCTAGCTAAAGATAAGAATAAATGCATCATATTTTCATCAGGTTTCTTATTATATTTGATGACATTGATTTCTGCGTTGATGAATCTTATCAATGATTGAAGAAGTAAGATAGCATTGATTTGAGTGAGATGTTCTTCAGTTTGAATATTGCAAGAGATTCCTGCATCATCAAACCATTTTTGATAGTCTTGGAAGGCGGTTTTGGTTCTCATCAAGATTGCAAAATCTGAATATTTACAATCTCTGAAATTACCATTTTCGCCCCATACTTGATAATGATGTTCGATTTTAGATTTTATATCATTGATGATAGTTAAAGCTTCTAATTCTGCAGCTGTCTTTTTATCTGACTTTGTATAATAACAAAGTAAGCCAAGCCCGTAGAAACTTTCATTAGAATTATTTCTCTTAAAATCAGGATCATGATCAAGGCTTTGCGGTTTAACAAATTCTCCGTCTTTGTTTTTCTTAACTTCAGAATAATCGATACCACCATGATTAAGGGTCATATAAGTTTCAAAGATTGAATTGATATTCTCAAGAAGCTGGAAGCTAGAACGATAATTCCAATTCATATCGATAACTCGCCCGCTTCCAGGATTCTTTTCATATTCATATTTTCTATTCATGAAAAGTTGAACATTAGCATTTCTAAAGCGATAAATGGACTGTTTAGCATCACCGACACAGAAAAGAGTTGCGTTAGAAGAAATTTTTTCTAAAAATGTCTCTTGAATATCGTTAGTATCTTGATATTCATCAACTAAAACATATTTAAATCTATTTTTGATTTCATCTGCAGCTGTTTTGTATTCCTCATTTGTCAATAAGGAAAGAGCTTTATAACCAATATCAGAAAAAGTAAAAGCATTTGTTCTAACTTTATATTCGCTTAGTCTAGTATTCATTTCTTTAAGAATTTCAAAGATCAACTTGATATCATCTTTGAAAGATAAAATAGTTTGGTATTGTTCTTCTTTATCATAACCAAATAAATAAATTGTCCTATCATACAAATCTTTAATAGAATCCTTAATACCCTTATATATGATATTGTGTTCTTTGGCAAACTCTTTTTTCCCTCGTCTTTTATTACCATTAAAGGCTTCTTTTTTATCATCAGAAGTCAAATAGTCGTTGATTTTATTCAAAAATTCATCATTAGAAGAACCTAAAATATCATTTAAAATAGCAATCATCTCTTTAGATGGTTCGTCATTTAATTCGACATAATCTAGATTGTATAGCGATTTATTATTGATAGCTTCTGAAAGATAATCTAAATCATTTGCATAATCTTTCGTTCTATAATAGAAACAAATCCTTTTAAAATCATTTCTTAATTCATCTTTTAATGTTTCGATATAAGACTCGTACATCTTATCAAAATGATCTCTTGATAAATATTTGGTTTCATAATCCTTGATAAATTCTTGCTTTTTATCTGGAAGTATTTTATTTAATTCATCATCGATATCAAAAATCATCCTCTTAATATTTCTATCACTAGTTGTACAAAATTTAGAAAAAGTGTTCACCACTCTTTTCTTTTGTTTGACATAATAATCGTGTAAAACTTCATCTAATATTTCATTCTTTTTTACTTCCAAAATAGAATCATCAGCAACTTGAATATTATCAGGAAGTTTTAATAACGAACAATATTTTTTGACTAAGTACATCGAAAAAGAATCGAAGGTTTGAATATGAGATGAAACGATTTCTAGAGATAATTTATCATCTTCTCCTCCGTGATCTTTAAACTGTTTTATGATTCTTTCTTTCATCTCAAAAGCTGCCTTATTAGTGAAAGTTAAAACTAATAAGTCACTCGGTTTTAATCCATCATGAGCAACGAGTCGGTATACCTTATAAGATAAAGTTTTTGTTTTACCACTACCGGCTCCTGCAGAGATTAAAATATTCTCATTAAGAGCTGAGGTGATAGCTTCTTTTTGTCCTTTATTAAACTGTTTTAATTCATCTTCATCATTCATAAAAATCATCCTCACTTTCGCTTTGTTCGTTTTCGTATTCTACAATATCATTAGAGAATTTCAACTTCATCTTCTTTGATAAATCAACAACATCTTCTTTTGAATGATAGCAAATGTTTTTATATTGACAATAAATACATTGTTCTTTTGCAAAATAACTTGTTTTGACAACAGTTGGAGCAATTTTAAAATCATTAGAGAGTATCTTTTCAATACTATCCTTTGCGGCTTTGATCACATCATATTGGAATTCTGTATATGAGTAATTATAATCTTTGATTGAAGTAACATAACAATCGTTGTTAGTGAATGTATTGTGAATATCCAAGAAAGAGCCGCTTTTTTGATTGGTTTTAATTTTTAGCAATGTATTATCAAAACTAGCAAAATAATCTTTATCGCTAAAAGCTATACCCTTGATTTTAATAGTATTTAATATTGCTTTTGAATCATAGCTAGCCTTGTCTTTATCAACAGGAATTTTATTTGGAAAATAAATGTGTTGAACACCAAAGCCACCATAATCTTCAGTTCCATTAGAAGTCAAATGTTTATTGGCTCTATCTTTCAAACTGATTTCATATAATGGTAGTTGTAATGAACCACCTAAAAAGCATTTTTCAATTTCAAAACTTCCGGATTTTCCAGTTTTATAATCGATGATTGTGTAGTATTTTTGTCCTGTATTTCCAACAGTATGAACTATCTTATCAATTTTACCAGTTATTCTATAATCAGTACTTGGCAAGGTAAAATTGACTTCCTGTTCTGCGTTTTCAGATTCAATATTAGCATGTTCTTTTTGTTCAAGAACTTTTTTAACGATATCTTTCAACCATTTATGTACGAATTCAAGATATACTTCTTCTTCAAGTGTCATCTCTTTGTTTGGATTGTTTTCTTTATATGCTTCAACGCCTAAATTAAAGGCTTCTTCATAAGCTTTATCAAAATCAGAATAATCTCTAGTATAGATATCTTCAAATACTTTATGAATCAAAACACCTCTATTTCTATCGACAAAATCTTGGTTGGTATCATATTTAGATATTCCAACAATTTTCTCTAAGTAATAAAGATACGGACATTTGAACATAGTATCAAAGCCTGTTACTGAAAACTCAGTTTTCTTTTTGACATTTTTAACAACATCAAATTTATGTTGATAATTCCTATACTCATCATCAGCTTTATAATGTCCGATATCTTTATAATAGGCATCAATCATTCTTAAAGCTTCTTTGGTATAAACACCATCAGGATTATGTTTTGTTTCTGGCTTTTTAGATTTCCATCCCATCTCTTTTTCAAATTGAGAGGAATAAATTTTATCTTTAAGATGCAATAAGACACGAGATAATAAACCGAATCGATGATACATCAAAAAGTTTAGTTTTAACTTTCTATCCAATCTTGTTTTGATATAACTAGGATTGACACCTATCTTTTCTAGTTCAGCATCGGATAAAACATTATTATCGTCGAATTCTTTATAGAATTCTCCAAATTCAAAATCCGAGACATAAATGATATGGTCATCATCAAAAAATGGATCAAATGAGATTTGATTTGTGAGTCTTACACCTCTATCTTGATAGACATAGTCATATGTCTTTGAAGATAATATTTCCATCAAAGATGAATATGCAAATTTAAAATCAATATTTTGCAAATTATATTCTTCAATCGTATTCTTTAAAACTTCCAATGAAGTGTTAGGTTTAACTTCACCATCAATTATAAAATTTTCATTTTCATAAAATGTTTTGACAGCTTTTGATACTTCATTATCAGTTATCATCTGCATTTTTATCTTAGTACAAACAGGTAAATTGAACAATTTTGAAAAGAAATTGACATAGAATAAATCATTATTATCTTTGATGAATAATGTTATCGAATCTTTCTTTTCTTCATGATCGATAATCTCTTTTCTTATGTCGCTAAATATGTATAAGAATTGTAAAAATTTATTGTCAAAATTATAAATTACAGGTCCTTTATTCTTTTCGTATAACGGAATTCTTCCGATATCTTTAAAGGATAAAAAATCGAATTCAATTCCATTCCTCTTCAAAAATTCTTTCAATTCAAAATCTTCTTCACATTCAAAGAGAACAACTTTTCTTTGTGAAACCTTTTTCTTACCTAATAAATCTGATTTTATATATCCATTCTTTGATAAATCTTCATAGATTTTTTCAAATTTATCGACATTTTTAATATCGCCAATTCTCAAGATATTCAATATCTTTTTTAACGATGAATAATCATATTTTTCCTTAGATAAAAGATATGGAATAGGATCTTTTTGATAGGAAAAAGATAGAAGATTTAAAAGATCACTTTTAGTGATTATTTGAATGTCTAAAAATGGCTTTTCCTCTTTAAAATGATAAAGAAGTTGTGAATATTCTTTTTGTGCGATTATCAAATACTTTTCTTGCTTAGTAAAATTCATAAAAAATTCCCGACCTTTCTATAAATATTATATCGTAAATTTAGATCTATTTTGCTATGAAAATATTTTCATTTATCGTTTAAATATAAACTTATTTTTTATATAATAATAGGAGTTATCTAGTTACCTGGAGGTTATTTTATGGAAGATAATAAAAAAATGTACAAAGACCGTGTAACAATTTATGAAGTTGCTAAAGTTGCAGGTGTTTCCTTAGCTACAGTCAGCCGTGTTATCAACAACCATTCTAATGTCACAGAAAAAACAAGAAAAGCAGTCAAAGATGCAATTGATCGTCTTGGCTACAAACCAAGTGCCCTTGCACAAGGTCTTGCAAACTCTCGTTCTACCAATATCGGTATTATGATTCCATCTACTGGATACAATTATGTTTCCAATATGTTAGATGGCATGATTGATGTCGCTAAAATTTATGGTTATATCACATCTATTTTCATCACCAAGAGAACCAAAGAAGATGCAGCTGCAGTCATCGAATCACTCATCAAGAGTCATGTCGATGGTGCTGTCATTTATGATGATGAACTCGGAACTGATGAAATCCGTAAAATTCAAAACTATCACATTCCACTCATTGTCATCGGTCATGATATGGAAGGTGAAGCTTTAGGATCTATCGAAGTTGAATACAAAGATCCAGTTATGGATGTTGTCAAAGAATATATGATGTCTGGAAAAGATGATGTCTATATTCTTGATATTGTCAATGAAGGTAAGATGGTTGATGAAATCAGAGATGGACTTCTTGAATATGGCAAAGCTAATGGAAAACATATTCAAACCCTCACTTTCAATGACTCTTATAGCATTGTGTACGCTAAGATGTTGGATTTTTTCAAAGATCATAAATCCGGATATTTTGTTTGCCCAAGAGATTCTCTTGCTGCTGCTGTTGTTAATGCAGCTAAAGAAAATGGATTATCCTGCCCAGGAGATATTCAAGTATTAGCTGAAATCGGAAGCAAATATTCATATATCCTACGTCCTCAAATTTCTTCATTCTCAATCGATATGTTCAAAGTCGGTTCTATCGCAGTTCGTATGCTCACCAAACTTCTTGATGATAATGCTACTGCCAAAGAAAAGACTTTCCGCATCCGCGCTAATTATCATAAGAGAGATACAACTCTTTAATTAAATAACATGTCTATTTTGGAGGTTGATTAAAATGGGGAAAAAATTTTACATTTTAATTATTGCTTTAGGCTCCGTTTTTATCATCGCCTTAGCAGTTATTCTTTTGATGTTCTTATCGAGAAAGAAACGTCTTTCAAGACAACATTCAGCATTAAAAGAAAAATATGATGGTGTTTTCACTCAACTCACATCCGATTGTCAAGTCATGATTAAAAGACTTGCAGCTCTTGGAAAATACAATGTTAAATTTCAAAATCATTTCAATGAAAGAAACAAACAGTATGAAGAGATCATCGACAATAGGTCAACACCTATAAGAAATGCTCTCGATTCTATTCAAAAATACATTGCCAATAAAGAATATTCCAAAGCCAAAGAATCATTAGTTCAAGTCGAAATCAATATCGATGAATTTTCAAAATCCGTTTCCAATTTTGGAACTGAATTATCAAATATCCTCAGAGTTGATTCCGATACTTCCGAAGCTTCATTATCAATCAAGAATAAATATCATAAAATCTTAAGTTTTTATAACGAACATAAAAGTGAATTGAAGCCTATTGATCAAGCTTTCCAATGCATATTCAAATATGTTGAAGACACTTTTACCAATTATTCCACTTTAACAGATAGAGCTCAGTATGATGAAGCTAAAGCTCTTTTGCCACAATTAGACAATATGATAACAGCTCTTTTGGATATCGTTGAAGACTTACCAACCTATGTGAATTTAACAACTGTCGGATATCCAACTAAAATCAAAGAAATCGAGAAAAAATATACTGATTTGATCAATAAAGGATATTATTTAGATTATTTATTATTACCTAATAAAATAGCATCGATGAACTCATCATTAAAATCTATTATGGATAATTTAAATGTCTTAGATGTCACTGATGTCAAAGAAACCTTAGATTCAATCCGTTCAGAAATCACTGAGATTGAAGTCAAACTCAATCAAGAAATTTCAGCTAAGAAAACATTTGAAAATTCTCAAGATAACATTCAAACATCTACCTTTGCAATCGAACAAGACTATTCAAAATATATCAACGAACTTCCAAATTACGAAGCAACATATATTCTTGATAAAAAATACACTAAACAAATTCGTAACTTAAATGATGATATTCAAGATATCTCTTATATAAAAAGAGAATTGGATATTTATCTCGATACAGATGATAAAAGACCATATACCATCATCTGTGAAAAGATGAATACCATGAATAATAAGATTGAAAAAGTCAAAAAGACAATGTCTGATTATGCAAATTATCTTGTATCATTAAAAGAAACCGCTCAAGATGTCTATGTCGGATTAAGAAAATACTACACACTTCTTAAAAAAGCTCAATTTGAAGTCAAGACTGAAATTGGTGTCACAAGTTATATCGAAGCAACTCAGGTCGAATTCGATCGTTTATTGAATGAAATAAAAGAGATTGATAAAATCATTTTCACTCAACCGATTGATGTCAACAAAGCTAAAGAAAAATTTGCACCGTTCTCAACTGATTGCGATAAATTGATTTCAACTATAAAGATCAAAATCGTAGAATGCAAGAATGCTGAAACAGCACTTGTTTATGCAAATGCCTACAGAATCGATTTCGTAGATTCACGCAATATGTTAGATAAAGCAGAGAATGCTTTTTTAGAAGGTGACTTTGATAGAGCTAAAAAAGAAGCTACTGAAGTTATAAAATTATTCAACGCACCAGAACAAACACAGGCGAATTAAAATGAATAACGAAGATATTTATTTTGACTACAGCGCTACAACTAGACCTTATCAGGAGGTGATAAAAACCTTTGATAAGGTCTCCTTTGATGATTGGGGAAATCCATCATCAAATCACGCACTTGGATATCACGCAAGTGAAACGCTTGAAAAAGCTAGAAAACAAATTGCAAAATATTTGTATGTAAACCCAGAGGAGATCATCTTCACATCTGGCGCTAGTGAAGGAAATAATTTAGCGATAAAAGGTGTTTGTTATCACAACAAAGGCTGGGCAAAAAGAATCATCACAACCAAAGCTGAACATCCATCTGTCTTAAATGTTTTCAAACACTTAGAACAAGAAGGTTTTGAAGTCATTTATTTAGATTATGATAAAGAAGGAAATATAAATTTAGACCAATTGAAGAACAGTTTAAATCAACAGACTTCTTTAGTCTCTATCATGGCTATAAACAATGAAGTCGGTTATGTCTTCGATATCAAAAAAGCATATAAAATTGTCAAAGAAAATTCAAAAGCAGTCTTCCATGTCGATGCAACACAAGCCATAGGTAAAATCCCGTTTTCAAGCGATAATTATGATCTTATGACTTTTTCAGGCCATAAAATCGGTGGACTAAAAGGAAGTGGTGTCTTAGTTCATAAGAAAAATGTCATGTTGGATGAACAGATAATCGGTGGAAGCCAGGAAGGTAATTTAAGAGCTGGCACTAGCATGTTAGGTCTTGATGCAAGTCTTGCAACTGCTCTGAGAATCTCAATCTCAACCATGGAAGAAAGAACGAAGAAAGCTATCTCAATCAACAATTATCTAAGGGATGAATTATCAAAAATTGATGAAGTAGTCATTCTAACCCCTAAGACTAATTCAACACCTTTCATTTTGAATTTTGCTCTTTTAAAACATAAGGGAAGTGTTGTAAGTGAAGCATTAAGCAATAATAAAATCTATGTTTCAACTAAATCTGCTTGTTCTTCTAAAGAAGCTGGTTATTCCTATGTCATCAGAAGTGCGGGATATTCGCTTCTAGAAGCTAGCAATTCCATAAGACTTTCCTTCCAAGGATATGAAACATTAGAACAAGCAAAGATTTTTGTTGATACGTTAAAAGAAATTTTACAGGATCTAAAAATCAAGGAGATTTGATATGACAAATAACGATATGATTATGATCTTCTTTGGTGAATTATCCACCAAAGGAAAAAACATCATGGATTTTATAAGATTGCTTGGTAATAACGTAAAGCATGCCTTAAGAAATTTTAAAAATCTAAAAGTTGAAACTAAAAAAGACCACATTTATGTTTTGCTAAATGGTGAAGAATATCAAGAAGTTAAAAAGATCTTAAAAGATGTTCCAGGCATCGGATCATTTGCTCTTGCAAAGGCCATCCCGAACGATATCGAAGCCATCAAAGAAGAAGGATTAAGAGTATATAAAGCATCAAATAAAACAACCTTTAAGGTCGAAACTAAAAGAGTCTATAAAGACTTCCCGATGCATTCTGATGAAATAAATAGAGCGATTGGCGGACACATTCTTAAGAATGTTGAGACATCAAAAGTCGATGTCCACACACCAGAAATCAAAATTCATGTCATGGTTAGAGATGACTATACCTATATCTACGCTCTCAAAGAAAAAGGTATGGGAGGCTATCCTCTTGGAATCGCAGGAAAATCACTTCTTTTGATTTCAGGAGGTATCGATTCACCAGTCGCTAGTTATATGATGATGAAAAGAGGTGTCAAACTTGAATGCATTCATTTTGCAGCTCCACCCTACACCTCAAGCAAAGTTATCGATAAGATTCATGACCTGTTGAAGGTCATGACAAAATATCAACCGGATATCAAACTTTACATCGTTCCTTTCACTGAATTAGAAAAGAAGATTTATGAAATAGCTGGTCCTAGTTATTGTGTCACTATCATGAGAAGAATGATGCTTAGAATTTCAGAGAGAATCGCAAATCAACACAATGACTTAGTTCTTTCAAGCGGTGAATCTATCGGACAAGTAGCAAGTCAAACTCTTTTCAGCATGCAAGTCATTGAAAGAGTTTCTTCTTTACCGATGATAAGACCGCTCGCTTGTATGGATAAAACTGAGATCATCGATATCGCAAAAGAGATAGGGACTTACGATATTTCAATCCGTCCTTATGAAGATTGCTGTACTATTTTCACACTTAAAGATCCAGTCACTCATCCAAGACTTGAAACAGTCGAAGAGATTGAAAGCAAATGGGATTATGAATCGATGATCAAAGATTGCGTTAAAAATGTTCAAGTCGAACATATCATCGAAGACGATAAAGAAGAAGAATTCTAAAAAAAGACGAGCTAATAAGCTCGTTTTTTTGATATTAAAAAAGTGGACCGAAGTCCACAATTTTTATTTATTAAGCGTTTTTAGAATCTGCAATTGCTTTGTTAGCAACATCGACAAGATTCTTGAATTCAGTTGGGTTAGCAGCTGCGATTTCAGAAAGCATCTTTCTGTTGAGTTCGACATTTGCTAATTTGAGTCCATACATGAATTGAGAATAGCTTGTGCCGTTTAATTTGCAAGCGGCAGAGATTCTTCTAATCCATAATTTACGGTAATCTTGTTTACGTTCCTTACGGCCGTTGAAAGAATACCAATCTGCTCTCATGACAGATTCTTTTGCAGTCTTATAAAGTCTATGTCTAGCGCCAAAATATCCTTCGGCTCTTTTCATGATACGCTTTCTATTAGCGTGTCTGACGGTTCCACCCTTAACTCTCATGGTAACTCTCTCCTCTCATTATTTGCTGATAAGGCTCTTCATCTTCTTGGATTGGACATTGTTAAGATATCTGGCCTTACGATTGTGAACGATGTTCTTGTGTTGTTTGTTGTGTGAAAGGTGAGAAGTATTTTGGTTCCACTTCTTAACCTTACCATCAGCTGTAACTCTGAATCTTTTAACAGCTGCGCGTTTACTCTTCATTTTTGGCATAGTTTTCTCCCCCTTATTTCTTGTTTGGACTTACCATAACGTAATAATCTCTACCTAACAATTCAGGTTTTTTCTCACAGGTACCATAATCTTTGACAAAATCGAGGAATGTGTTCAAAGTTTCTTCGACGATGTCCATACGATTTGCCATTCTTCCTTTGATGAAGACAGCAACTTTGACTTTCATATCAGCTTGTAAAAACTTTATAGCTGCTTTAGCCTTTGTCTCTAAATCGTGTTTATCCGTGGTAGCAGTGAAACGAATCTCTTTGATGACTGTCTTCTTTTGATTCTTCTTAGCATCCTTTTCCTTCTTGTCTTTCTCAAACTTGTATTTACCATAGTCTAAGATCTTACAAACTGGTGGATGGGCTTGAGGAGCGACGCACAATAAATCCATGCCATAATCGATGGATTTTTGTTGAGCTGCCTTCATTGGAAGAACACCTAAAGATTCACCATCAGGACCAATTACCATGACCTCTTTAAAATGAATTCTTTCATTTACAAGATCATTGCTGAATTTGCCTTTTGGTTTGAACTGCTGACGATTGTTTCCATTCGGATAATTGTTATTATTAGTAGGTATAAGATTAATCCCCCTATGATTCAAAAAAACGAATTCTCAAGCAGAGAACCCGTTTACCATTTACATTCAAATAAGCATACTTCCACCATCCAAGTAAGTGAAGTACATATATTTCAATTTTTTGTGGCATTTGACCGATCGAAACGATATTCAATCCGGTGAGAACGGGCGTTCTACTTTCCAATCGCGATTTTTTCGCGTCTTTTA
The DNA here is from genome assembly GCA_963653505.1 of uncultured Prevotellaceae bacterium. Taxonomy (GTDB): domain Bacteria; phylum Bacillota_I; class Bacilli_A; order RFN20; family CAG-288; genus Enterosoma. The sequence continues at coordinate 27,266 of CAVJWL010000023.1, forward strand.
CTATACTATTTCCTCACTTGAATGTCAAATATTTTTATTTAGTTGTTCCAAAAATTCTATCTCCTGCATCTCCAAGACCTGGACAAATGTAGGCTTTTTCATTCAAACAACGGTCTAAGCATCCGATTGTAACTGGAATTGTAGGATTGACTTTACAAAACGCTTCAACACCTTCCGGAGCGGCGATAATAGCGATGAAATGTAAATTTTCTTTCTTACATCCGTATTTTTCAAGCAATTTAACAGCATCAATAGCACTGCCCCCAGTTGCAAACATCGGATCAACGATATAGATATCTCTTTTATCTGCATCATATGGCATTTTGAAATAATATTGACATGGTTCATGTGTTTCTTCATCACGATACATACCAATATGTCCGATTTTAGCTGAAGGAACAAGTTCAAGAAGGCCATCTACCATTCCAAGACCTGCTCTTAAAATAGGAACAAAACAAAGTTTTCTTCCATCAATCTTTGGACACATAGCTTTTTCAATTGGAGTTTGAACTTCGACTAATTTTGTCGGAAGATTGCGCAATGCTTCATAGCCTTCAATGATAGCTATTTCTTTAACCAACTTGCGAAATTCATTAGTTCCAGTATTGACATCTCTTAAAATAGAAATCTTATGTTGTAATAAAGGATGATCTAGAACGGTAACATTCGGATATTTTTTTAAATCAAATTTTTCCATATGGTTAACTCTCTTTCTAGATTAATATTATAAATGCTTTATGTCTTTTTTGATATAAATTTTTAAGCAAAACGAAATTCATACGTCATCTTTATCTTTTTATGTTATACTTAAGCACTATGAAACGTTCATTTGATACCTGACTTTTTGAGTTAGTCATAATTTCTACTACTCACTTTTATTTTCAACCG
>CAVJWL010000024.1:0-27929 GCA_963653505.1 uncultured Prevotellaceae bacterium
GAAATAAAGTTATTAACATTATCAAAAAGATTACACATAATTATTGACAAGTCTCTAAAGATACATTGAATAGAACAATAAATATAGAATATGAAACTCTTGTTTACACTAATGCCTTTAAAGAATCAGATATGGTGAAGCTGAATTTTGAATTAGAAATAAAAGGAATATCAAAAGAAAAAAGTGTCTTCAATGAACCAATCATCTACTACAACTATTTAGGAATATATGATTATCTGAATGAAATAAATCTAAAGAATATCTCTCAATCACAATTTAAACCTCTATCGATAATCGATTTATTAGAGGATGAAAAATATGTTGATAATGATATAACAAGTCAAAAAAGAATGATAGTAAACAAGGATTTATCATCTTTTAAATATGAGTTAGAGGAAAAATATAAGAACAAATTTAAATTGGATAGTAAAGCTTTGGTAGTTAAAGAAAATATAACTAACATTGTTGATTCTCTGATTAAAATTGGTTTGATATTTTTATTCTTAATTCTTCTTTCAGCCTTCATGTTAGAATTCATTTCAATCTATTCATTATATGATGAGAATATAAGATTTTTCGCTCTTGTCAAAACATTCTCAAATACTAAAGAAAATATCATCAAATTAGCTATTTCTACTGGTTTATATTTCTTCTTATTCACTCTTTTCTATATGTTATTATTTCAAACAATCTCAACATTCTTCATCAATAAAATATTAGTCATATATCACTTTCCTAAGTTTTTAAAAATTATAGATATCAAAGCACTTATTTCTGTCTTATTTTTAACTCTTGCTATTTCTATACCCTCTTCACTTCTTCCTTTGATAAAGATCAAAGATAAAAGAATTAAAAAAGAATTAGAAGGAGAAGATTGATGATTGAAATTAAAAATTTAACTAAAAAATATCCTGGAAATAAAGAAGAAACTTTAAAAAATATAACATTCACATTTCAAGATACCGGTCTTTATTATCTATTAGGAGCATCTGGTTCTGGTAAAAGTACGCTGTTATCACTTATCGGAGGAATCGATTATGAATATGAAGGTAACATCATTGTCAATTCAATCGCTTTGAAATCATTGAATGACATTGAACTTTCTAATTATCGTCTTTCAAATATCGCCTTTGCATTTCAAGATAACAAGTCAAACGATAAGGAGATAGTTAAAGATTCCGTTTTAAAGCCTTTGAGAATCGAAAAAATATCACATGATGAAATTGAAGAAAAACTTGACTATTATTTAGAAAAAGTTGAATTGAAAGATAAGAAAAATAAAAAGATAGAGACCTTATCAGGTGGTGAGAGAAAAAGAGCATCATTAGTAAGAGCACTAATAAAAGAAGCTCCGATATTGTTATGTGATGAACCACTATCATCTTTAAATCCTGAACTAAGAGAAAAAGTTACTGCCTTATTAGTTGAAGAAAGCAAAAAAAGATTGGTCATCATTATTACCCATGAAAAAGATGAAATACCAGATGATTCAAGCATTTTAATTTTAGAAAACAAAAATTTAAATGTGTTAAAGCTGAATGAAAATAAAGATTCTATTGTTTTTGAAGAGAAAAAGAGAAAGAAATATGAAGGATTACCCTTACTCATCGATATATTGAAAGGAATTCAAGCGAAGAACGAATTTCTATTCATCACTTTGATGTCGCTTGCAATTTCACTATTCGCTATTTCTTTTTCATTTTTATTATCACATGGAGTGAAGACATCTTTGACTTCTTCCTTATCAAAATATATGTCAGATAATTGTATGGTCATTGAAGCTAAGGAAAAAAGTTTTGAAGATGAAAATTATAAAACTGCAGATTATTCTTTTCTATCTCTCTTAAAAAGAGATTATGAGGAAGTTGCTGATATCTCTACTTTCTATTTAGAAAATCTCGATGACATATTCCAAAGCGATCAAAGAATGAGTATCACTAAAGATAAAAGAACAATAAATCTTAAAAAATTGAGCATCAATTCTTTCATCGAATATCAAACTATCAACGAATTAAAAGAGGATGAAGTCATCTATGGGAAAAGAGAAGATTTATCTTATGATGAATTCATCCTTGGAGTCGATGATGATTCAATAGCATCGCTTTATTATTTACTTTTCAATAAAACAATACCTTCTATCACTGATGAAGTCATCTCAATGATTTCCGAAGAAGCTAGAGATTTAAATTTAGGTTTGAGAATTCAATGTCAAAAAAGTGATTGGAAATATACATTAGATCATTCTTTAATTATGGTTGGTATTGCTTTTACTAGACGTTGTTCGATAATTCATACTTCTTCTGATTTCAATGAACACTTTTTAAAGGATGTCATGCATTTTAAAGATTACTTCGATGATGAGGAAGAAATTGAAAGAACTCCTATTGAAATAAAGAAATGTCTTGGAGTTCGTTTATTTCCTTTAAAAAATGCAACATTCCTCTCTAAATTTCTCTTCGATAAAAACGCTAATAAATACACATTGAAACCCTTAGTTAATGAGACTTATTATTTAAAAGAGGATAAGTATACTCATAACCGATTTGCTGTTTATAAAGATTACATATCTAAAGTCAATCCCAATGAAATATTATCTTTTGTCAATGATAATCATGAAAAGATTCATTCAATAAATTATTCAACGAGCGTATTCACATATACAGCCAGTGGTTATATTTCCGGATTTACAAAGCCTTTTTTCTTTTCCAAGCATAAAGAAAAGCTCAATGAAATCCAGGATAACTATCATCAAACATCATTGAATCTAGGTCAGTTTCAAGGATCACTTATCGAAGTATCTGAAGGAGTCATCAAAGCTGACTTATTATCTTCAAGTCAAGAAGATGGTCTAAAATACCATTCTCTTGATAGAACATCACTATCCCCTCTGATTGGTAGAAAGCCGCTTACCTATACTGAAATTGCAATTTCAACAAAATTAGCCGCTTATCTTTTTGAATCTCCTCAATACGCACTTGATCAATCCCTAGAAGTATTGATGCTAATAAATACAACTAGAATTGATGATTCAGAATTTGAAAATCAATTTGATGAAGGCCAGCTTAAAATAACCGGAATCTATGATTCTGATGAATTCATCATCTATCAAGATTCTCTCTTTCCTTTGTGTTACGCCTTTTTGAATTCTCAACTTTTGATGAATGATATTAGAATCAATGAAGCTATTTTGAATGTCAATTTGACTGACTATGATATCGATTATTATGAAAAAGAGATAAAGAGATATGGAGATTATAAAATCTCATTTCCGATGAAAAGCATGATCGATGAAATTCAAAAGACAATGTCAAATCTTTCAAATTTATTTCTAACTTTTGCCTCACTATCTCTTGTTTTGGCCTCAACGCTTCTCTCGCTATCTTTATACCTCATCTTAGAGAGGGATAAAAAGGAAATAGGTATCTTGCTATCTCTAGGGTTTATGAAGAAAGAAATCGATGATTATTATTTGAATTTTGCCTTGACTATCGGATTTATCAGCTATTTATTTTCAATCCTGATAACTCTCTTATCAGAGCAAGTATTAAAAAGAACTTTATTAGAAATGTTATCGACATATTCTTTCTCTTCCATCCCTTATTTGATATCTTTTGGGGTGTATTTTGTAGTAACTTCTTTAATCGGTCTCATCTTAAGAATCAAGATAAAAAATTATTCTCCAAAAGACGCTTTTGATAAATGATGAATAATGGAGGATTTTAAACCGCTTACATAAAAAATTAAAAAATTTATTTCGCTATTTTAATCGATTTATGATATATTTCTTTTAGTCTTCTTTTTATAAGAATACTAAGAAAGGGTCTTTACTATGAAGGGTACTGTTAAAAAGTTCGACAAAGAAAAGGGCTATGGATTCATCACTGGTGAAGATGGAAAGGATTATTTCTTCCATTATTCTCAACTCGTTATGGATGGATTCAAGACTGCCGAAGTCGGTCAAAAAGTTGATTTCGAATCAGCTGAAACCGAAAAAGGTCTTAGAGCCAACAACATCAAATTCGTTGACTAATTAACGAAAAAGGCTCTTAGCACTAATCTTTGTGAGATATAGTAGCTAAGAAAATAGCTCCACCTCTCAGCAGGTGGAGCTTTTATTTTATCTAGCGTCTTTGAAACAAGAGCCGCCGACAAATTCTCTGATCACAGAATTACAAGGGATATCAGAAGTGCTGATAGGTGCAAAATATTTGACCATTTGTTTCAGTCTTAAAGCTACAGCATAATTATTATCTTCAACCTTGATCTTATCAAGAAGTGGTAAAACACTATTTCTCAATGCGCATAATTCATATTGCATAAATGAATCAAAGACATAATCAGCATTCTCTTGATTTGGATAAATATATTTGAATTCACCCTTTCTGACATTAGACCACATTTCAATCGTCTCTTTAGCATCGGAATTTCTAGTTTTAGAATCTCTTGCGATTCTTCTCAATAATCTCATATATGTCATACTAAGCGGTGTGTGGTTATCAAGATTCACCTGCGGTTGTGGTGAGATATAGATTCTAAATTTTTGAGTATATGAGATTTGATTTAAAACAAGCGGACTAAGTGCGTGAATACCTTCGATGATCATCGGTTCATTCTCTCCGATAGAAATAGGCTTATGATAAGTTCTTGTACCAGTTTTAAAGTCGAATTGAGGTAAAGAAACACTTTCTCCTTGAACAAGTTTATTTATCAAATCATTGAAAAGAGGTACGTTGATAGCATCAAGTGATTCGATATCGACATCATTCTTTCCTTCTTCAACAGTGTAGTAAAAATCATCCATTGAAATTCTAATAGGACGATATCCTCTACTCATCAGTTCAAACATCAAGCGATTAGCAAAAGAAGTCTTTCCAGAACTAGAAGGACCAGCTACTAAAATACAGCGGATGGAATCTGGGCTATTGACAATCGAGTTCCCAAGTTCTGAAAGATTGTTATTGAATCTTGCTTCGCAAATATTGACAAGGGCCATACTTCCATAATTTTTGATGAATGAATTGATTCCGTGAACTGTATCTAAATGATTTTCTTCAGCCCACTTTGAAGAAATACTTAAAGCATTTGCAAATTTAACTTCATCTTTGAATTCAGGAATATCTCCGTTGAGTTCTGATCTTGGAACTTGAAGAATCATACCTGGGGCATAATAACTCAATTTAAATTTCTTCAAATATCTAGAAGATGGTACCATTCTATCATATAGATAATCAGAATAAACCTTTCCGTTATATGTGCATTGATATAAGTGGACTTTATCTTCAGATCTATACTTGATGATTTGAATTTTATCTTGATATCCAAGCTTATGATATTCTTTTATCGCCTCTTCTTTACCGACTTTGTTCTTTACAAATGGTAGATCCAAAGCGATGATTTTATTCATCACTGAAATGACTTTATCGACAAATTCTTGATTTATCAAATAAATCTTTTTCCCTTGTAAGACTCTGATAAAAAATGAGCGGGAAATATTATAGAAAAATCTGACTTCAAGTTTTGGATTCACTTCTTTTACTGCCATTGAAACCAAAAATCTCAAACTCGCATTGTAGATAGTTGATGCTTCACTATTATCAAGTCCTAAGAATTCAACTTCTTCCTCACTGGTCTTTTCAAAATTAGTGGTAAGCTCATAAACTCTACCATTTATCTTTCCACAAATATATTTATCTTTATCTTCTTCAGGGATATAATCTCCAAATTTTTTACCCTTTTCTAATAGAATATTTTGTTTCATAAAAACCTCCTTTTAATGATAAGGGATTACATTATATCATTGTTGAATCAAATTTCAATTAAGCGCTTTCAGTTTTATTGATATCAATCACAATTCTTCAATTGATAAATTAGTTAACAAAAATATAAAAATAATGACAATTTCTATGATATAATTTATAGGCTAGTTTAAGGAGAAAACTTATGGCAAATGATATCAAATTAACTAAACAAGGTAAATTAGATTTAGAAAACAGATTACAAGAACTCACAACTGTTGAAAAACCAAGAGTAATGGAAGATTTAAATCTTGCACGTTCTCAAGGCGATTTAAGTGAAAACGCCGATTATGATGCAGCAAGAGATAAACTCCAAACCATCGAAACTGAAATCCAACGCATTCAATATACTCTCGACCATGCTACCGTTGTCGAAGATGTTGAAGGTGGTGATCACGTTGCAAAACTCGGTGGTGATAGAATCTATGCTACCAATCTCGATACAGGTAAAGAATACAATTTCGTCATTGTCGGTTCTGCTGAAGCAAAACCACATGATGGTAAGATCTCAAATACCTGCCCAGTCGCTTTAGCCGTCATCGGTAAAACCGAAGGCGATGTCGTCGAAGTTCAAGTTGAAAAACCATACAAACTTCGCATTGACAAAATCGGTGACTAATTAAAATTTTAAAAAATAACCCACAATTGTTTACAAAACCCTTTTCTAAAGGCCATTCTTTATGAAAGGAGGATAAAAGCTATGTTCAAAGCTATTATCATTGGTCTTGTAATTACAGTTGTGGGTCTTTTTGCTTTAGCAGTTGTTGAAAAGAAAGGTGAGAATATCGAACAAAATTCTGTCAACGGATATTCAACCGTAGCCAAAGATGAAAACAATGTAAAAGTGAGTATCTCAGGAGAAGTCAATCATCCTGGTGATTATTATGTTTTACAAACAGACACCTTAGGTACGCTGATAATTTCCGCAGGTGGTGTCACAAGCAAAGCAGATACTAAAGCATACAACAGTTCTTTAGTCATCAATACTCACACCTCATTTTATATCCCACCGACAAGTGAAACTCCAACAACCTGTGTTGAAACGACCATTGAAAAAGTTAATATCAATAAAGCAAGTGAAACAGAACTCATTGCAATTGGCTTCAATTCATCCCAAGCAAAGGCATTAGTCTCATATCGAAATGACAATGGAAATTTTGAAGCTATCGATGATATCACTCTTGTCAGTGGAATCGGACTTAGCACATTCAACAAAGTGAAAAATAAAATCACAATCAGCTGATGTCTTTCTTCTTCGCATTCATATTCTTTCTTCTTGGTTCAATCTCATATCTATATAGTTATTACTTCTTATTTCTTTTAATTCTGCCATTATTTTATCTATTCAAATATAAAAATTTGAAATGGAAATCATTTGTTTATTTAGGTTTCACACTCATCTCTCTTCTCTTGTCCTTGTTAATTCCTAAAGGGAAAGAAGGTGAGATAGAAACATATGGAATAGTCTTTGTTTCAAAAACAAATTACTATTTATTATTGACATTAAAAGGAAAGTTTTATGTCAAAAATTATGACAATGATTTATCATTTTTAACGATAGCGAAGATAAAAGGTACGATACAAGAACTTTCATTTTCTCATTATGAATCCGGTTTTGATTTTAAAGATTATTTAAAATCGAAAGGTGTATTTTATTCATTAAACATTGAAGATTCTAACATTATTTTTAAACCGATCGATTTAAGAAAACGAATTCAAAGTTATGCTGAACAATATTTGACTGATGACTCAAAAAATTTGGTATCATACCTATTATTCAACCAGTCCATATCTACTTCATATAAAAGTTTAACAAACTTAAATCTCTTTTCTTTGTTTTCAGTTTCTAGCATTCATTTAACTTTTCTACTGAACTTCATTCAAAAGTTCTTGAGCAAACGAAATAAGAAAGTGATAAATCCAATCAAAATTTCAATTCTTATATTTTTCTTATATTTAACATCATTTAAGCCATCGATTGTCAGAATGCTATTATTGACTATTTTTAGTTTACTCAATTCAAAAAATAAGATAAAACTAGATTATTTAGAAAGAATTTCATTGTGTGCTATTATCTTTCTTTCTATGAATCCATATCATCTGATTTCTCAATCATTTTATTATTCATATCCGTTTTTATTCTATCTAGCTTTGACAAATACAAATTCTAAAAAAAGTGATAAATTCAAAATAGTTCTTTTATTGTTCTCATTTTCCATTCTATTAAATTGTATTCAAAATGGTGGATTTAATCCACTATCAATCATTTCGCATATTGTGATATTACCGTTGACACATCTTGTATTTATCTCATCTATTTTTTTACTTATAATTCCCCCTGTTTCTTACCTTATAAATCCCCTGATATCATTGATATTAAAAGTATCAAGTGCCTTAGATAATGTTTCAATCTTCATCATCACAGGAAAACCCAGTGTCATATTTTGTATCCTTTTCTATTCCCTTTTTATATTTGTAACAGTCTTAAGAATGTACAGCTATAAAAGAGAAAGTGAAATATTGAAGGTAGGTCTATTTATATCTATCCTTTCTCTTTCTTTAAAAAATCCATTTCCTCATTATGAATTGAATATCATCGATATCGATCAAGGATTATCGACACTAATCAGATATAAACATTATAATTTTTTAATAGATACAGGTGGACTTAACAAAACAGATTTAGCAACTGAATCTTTGATTCCTTATTTGAGAAAGAAGAAAATAAATGCTCTTGATGCTGTCATATTGACTCATGATGATTACGATCACTTTGGAGCTTTAAATAGCTTAAACACAAATTTTAAAATTCAAAAAATATATTGGCAGACTGATTTTTTAAAAGAAGATGATAATTCACTATACATCGGTGACTTAAAAATTGAAAATCTAAATGACTACAATATCTCATCAGATTCAAATAGTTTGAGTGGTGTCTATACATTTGAAATAAAAAACAAAAAGATATTAGTGATGGGAGATGCTCCTATAGCTGTTGAAAAGAAATTATTAAACGACAAAAGTGAAAAAATAAAGTGTGATTATTTAATCATCGGTCATCATGGTTCAAAGACATCTTCTAGTCTTGAATTTTTAAAAGCTACTGAAGCTAAAGAAGCTTTTATTTCATGCGGTGAAAATAACAAATACGGATTTCCTCATAAAGCAGTACTCAATAATTTAAAGATAGCAAATATCCCTTATCAGAGAACTGATCAAGATAGAACAATATCAGTAAAATTATAAGTTAAATATTACTAACTTTTTATAACTTAAATTGCTTTTATAGGTAATTATCATTATAATTTCTATGTTATGAATAATTGTCATTTATTTTTAGATATCGGTAATACAGCTATTGATTGTTTGTACATAAATTCAAATGAGTCAATAGGAAAATACGAAAAATATCCACTATTAAAAAAAGATACTTTAAGAGGTAGTATTTTAAAACATTACAACGAAGAACCATTTGATGTATACATCTCAAGTGTCAATTTAAAAGCATCGGCTTTTATTAGAAGTATCTTAGATGATTCTCAAATTAAATATTATTTTCTTGATTCAAGAAAGATGGTACAATTCAGCAATAAATATGGATATACAATTTCCAATATTTCTTTTCTCGGAAGTGATTTATTTTGCGATATCATCGCAGAGAAGAATGATTCTGGATTGATAATCATAGATTTAGGAACAGCAACAAAAGTTCTTTATCTCGATCAAAACAATATTTTCCATGGTTGTTCGATACTTCCAGGAATCATGTCATTTCCAAAAGCTCTTTTCAATGACACCTCCCTTCTTGGAGATTATCCACTCATTGAAAATCCGCCTATTGTTTCCTTAGAAACTGAAGAGTGCATCTCTTCAGGTGCTATCTATGGAACTTGTTATGCAGTGACTGGTTTAGTTTTAAAACTGTTAGAAAAAAATGCTGATGCTAAGATATATCTGACTGGTGGAAATTCTTATTTGATAGAAAAATATCTGAAAATAAAAGATAAAGATATCATCAAAGAACCTTATCTTGTTTTAAAAGGAATCATCAAAACATTCGGTTTTGATGAAGTCAAAGAAATTGAAAATTCATAAAAGGAGAATGAGAAATGAAAGAAAATTATCAAGAGATGAATATGGCAGATAGCTACTATAAGAAATTAGTAGATCCATATAAAGAAGAAGCTTTGAAAGTGCTCAAAGAATATGTCGAAATCGATTCTGTTCATGATGAGAGTACTATCACCAAAGAACATCCTTTCGGAAACGGTGTTGAAGAAGCTTTAGAATATGTCGCAAAGCTCGGTGAAAAGATGGGATTTAAAATTGATCGCTGTGATAACTATGTCACTGAACTCACTTATGGAGATGGCGATAAGATCTTCGATATTTACGCTCATAGTGATGTTGTTCCTGTCATCAAAAAGAACTGGACAAAAAAGCCATTTGATTTGATTGAAGAAGATGGTGTTATGTATGGAAGAGGTACTTGTGATGATAAAGGCCCCGGAATCGCTTGTTTATACGCAGTCAAAGCCTTGATGGATAACAACAAAATAGGTGGTTATAAACTTCGTTTCCTTTTCGGTGGCAATGAAGAAAGAGATTCTTTATGCTTAGAACATTATTTCCATACCTTGAAAAGATGCTATCCAACCTTAGGTATCTCACCAGATGCTGATTATCCATTGATTTATGCTGAAAAGAGCATATATGCATATGAAGCTGATTATGAAGTAAATATTCCTAATGTCACCTCTTTCCACTTAGGAAGTGCGTTGAATATCGTTCTAAGTGAAGTTGAAATCGAACTTCATGATGATGAGAATAAAGTCAATGAAGCTTTAAAAGCTTATCTTGCTAAATATCTAAAACTTCAAGCTTCTTATAAGAATAATACCTTATGGTTTAAAGGTATTCCTGCTCATGGTTCTACTCCATATCTTGGTCTCAATGCTGGTTTACATCTTTTGAATTTCTTAGGTGAATTATACGATATCGATCTTTTAAAGAAAGTCAGCAATGACTATTTCGATGGTCTTGGAAAAGCATTCCACGGTGATTTCAGTGATGAATATTTTGAAGATACTTCTTATAATATCGGAAGAATATCCTATGAGAATGGAAAACTAGTTCTCGCTTGCAATTTCCGTTTCCCATCATCTATGAAAATCGATGACTTATTACCACAAGTCGAAAAATTGACTTCATCAAATCTCACTCTTTTAGGTGGTAGCCAAGGTTTTGTCGCTGATCCAAACAGCGATTTTGTCAAAATTCTTTTGAATTCATATCAAAAAGAAACTGGTGACCTAGTCTCTAAGCCACTTGCAATCGGTGGTGGAACCTATGCAAGAGAGAGTAAAAACTCTGTCGCTTTCGGTGCTGCTTTCCCAGGAAGAGATTATAGAATGCACGGAGATGATGAATATTTCCCGGTTTCAGATTTCTTAGATAATATGCAAATATACGCTCATGCCATTGATGATATTTCTAACTATTTAAGAAGCGGAAAGATGCCTGACTAAGATGAGATTAAGACATAAAAAGTGGACAGATGCAGTTTTAAGTCAAAATCTAGACATTGGAAAAAATCTCAATGATTTAGATTCTGATAAAGAAATTGTAAAAAAATATAAAAATTTAGAAATCGGATGTGGACTTGCAGGTTTCATCCTTGAACTTTCAAGAAGACATCTAGAGACAAATTATCTCGGTGTTGAAATAAATAAAAATGCCTTTGCAGCCGCTGTTAAAAAAGCCAGTGCTGTAAAAAAAGAACAGACCAATTTTCTTCTTTTGAATTCGCCGATAGAAAGATTATATCCTCTCTTCGATGAAAAACAGTTCGACAACATCTATCTCAATTTCTCAGATCCCTGGCCAAAGAAACACCAACATCATCGAAGACTAACATATCCTGATTTTCAAAAAGAATATGTAAAAATATTGAGCGATGATGGAACTTTATATTTCCGCACTGACAATGCTGAACTATTCAAAGATTCTGTCGAATATTTCAAAGAAGCTAATCTCTTTGATTTTGAAATCATCGAACCTTTCTATTCTGAAAAAGTCGATTATTTACCACCGACTGAATACGAAACAAAATTCAGAGAAAAAGGATTTGATATCCATCTATTGATTGCTCATAAAAAGAAATAAACACTTAAGGACTGCCCTTGAAGCAGTCCTTTTCTTATGGTTTATAAGATTTTTTACCTATTATTCCTTTATTTATATATAAAACCGGTTAAGAAAATGAAAAAAATTAAAAAAATTAGCACTCTAATCTTGAATTTGCTAATTTTAGTTTTATAATACTAGTAGCACTTGAGTTCCTGAGTGCTAGTTAAGGAGGTTTAAATGAAAGAATCACGGAAATTCCAAATACTGAAATTGATCGTTGAAGAGTACATTAAGACCTCTCAACCTGTAGGAAGCAAAACTCTTTTAGAAAAATATAAATTAGATTGTTCAAGTGCAACTATCAGAAATGCTATGGCTGAACTTGAAAATGAAGATTATTTAGAAAAAACTCATGTCTCTTCCGGAAGAGTTCCTTCTCCTAAAGGATATCAATATTATCTCGATCATCTTGATAGTAAATCTTGGAGCAATCAAGTCGATCTCGATTTCCAAAAAGAATTTCAAACTATCATCGATAATAAAACTTCATCGATGGAAGATAGTTTAAAACAATCTTGTGAGATGCTCAGTGAAATTACGAATATGGCTATCGTAGTTCTCGGTCCTAAAGCTGATCAAGAATCCTTAGTCAGTATTCAACTAATTCCACTAGGTACTAACCAAGCTCTTGGTATTCTTATCACTGATTCTGGGTATGTTGAAAAGAAAACATTCGTCCTTCCAAATAATTCTACAGCTTATTTCTCTACAATGGAAAGTGCTGTAAAAGTTCTCAACGAAAAATTGACTGGAACGAAAATTACTCAACTTGAAGAAAAAGCAAAACTATTAGCTCCAGTCATCGTTCAGACATTTGGACAATCAGGTCAGTTTGTCATGAGGGCATTCCTTGAAGCATTGATTGGCTTTGCTAAAAAGAGATTCGAAGTTTACGGACAAAAAAATCTTCTCTCACTTCCAGAATATTCTCAAGACAGCGAAGCATTCTTAAATGCGATTGAAGCTTTGACAAATCCATTAGGACTCGAACATGACTTATCATCAAACGATGACTTAGGTGATGTCAAAGTTGGATTCACAAATGATAATGCTGGTGACTTAGCTATCGTATCAAAATCGCTCAGTAGCAAAGATAGCATTGCGGTAGTTGGTCCTAAGAGAATGGATTACAAACAAGTTCTTGGCATCCTTGATTATGTCATCTACATGCTGAATAAAAAATTCTCATCATCAACTTCAACATCCGCGCTGATACCTGTCGAACCCGTAAAGGAAGCTATTGATACAACAAAACATACACCAACCCCTGCTAAAAAGAAATCAACTAAGAAAGGAGGCAAAAATAAATGAGTGATAAAAACAAAGATAAAAAATTAGAAAAAGAAGAAAAGAAGGTTGAAGAAGAAGTCAAAGAAAAAGATTCAACTGAAAAAAAGGTCGAAGACAAAAAAGAAGTCAATGTCGAAGACTTACAGAAGATCATCGATGACTTGAAGAAAGAAAACGATGATTTAAAACATAAATACGAAGAAGCAAGAACTAAATATGAATTATCTGATAAAGAGATTGAAAAATATAAAAACAAATATTTAGAAGCTTATGCCGATATGCAAAATGTCAGACGTATGATTGAAAAAGAAGCCAATGACTTCAAAGATCATGCGATTGAAAGTTTTGTCAAAGAACTTATTCCTTCCCTTGATTCATTCGATATGGCTTTAAAGAAAAAGCCTGAAGATGAAGCTTGTAAGAAATATGTTGAAGGCTTCGAAATGATTCATAGAAAGTTATTGAATTCTTTAAAACAATGTCAAGTCGAAGTAGTCGAACCAGCTATCGGCGAAGAATACAATCCAGATCACATGAATGCATTTTCTACCATTCCTGGAAAAGAAGACAACAAGGTTGTCGATGTCTTCACTAAAGGATACAAATTAAAAGGACATCTATTAAGACCAGCTGGTGTTGTCATCTCGATGAAAGCTGAAGAAGAAACAGCAGAAACTGCTGAAGAAAACAAATAAATTATAACCACATAGGAGGATATATATTATGGCTAAAGAAGTAATTTTAGGTATTGATTTAGGAACAACAAACTCTGTTGTTAGTTACATGCAAGAAGATGGAACTGTCAAAGTAATTCCATCACCAGAAGGAACAAACACCTGCCCTTCTGTTGTCTCATTCAAAAATGGTGGTGAAGAAATTGTCGGTAATGCTGCAAAGCGTATGCTTCTCACAAATCCAGATACTATTTCTTCTATCAAGAGAAAGATGGGTACTCGTGAAAAGGTACATATCAATTCTTTAAATAAGGATTTCTCACCAGAAGAAATCTCCGCAAAGATTCTTTCTTATATGAAGGGCTATGCTGAAAAGTATTTAGGATATTCTGTCAAGAAAGCAGTTATCACTTGCCCTGCTTACTTCAATGATGATCAAAGACAAGCAACCAAGAATGCCGGTACTATCGCTGGTCTTGATGTTGTCCGTGTCATCTCTGAACCTACAGCTGCAGCTTTAGCTTATGGTATGGATAGTAAGAAATCTGGTAAGGTCTTGGTCTTCGATTTAGGTGGTGGTACTCTTGATGTCTCCATTCTTGATATCGGTGATGGTACTTTCGAAGTTCTCTCTACTTCCGGTGATACTTTCTTAGGTGGTGATGACTGGGATCGTCATATCGTCGATTGGCTCAACAATGAAATCTATAACCAAACTGGTTTGAAATTCGATATGAACAATTCTAAAGATCGTCCAACCTTCCAAAGACTTCGTGATGAAGCTGAAAAGGCAAAGATCAACCTCTCTAGCCAAACTGAAACCATCATTTCCTTACCATATATCGGATTCAAAGATGGTGCTCCTGTCAACTTCGAAACAACTCTTTCTAGAGCTAAATTCCAATCCATCACTGCTGATCTTATCGATCGTTGCGAAACTCCATTCAATAAGGCCTTAAGTGATGCTAAATTATCAGTCAGCGATTTGGATGATATCATCCTTGTCGGTGGTTCTACAAGAATGCCAGCCGTTGTCGATTTAGTCACTAGACTCAACAATGGTAAGAAGCCAAATCAATCTGTCAACCCAGATGAAGCTGTCTCTGTCGGTGCTGCTATTCAAGGTGGCGTCATCAGAGGTGATGTCAAGGATGTCGTCTTACTCGATGTCACTCCACTCACTTTAGGTATTGAAGTTGAAGGCGGCCTTTTAGCTCCACTCATCCCAAGAAATACAACCATTCCTACTACTCGTCAACAAATCTTCTCAACTGCCCAAGACAATCAACCTGGTGTTGAAATTCAAATCTACCAAGGTGAACGTTCAATGGCACACGATAACAAGTTCTTAGGAAGATTCAAGCTTGAAGGTATCCGTCCAGCAAGACGTGGTGAACCAAGAATTCAAGTCACCTTCTCTATCGATGTCAACGGTATTGTCTCAGTCTCTGCTAAGGACTTAGATTCCAACCAAGAACAACACATCACCATCTCCAATTCTTCTGGTTTAAGCAAAGAAGAAATCGATCGTATGGTAAAAGAAGCAGAAGCCAACAAGGACGCTGATGAAAAGAGAAAGAAAGATGCTGAAACAAGAAATGAAGCTCAATCCTTAATCGATCAAATCAACCGTCAACTTGAAGATAAAGAACATCCAGTCGATGAGCAAACCAAGGCTGCCGCTACTAAGATTCGCGATGAAATCAAAGAAAGTCTTGATAAGAATGATTTAGATGCTGTCAGAAATAAGATTGCTGAACTTCAACAAGCAGCTAACCAAATGTATCAAGCCCAAAGCCAAGCCAATGCAAATCAATCCACAAATACTGCTGGTGGAAATGCCGAAAGTGCACAATCCTCCGAAACTGATCCGAATGTTGTCGATGCAACATTTGAAGAAAAGAAGGATTAATAAATAAAAATCCTAAGCCCGGTATTAATACTTACCGGGCTTACTTATTATGAATAGGAGGCGAATATGGCCGAAAAACGCGATTATTATGAAATATTAGGTATCGACAAAACAGCTGATGCCGACCAAATAAAACACGCTTATCGTCAGATGGCAAAAAAATACCATCCTGATATCAACCACGCTCCTGATGCAGCTGAGAAATTCAAAGAAATCCAAGAAGCCTATGAAGTCTTATCTGATCCTAAGAAGAAAGCTATGTATGACCAATACGGAAGTGCAGCTTTTGATCAAAATGGTCAGACAGGATTCAACGGAACTTCCGGGTTCCAAGAAGCTGACTTCGGAGATTTAGGAGATATTTTCTCTCAATTCTTCGGTGGTTCTATGGGTGGTAGAAGCAGTAGAACTAGAGATACTCTTCCTCGTAAAGGAAGAGATACTGCGATGAAAATCAGCCTTTCCTTTGACCAAGCTGTTCACGGATGCAAGATTGATGTTCCACTTCATTATGTGAAGACCTGCCCTGATTGTCATGGAACAGGTGCTAAAACACCAAATGATTATCAGACCTGTAAGACCTGCGGTGGTAGAGGTAGTGTAAGAGCTAGACGTTCCACTATCTTCGGAGTGATGGAAAGCGAAGAAATTTGTCCAGATTGCCACGGTTCTGGCAAGACTATCAAGAATAAATGCGATCATTGCCATGGTTCTGGTAGAGTCGAAGTCAATGAAACAGTAACTGTCAACATCCCTCATGGTGTTGATACCGGTGATAATATCAGAATCAAAGAAAAAGGTGAAGTCGGTGTCAATGGTGGTCAAAATGGTGATTTATTGCTTCAAATCAATGTCTCACCATCAAAGACATTCACCAGAAAAGGTGCTGATGTCTATACCAATATTCCGATTTCAGTCGGAGATGCTCTTTTAGGAGCGACTGTGACTGTCAATACTGTCAACGGAACTTTTGATCTCACAATTCCAAGCTGTACAGAGCCGAACACTATCTTGAAGATGACTGGTCAAGGTATCACTCTACCAAATGGAAAAGTCGGAGACCAATACTGCACTGTATCCATCAAATTCCCAAAGAAACTCAGCAAGAAACAACAAGATTTGATTGCTGAATTCCAAAAGGAAGAAGAAGGAAAAGGTGGCATCTTCAACTGGTTGAAAGGTAAAAGAAAATAAAAAAGCTCAACTGCAATCAATCGAGAAATAGAAAGATTGCAGTTTTTTATTTGGATTTTGAAATATAATGCTATTAAACAATTTTAATATATTAATAAAAATTTCAATTAAGAATTAACTAAAGAACCGCTTTGAAAAGATTGAACAACAACACCAATCCAAAAATCGATGATTACTAATCCTATTTTGATATACAACCATATTTAATCAAAAAATATAAATAATTATCATGTTTACTTAAATATTTTAGTTTTTGCATTTATAATTATGAAATCGGTTTACTAAAAAAATTAAATTTTTTTATCTTATAATAATTCATATGAAAAACATTGATAATAACTTAGGTAAACGCATCGCTTTAGAAGGCACAATAAACACTCGTGATTTAGGTGGATATAAAACTTCTGATGGTAGAAAAATCAAATTTAAAAGAATAATCAGAACTGATAATCTTTCAAGAATCACTGATAATGACATCAAATACTTATTAGAAAATTATAATCCAAAATTTGATTTGGATCTTAGAAGTGAAAATGAATGTCAACGAAAGAAAGATAAACCAATACCTGGATGTCAGCTTCTCTATCTTCCTGTCAGCGAAAATCTTGATCGCCTTGGAATTGAACATCCCCATGAAGAATTCATCACTGATAGCAAAGATTTGGATGGACTCATCAATTTCATCTATCGCTTATCAAAAGATGGTGATGTCACAAACGCGATGGAAGAAAGCTATAAAACATTTCTCTCAAGTCCTAGCGGCAAGAAAAATTATCGTAAATTCTTCGAAATCTTGATTCAAAATAAAGAAGGATCTGTCATTTTCCACTGCGCAGATGGAAAAGATAGAGCAGGGATTGCTTCAGCATTATTTTTAAGTCTTATGGGAGTTGATGAAAACACAGTAAAAGAGGAATATCTATTAACTAACGATAACACTTATGATAAAGCATATTCTCGTTACAATTATTTGAAGAACGAATGTCATATCACAAATGAGAAGTTATTGAATTCAGTCAAGATGTTAGCAGGTGTCAGAATCAATTGGCTTAATGCTGCCTTTGAACTTATCAATATCTCATATGGTGGAATCGAAAACTATTTCATCAACGAACTCGGTTTTAATAAATCGGACTTAAAGGAATTGAAAGATAATTATTTAGAATAAAAAAACTGATCAGTAGGTAACTCACTTATTGATCAGTTTTTATTTTTTATCCGATGCTTCCGTTCATATCGAATTTGATGAGTTGATTGAGTTCAACTGCGTATTCCATCGGTAATTCTTTGCTAAAGGGTTCTAAAAATCCCATAACAATCATTTGAGTTGCTTGTTCTTTATTAAGACCTCTACTCATAAGGTAGAACAATTGATCTTCATTGATCTTTGAAACACTTGCTTCATGTTCAAGGAAGGAAGAAGAATTGTTGACAACATTGTTTGGAATAGTATCGCTGTAGCTATAATCATCGAGAATCAAAGTATCGCATTCTTCATGAGCTTTGCATCCTGTGGCATTTTTGGAGATTTGAATTTGACCTCTGAAATTGCTAGTTCCACCTTTTCTTGCGATGGATTTAGAGATGATTGTTGAAGAAGAATCTTTTCCGATATGGATCATCTTAGCTCCGGTATCTTGGAACTGTCCTTCCCCTGCAACAGCAACAGAGATAGTTGATCCTCTACTTCTTTCACCTTTTAAAACACAACAAGGATATTTCATACAAAGCTTAGATCCGATATTTCCATCGACCCACTCCATGAGTCCGTCATCATCGACAATAGCTCTTTGAGTGACAAGATTCAAAATGGAGTTAGACCAGTTTTGAATGGTCGTATATCTCATCTTAGCTCTTTTACCGACAAAGATTTCAACAATAGCAGCATGAAGTGATTCTTTTGAATACATAGGTGCTGTGCAGCCTTCAACATAATTGAGTTCAGCATCATCATCGACGATGATCAAGCTTCTTTCAAATTGTCCGCTTCTCTTATTGTTAATTCTAAAATATGATTGAAGTGGTTTTTCAAGTTTGACACCCTTTGGAACATAGATGAAACTACCACCTGACCAAACAGCGCTATTCAAAGCTGCATATTTATTATCTTGAGGAGGTACTAATTTCCCAAAATATTTTTTGAATATCTCAGGATATTGTTTTAAACCAGTATCAGTATCTAAGAAGATAACTCCTTTGTCTTCAACTTCTTTGAGCATATTAGAATAGACAGCTTCACTTTCGTATTGAGTGGTGACACCGCTCAAATATTTCTGTTCAGCTTCAGGAATTCCTAATTTATCGAAGGTGTTTTTAACAGCATCAGGAACTTCTTCCCAATTAGATGAGATCTTATCACTGACCTTGGTGTAATAAGTGAAGTCTTGAAAATCGATAAAATCAAGGCTTGGACCAAAGTTTGGTTGATGATGTTTGAAGAATTCATCAAGTGATTTTAAACGGAAATCTAGCATGAATTCCGGCTCGTTTTTCATTTTCGAGATAGTTCTTACTGTATCTTCATTCAATCCTTTAGGAGTCTTGAAGATGGAGACATCACCATCTTTAAATTCATATTTTGAACGGTTGTCGTTATCAAAGAGGTCATTATTATCATTTTTCATCTTTTTCATTTGCCTCCAATTCATCAAAAGCTTGTTTAAGACCACGCCAAGAGATATTCGCACAGGTGATTCTTGATGGTTGTCTATTAACATTGATGAAACAAATAGCTTCACCTAATTTATCTTCATCAAAGTTTCTTCCACCTAACATATTGTTGAATTCGTTCATCAAATCTTTAGCTTCTTCAACGCTTTTGCCTTTGATGAGTTCGCTCATTATCGAACTAGATGCAGTTGAAATAGAGCAACCTTTTCCGTGCCAGACACAATCGACAATTTTATCATTCTCAACTTTGATTTGAATATAAATATCATCAATACAACTATCGCTATCCATATGAATAGTCGTATAGCTTGGATCATCGACTTCTTTGAAATTTCTTGGATATTTGTAATTATCAACAATGATCTCTCTGAGCATATCCATATTATCAGTTAAAAAAGACATCTAAGAAATCCTCCGCATGTTTGCAAGCATCAACAAGAGCATCCACATCTTTTTCATCATTGTAAAAATATAGAGAAGCTCTGCAGGTTGCATCTTCTTTTAAAAACTCCGGTAACATCTTTGCACAATGCGTACCTGAACGAATGAAGACACCTTTGTTATCTAAATAACTAGCTGTATCTTGGGCAAAGACACCTTTGACATTGAAAGTGATGATTCCACCTTCTAAATCAGGATTATAAATGATGCAATTGCCATTTCTATTCAATCCTTCAATCGCTTTGATTTTAAGTCTTTTCTCATGTTCGACTATCTCATCAAATCCGATATTTTCGAGGTATTCACAAGCTTTAGCAAGACCTAAAGCACCAGCGATATTGCAAGTACCAGCTTCGAATCTCTCCGGAGCATTTTTGAGTGTATAAGTTTGGTCGGAATAGAAACGAGCGTTCATCTCACCACCCATAAATAAAGGTGAAAGAAGATTTAACATCTTTCTTTTTCCGTATAAAACACCAATACCAGTAGGTCCGACCATTTTATGACCTGAAAAAGCTAAGAAATCACAGTCGATATCTTTAACATCAGTTTTATAATGAGGAACACTTTGGGCTCCATCAAGAATGAAAATGGCGTTATGAGCATGAGCTATCGCACACAATTCTTTCACCGGTAATAAATAACCTAAGACATTAGTTACAGCTGCTAATGAGACTATTTTTGTTTTATTTGAGATGGTCTTAGTAAAATTCTCAACAGTGATTTTTCCTTTATCATCAAGAGGTATGTATTTGATCACTGCCTTTTTAAGTTTTGCTATTTTAAACCAAGGTAAAACATTGCTTGCATGTTCAGCAAGACTCAATAATATTTCATCACCTTCGTTGATCTCATCGATAAGTCCGTAAGCAATCTCATTAAGGGCCATGGTATCACCTGAGGTGAAGATGACCTCATCATATTCAGCATTTAAAAACTTAGCGACAGTACTTCTAGCTTCGTTATAGGCAACATCAGCATCATGAGCTAAGGCATAATCACCACGGGAAGTATTAGCTGTGATATCCATATAATAGTGATCACAAGCTTTGATGACATCATATGGTTTAAAAGTGGTTGCTGCATTATCTAAATAATGAAATGGTTTTCCATTGTACATAGAGGAATTTCGATACATCGGAAAATCTTTTCTAATCTTTTCAACATCGATCATATATCTAATGCCTCGACTTGTTTTTTTGCTTTTTCAATCAATTCTTGATCATCTAAAGAATCAATTATCGGAATTAGAGTTCCAAAAGTGATCAATTTCTTAGATTGTTCGAGAGTTAAGCCTCTGCTCATCATATAAAAAATGACATTTTGATTATAAGCACCTAAAGCAGCTCCGTGACTTGCTTTGACATCATTTTCTTTGATGTACAAGGCTGGTGATACTTCACTTTTAGACTCAGCAGATAAGTTAGTAATCTTGCCTTCTTGTCTTGTATCACTTCCTTTAGCACCATTTTTGATATAGGAACTACCAAGGAATGATAAATTTCCGTTTCCTAAATTGATACCGGCCATATTAGTTCTTGAATATGAATGTTTTCCATCGTGATAAACATTGATATCAAATTTCTTCTTGATAGAATCAAAACAGATAGTCGCAAGTTTAAAAATACATGAAGCATCTCTATCCAATTTGATGTTGAATTTGACATCTAAATTTGAACGAGAAAAATCGACAAGAACAATCTCAAGATTCTTGTTAGCTTCAACAAAAATATTCTTTTCAAGAGAGTTTATCTCATGTTCAAAAAAGATGATTTTTTCTTTTCTATCATCAGAAACTACAATCTCATTTCCGAGAGATAATAAATCATTGTATGCCATATTATTTATTCATAACCTGCTTAACTGAGCATTCACCGATGGAGACTTGTTTCTTCTCTTCTTTAGCGATGGAGATATGATATTCTTTTTCAAGAATTGAATATCCTTCATGTGAGATTCTATCAGCTAATTCATATCCACCTTCAATAGCGACTTTACCATTGACAATGACAGCAGTTCTATTAGGTTTGATAACTTCATAAAGCTTTTCATAGTGAGAGATTATGACAAATGTTGTACCGCTTGCTTTAAGTTCGTTGATGATGCTTGCCATTTGATTTAAGGCATCGACATCAAGACCGGAATCAATTTCATCTAAGAAGGCGAATTTCGGTTTTAAAAGAAGCATTTGAAGGATTTCATTTCTCTTCTTTTCACCACCGGAATAGCCTTCATTCAAATGACGGCTTGCCATCGATGAATCTAAGCCAACTTTTTCATATGCGCTTGTAGTTGCTTTATAAAATTGTAATAAAGAAGCTGGTTTATCCATATGAGCGTTTATACTAGCTCTGAAGAAATCCATCGAAACAACACCAGGAACTTCTGGCGGATTTTGAAATGCCATGAATAAACCTTGTTTACTTTTTTGATCGACGGATAAAGAAAGCAAATCAGTATCATTTAAGAAAATAGATCCTGAGGTTATTTTATACTGTGGAGAACCCATAATCGCATTTAAAAGGGTTGATTTACCATGTCCATTAGGACCAAGAAGGGCGATGCAATCTCCTTCTTTGATATTCAAGTTAACTCCCTTTAAAATTTCATTTCCATCCGCTTCACAGCAGAGATCTTTTATTTTAATTTCGTCCATTTATAAGTCCTCCAAAAAAAGCATATTTAATTTTATAAATAATTAATATGCTTTGCAACGAATATGATAATAATTTACTACAATGATTTCTTGATAGAATCAGCGATCAAAAGAAGTTCGTGATCTTCAATGTGTTTAGGTTCAAAACCAACCTTAATTCCATCATCAGTGTATCTTGGAATGACATGAATGTGGAAGTGGCTAATGCTTTGTCCAGCGGCAGCTCCGATATTAGTAAGAACATTGACGCCATCAGCACCGAGTTGAGAAATTTGAGCTTGGGCGATATGCTGAGCCACTTCAAAACAATGATCGATAATGTTTCTAGGAGCTGTTGCCATTGAAGAAAAATGCTCTTTCGGAAGTACTAAGGTATGACCTCTAGAACTCGGATTTATATCCAAAAAAGCTAAGCACAAATTGTCTTCATAAACTTTGTAGCTAGGAATTTCACCTTTAGCAATCTTACAGAAAATACAAGAATCACTCATAATTTAAATCCTTTCTAAATATTAGTTTTTTATTTCAAAAAGAGGCAATAAAATTGCCTCTTAATGATATTATTTTAAGTTATCAAGAATATTGTTGAAATCAGAATCTGTCAAATCAATTTTAGCTTCTGAATCAACTGTTGATTCGGTCTTGAATAAATCCTTATAGTTGGATTTCATATATTCAAGGAAGTCATCATCAGAATACTTGATCTTGGTTCTTCTAAGCCAATAAATAGTTGCATTGGTCTTATAATCACCAGTAGGGGCAAGAGCATAAGCGACTTGTCTAGCTAATAATTCTTTTTGTTCCTTAGTATACATAGAAGAATCATCAACACCTTTGTTCAAATCGGTTGAGGAAACAACATCAAGGATACGAACAAGATAATAAGTCTTGCTTGATGAATCATAATAAACGATATTTCCAGTGGAAGAATCACTAGAGACAGAACCTGGATTTGTGACATAACGGAATCCATCTTTTTCATAAACGGTGATACCATCAGTCTTAGTATCTAAATTCTCAGCTTTTTGCATTTCTCGAACAAAGGTCTTATCAGTCTTGATTTCAGTTGAGAAGACTCTGTTCTTCAAAGTATCTGGAAGAGAGGTTAAACCACTGTTGGTTTGAATTCCATCAGTGACTAAATTGTTGATTGCAATTTCATCATAGGCTTTGCGGAAACCAGTACCAACATCATAAGTATATGAACCCGTGTAAGTAGATTCTAAAGATGTATCAATAGCATTTAAGTTATCAGCATCCATTCCTTCAACAACTTTCTCTTGGTCTTTGACAACTTTACCAGCCAAGGTACAATTGTCATCAGCAGAATTGTTGGAATCAATGAGGCTATTTTGAATCATCCATGCTTCTTCATCAGCTCTGATAACTGTAGAAGTAGAGGCAAATTCAACACTGTTATCATCTTTTAAGGTGACACCATAACGGTTGAATAAGTTCTTGAGATATTGTTTTCCTTCATCAGTAACAGTAGCAGTCCAAGCATAAGTATATGCTGTCTTATCACTATTGAAAGAGAAGGTGATTTCATCATCATAATTAGGATCAGTCTTAGCTAAGGTCTTAACTGTTAAGCCTTTCCAAATTCTTGAGATGACGGAGAAATCTTTATCAGTTCCTGCTTTATCACCTTTGACATATGTAGAAACATATGCATTGATAACTTTTCTAGCAGAACCGACAGCACCGGCATCAGAACGATCAGCTAAAGCGACGATTTGAACACGTCTTGCTAAGGAGTTGACAATTGATGAATATGCCTTTTGATAGATATATTCAGCAGTGAGATAATTCATTTGCATATCTTGATATAAAGAATGATGCAAATAATAGTTGTAGAAATCACTTGTCTTGTTCTTGAAGATATCATCATAGGTCATAAATGGAGTGACCATGATTTCATTGCCAGTGACTTGTGTAGAAGCATCATAATTGATACCTAAGGAGAAGCTTTCGTTCAAAGATCTGATCATCTTATCTTCTTTGAAAAGAGAATCAGTTGTATAACTACCACTTCTTGCACTAGTTTCAAGACTTGCTTTAGCTCTGGTTTCTAAATTGCTATTTTCAGTTGCACTCTTGATAGCAGAGTCATTTCCATAAATTGCAGTCTTAGAATCAGCATCAAAAGAGATTTGAGAGACATTCTTACCATTTTCACCAGCTTTAGTGGAAATAGCAAGAAGCAATTGATTGACAACTTCTTTGTATAAAGAATCGCCAGTTAAAACGGCTTTATAATATTGTTCTTTGTTATTTTGAACAATATTTTCGATGCCATTGCTTGAAACTTTTTCAAATAATGGATCATTATAATCATCAGGATATTTGATTTGAGTGGTACAAGAAGCGAGAACTAAAAGGGATAAACCACAAATACCTAAATGTGTAAGCTTATTTCTTGACATGGAAAGTTTCCTCCATTTCTTTAGTGATATATCCGCCTTGGAAGTATCCGATAGCAGAGGTTGGGATAACACGTTGTGGTTGCATAGATTCATAGACTAAGGTAGTGTTGACATAGGTTTCCCAAGAACTATCTAAAGTTTCTTCAGCAGAAGTAGTTGAAGATTCCTTTGTGACATCAATATAAAGTTGAATCAACTTAGAAGCGTTTTGACCGATGACAGAATTATCACTTTCGGTATCCATGAACTTAACTCCCTTAGTGGAATAAATTTCATTGAACTTTTGAATATTTGCTTCGAAGATCTTGATTTCAGAATTGGAATCAAAACTATCAATGGTGTCTTTGACTTTCTTCAATTTGGTTGAATAAGTGGTATCACTTGCACCTTTACCATCTTTTAAGTTACCCTTTAAGTAATTTACAACACTTGGGTTTTTCTTATAATCAGAGGTATAAGCAGAGCTATCTTTTGTATCATCGATAGAGTTGACACGATAATAACGATAGGTGTATTCACCAGAATTGGTGGCTTTATCAGTAGCAGCATCACCAGTTCCAAATGGATCATTGTTGACAATGATGAAATGGATTCCTTGATATCCGCTATCACCAGAACCAGAACCAGCACGAGTGACAAGGATTGGTTGAGTATGTTCATCATCAGCAAAGAGAATCTTCTTTCCACTTGCTAATTTTGAAACGTAATTGTTATCAGAACCTGCGGAATAATCGAAGGCGACAAGATTATTGCTGACAGAATCACTGGTTGCAAATCTTGTAGTTGCATAGGTACTATTAGATAAGGTTTCACCATTTTCACTAGAAAGACCTAAGGTTCTTAAAATCTTATCATAAGCATCAAATCTAGACTTCAAATCCTTAGCTTTGTCAGTATTGAGATTTGTTCTAATAGCATTTAAACCAGCGATAAGAACTTTATTTGCAGCAACTTTATCAGTTGCAACTTTATAAGCTTCTCTGAGAGTCTTAACTCCAGCAATTTCTGTTGTATAATCATTGTCTTTACTGCTAGTTAATGCAGTCATCAAATCGACTAATTCACCAGCAAAACGATCAGCATATTCTTCGCTATCATCATAGATAAATGATAAGGCGTGGTTATTAAAATAGTTGTTGAACAAGACATTTCTTGGATAAAGGTCTTCGCCAACTTCATATTTATTTTCAGTAGTGATGTTATAACCAGCATCAGATTTAGTTTGATCATAGACTTGAGCCATTTCAAGAGCGACAGAAACTGGGATTCCATAAGCTTGTTGCTTAGCAAAGCTAGTTTCAGAGATCTTATCACCGACGGTCTTATTGACAGTATCACTTGGAACTCTCAAAGCTTTCTTGACATCATCTTGAGATGTAGAACTCTTGTTGAAATATGTCTCATAGGCATATAATCCGAGTTTGAATTCATTGACATAACTAGTTGAGGTGTCTAAAGCTGTTCCAGAATCACCAGCGAATAAATCGCCGTAATTGGAACTAGAACCATCATCAGAGAATTGATATGCAGTTTGAGCAAAATTAGAAGTGGAAGAGACTAATGATTTGACAACATCGCCAAGCTTTGTTGCATTATCACTAGAAATCTTTCCTTTATAAGTACCTTCACCGCCACTTGCAGCATCAACTTTAACAAGGATGTGAGAGACATGATATGGATGCATAGTAGAAACATATTTCTTGGTGTAATCCATAGAAATACGGTAATAATATTCACTATCATCACCAGTACCAAATGAATCAGTGTAATATTGATTCTTGTTGGTTTCTACTTGTTTAGCTGCGATTTTCTTATCGCGAAGAGCATCATCATCTAAAACACCTTCACTATCAAGTGTCTTTTGTCTTTCTTCTTTATATGATGTGCCATTTGTGGATGCGGAATTCTTCCAAGTTTGAATTTGTTCATCCATTTCTGCATCTACTTGGGAAATCATAGTATCTGTACGTTTTGTGACGATTTGAGCAAGGACAGAACTTGCAGTACTAAAGTAGGCACGTGCAGAATCTTTGGTGCCTTCCATCAATTTGTAAATGTCCGCGAAAGAAACATCCTTACTTCCTAATGTGGCAATATAACCCTTTCTCCAATTGGCATCTGGGTATGTATAGTCACTCTTACAGGAAGCAAGTACGCTAGTTACTGTGAGAATAGACATCACAGTAGCAAGGGACTTATAACCTTTTTTCATATGGGTCCTCCTAATTGAATAGCTTACGCATATTTTTTGAGTCTTAAATAATATAGTAGTTTAATGTCTATATTTCAAGAAAAAATCATTTTTTAAACCTTAAAATGAGCCATTTTAAGCCGATTCATGATAAAATATAATGTATGAATAAAATTATTGCTATCACAAATCAAAAAGGTGGTGTAGGAAAAACCACCACAAGCTACAATCTCGCTAGTGCGCTATCAAAATATAACAAACGAATATTATTAATAGATATGGATCCTCAAGGCAATTGTTCAACTGCTCTTGGAATTGATCCAACAAGTTCTAAAAAAACAGTTTCTGAATTGCTCCTTGGTCAAATCGATTTAAAAAAAGCAATTCATAAATCAGACTTCGATAATATCTCAATAATCCCAGCTAACTTAACTTTCGGTAGTTTTACAAAATAATTAAAATAATCGAACCTTGTGAATTCTCTTATACTT
>CAVJWL010000025.1:0-25696 GCA_963653505.1 uncultured Prevotellaceae bacterium
GAAAATAAAAGTGAGTAGTAGAAATTATGACTAACTCAAAAAGTCAGGTTTTAATATTTCTTATTCAATAATGAAACGGGTTTCGTAAGAAAAAATTAAAATTTATAAAACAAAATATTTCTAATTAAAATCGAGCTTTTTAATCAAAAAAACAAATTATTTTGATAAAATTGCCAGTTTTTTATATCTTTTATAAAATATTCTTCTCACTTTATCAAATAAGTTAGTTAAGTATAACTATTCTAAGCATCATAACCGATTTTTTCAGTTTGTTCTATCAAAACTCATGATTTATATTTTTTACACAAGCTAAATGAAATCCCTTCTTACATATTGCGATGAAATCTTTATGTTTTACAATTTTTAACTTTAAAAAAATTTTTTTAAGAGTAAAATATTTAAGCTATGAAAGGATCTTTAATATGAATAAAAAGACAAATCAAATCTTAATGGCGATTTTTGATATCGTCATAGGTATTTTGTTACTCGTAGGCGGAGCAAGTACCTTCAACCAAATGATGAATATCATCGTCACAGTCTATGCGATCTATTTGATTGTTATCGGAGTTTTCTACATACTCAACAAGAATGTCTTAAATGGAGTCGTCGATATTCTTTGCGGTATCTTACTTCTTTGCTTAGGATGGACAAATATCGCATGGGTTGCAACATTTATCCTCGGTATTTATCTCATCATCATCTCCTTCTATACTAGTTTTGCAATTCTTCGAATATTTAGAATTTCATCACTTCTCACTTGTTTAATCGGCGTCCTTCTTGTTATGATTTCCTTCGGATCTCACTTTGCCTGGTCATTTGCAAATATCTTCTTCTATATCTGCGGTGCCTTCATCTTAGTGAGAGGTATCTTAAATCTCTTCAACTTATAAAAATAAAAGCTATTGTAAACTGGTTAACTAACTAGTAAACAATAGCTTTTTTTGTGATAATTTAACTTCTTATTTTTTAAATTCTTGTTTCAGAGAGCATCTGTTCGAATTTTAAAGTCAACCACTTAAGATATCCAGCTCTAGTTGGATGGATTAAATCAGCCATGTATAACTTTCTTTCTTCATCACTAATACTGTTGAAAGAGATATCATCAAACAAATTTAAAACATAAAATCATATTTTTCTTTGAGCAAAACCAACGAATCAATCAAAGCTCTATAATTTGATGTCTTTTCATTTTCAAAATATGGATTTGTATAAAAATAGATTGGACAATCATAATTTTCATTGACTTTATTGATGGTAAATTCAATTGTTCTAATAGAAGTTGTTACATCAAAAGAACTTTTATCAAAATCACGAGAAATTACGCCTAATTCAATATCATTAATCGATAATTGACAAACGAAATCATTCAATTGTTTTATACGATTTTTCTTTGTTAAATATTTGTTAAGCCTAGTGACATATGATTCACCATAATTGTTTGTTTTATCACCTAAGGTAGTTCTTGAAACAGCTTCTTTAATACAATTACAGTTATTCCTTTTTGTGATAAATCAACATCAGCATTTCACAAATCATCAAAAAAGGCTGGTCATCAACCTCTTTTGAAGTTTTAAACCAGCCGAAATTTTTAAAGTGGTAAATCTTTTTTCTTGAATAAGAATCCACCTAAGATATAAGTGACTACTGTGATAGCAAGCAAGATAGATAATTTGATGAAGTATGTTGTCCAATCACCGCTCATGACTGCAAGAGCATCGAATAAGGAATCGATAGTGAGATAATTGAAGATGTTCATCATTGTAATTCTGATGGTTCCTGGAATTGCTTTAGTTGCGAATAATCCTAAGATAGAACAGATGAAGAAGAAGATTGTAAGTCCGCCACCAACACCGATTGCTTGACTTGTCTTATTGAAATAGCAAGAAGATAAGAAACAAATACCAGAGACAGCAAGGGTTACCATGAAGTTACCTAAACTGTAAGCTAAGATATGATTCACTGGAAGTGAAGTGGTAAGATCAGCGCTTCCTGCCCAAATACCGATTTCACGAGTGAGAAGTGAGCCAAGAAGTAAAGCGAGAGCCATGACAATTTCAGAGAAGATGAGATAGCAGCCCTCAGTGAAGATGAAGGAATTACGAGTTGTAGGAGTGGATAAAGTGAAGGCTAAGGATCCAGTTTCGACTTTTTCAGAGACAAGAGACTTAGCAAGTAAGATAGTATAGACCATCGGGATAAGCAAAGCAGAGATGCCGAATGCGACAACACCGACAATGATGCCGTATGTGTTCATATCTCCCATTTCAGTCAAAGAATCATTGACAGTTGATGGAAGTTGAGCGATGACACCAAGACTGGCTTTGTTCATGCTAAGAAGCATGGATTCTCTTTGAGTGTATCCTTTATTCAAAGAGGTCTTGTAATAATCTTTGTAAGAAGAGATACCAGAGACTGCGTATCCTCTCACAGTATTCAAAGCAGCTTCACCTGACATTGAACTATTCTTGACAGTGATTTCTTCGATAGTAGAAATCTTGACATCATTTTTAGAATTATAAGTATCGATCAATTGTGTTTCAGCAGCTTTAGAAACTGTTGTGACAGCTCTTTCAACAATAGCATCATTATCTATGGTTTTACTTGTTCCATTATAATAACTATTGGAATTATTTTCGTCTCTCTTAACAAATTCTATCATGAAAGCATCTAAGCCTTCTTTGATTTGAACTGTGTTTTCTTTAGCTTTTTGTTTTGCTTCGTTATATTCATCTTCAGTATAGTCAGTTCCTGTAATTACTTCTTTATGCATTTTTTCAAGCATTGTAGAGGTTGTACCCATCTTTTCGCTGACTTTGATGTAGACATCTGGATTGTAGGATTTGACTGGAATTTCAACCATAATCTCATTTCCGTTATCAGCATATTTACCGCTGGATACAAGTTCGACAGGATATCCTAAATCATTAGTCTTATAGTTGACGGTGAAATCTGGAAGATATTGATAATAGGCGATATCTTCAAGTGTTTGCATGACATAGGAGGAGACTTTGTCAGATACGACTTGATTTCTGATAGAAGAATCATTTATATAACTATCAGAATCGCTTGTATATTTTTCTTCTAAGGCGCTGCATGCTGTTTCGACAAAGTCTTTTTGATCGTCACTTGCAAGTTCTTTCATGAGTGAGAAACTCTCACTGACAGCGACTTTATTCTTATCTTCGTTATCATCATAAACTCTCTTGATAGAATTTGTGAAGACATCTTTAACCTTGACTGTTGTCTCATCATCAAGATTCAATTCTTCTTTAGCAGCATCGGATAAGACAGATGGAACAACAGATTTTAAGATAGTTGTTGTTGTCGCATTTTTATCGGTGTAATAATAATCCAAATAAGATGAGATGATATCGCCAGCAACTTTCTTTTCTTGAGTTGAAAGAGTTGTGTCATTATTCAAGGATGAATTGACAATAGTCATTGTAGAACTTTTTGCTTGATTGTGAGCAGCTAATTTTTGTTCATCAGTAGTTGCGTTAATACTGAAGAGGGCATAACTGACATCATAGGCTTTTTTAGCAGTTGAGATTCCAGATGTCAACTTTGTATCTTCAACTTCATTGACACAGGTATTGATAAGTGTCACCACTTGATCATCGCTGTCGATGAAGGTTTCATAGGCATTTGCTGATTCGCTGAAGGTTGAATAGAAAGATATCGCACCGCTTTTGATGGTATTTTCCATATCCGCATTGCTGAATAAATCTTTCAAAGCATCAGCGGTAGAATTGATATGAAGGGTGGATAAGATACCGATGATGATGATCATGATAAGAGCGTTACCAAGACTTACGACTGTGAGTCCTAAACGATTTGAATGTAAGGATTCTTTGAATAATGCTCTTGAGAATAAGTGATTCTTATTTTTCTTAGCTGATTTGACATCCTTTGGAATTGCCATTTCAACTTTATTATCTACTTCTTTAACTTTGATACCATCTAAGATTAAATCATCATTAGTTGCCATATTATTTGGCCTCCTTTGAATTTAAACTTTTTCTCTTTTCATCGAAATAAGTTGTCAAATTGTATTTTTCTTCTGATAAATATTTGAGTTTGTATTGACTGAGCTCATTGAACAATTCTTCTAAATGTCTTTTATCAACTCTCAGCACTACTTGGTCGTATTTAGGTTTGACTTTGAGTATATCATCTCTTCCTTTTAAGAACTTGAGATAATCTTCATCGTTTTCAAATCCTATTTTATAATCTCTTAAAGGACGATTCTTGACTTCATTGACATCAGCGATATCGAGGATTTTTCCCTGAGATAAGTAAGCTACTTTATCGCAAACTCTTTCAAGTTCTTCAATTGTATTGCTTGTCATTATCATCGTCGCTCCTCTTTCCTTTTGTTCGAGGATGAGCTTTAATAGTTCTTCTCTCATCAAAGGATCAAGTCCGATTGATGGTTCATCCATAATGAGAATCGGTGATTTTAACATCATACAAGCGACGATTGATGTCTTTTGTTTCATACCCTTACTCATTCTTTTAGGATAGGCTCTGACATCTAATTGCATTCTTGAGATGATCTCATCAGCATAGGTGAAATCACTCTCTTTCATACCTAAGCTTCTTCCGTAATTCTTTAAGAAATCAATACCTGTCTTGACATCTGGGAAATTGATTTCACCAGGAATATACCCGATATACTTTTTTGTCTCTGCGCTATCTTTATAAGCATCAAAATTATAGATTTGAACATTTCCTTTGTCGGATTTGATAAACCCCATAACCTGTCTTAATAATGTCGTCTTTCCAGCGCCGTTTTCTCCGACAATACCGAGGGTTTGACCTTCTGGAATTGCAAAATTGATGTCGAAGTTTCCTCTACCTTTGCCATAATCTTTAACTAAATGATTACAAGCGATGACTATTTTTTTATTTTCTTCTTCCATCATTTTATTCCTCCATAAGTCTTATCTTCTTTATAGAATGACATAAAGTAATCTTCAAGTGTCTCTTTCTTTTCTGAGAAATCAGCAAGAGCAATCTTAGGTAAGACTTTCAATAACTGATTGACCTCACCTTCGTTACAGAACACTGAGAATCTGCAGTTAGAAACTGAACTATCAGCCACTTGATATCCTAAGGATGCTAAATATTCTTTTGATTTAGCGCTAGTTTCATGATCTAAATAGGTGACATGATATTGTTTAGTGCTTTTATGTTTCAATTCATCAGCGATGAAATTGGATACGATCTTACCATCTTTGATGACGGCGATTCTATCACAGCAAGAATCAACTTCTTGGAAGATATGACTTGAGAGAAGGATTGTCTTCTTTCTTTTCTTTTCAATCTCAACAAGTTGAACAAATCTCTCTTGCATCTCAGGGTCAAGACCTGAAGAAGGTTCATCCATGATGATGATATCTGGGTCAGACATAAAGGCGCAGATGATTGCTGTTTTTCTTTTCATACCAAGAGACATCTCTTTACAATATAAGTTAGGGTCGTATTCAAAAGTATCAATAAGCCAATTTAAGAAGGTATCATCACTGACTCCCTTCAACTTTTTTTGTTCGTCGATGACTTCAGATCCTTTGAGTGCTAAAGGAAGTGCGACTTCACCAGGAATGTAGGATACTCCTTGCATGATGACTTCTCTATTTTTCAAGGAATCAACACCTCTCAATAAGGTCTTTCCAGAATCTGGAACTGAGAATCCCATTAGATGACGAATAGTCGTTGATTTTCCAGCACCATTTGGTCCTAAGAATCCAAAACATTCTCCTTGATGTACTTCAAAAGAAACATGGAAAACACCTCTACCTTGTCCATAATCTTTTGTCAAATCTTGAATTTCAATTACGTTTTCCATCTTAACCTCCATACAGTTATTGAACTCTAGTGCAATAACTAACGTGTAGTATATTATTGCATTTTGATACCAATTTCAAGACTTTTGTGTTATAATTTTTTCGAAATCCAATATTAATACTCGTGAGGTAATAATTATGATACAAAACGCAACCAACATGTCAAATAATCAGAAAGAAGACGCTAGAACTATCCGTTCAAAAAGAGATTTAGCCAATGCTCTTGAAGAATTGATGCAAGAAAAAAACTATGATGACATCGGAATAAAAGACATTACAGATAGAGCTTTGGTCTCAAAAAATACCTTCTATAATAATTTCAATGATAAAAATGAACTCTTGAGATTCTTATTTTGCCGATATGAAGATAACCTTATGAAAGATATCAAACCCCTTCTTGATAAGACAATCCACGCAACTAGATATATTTTCTTCAATAAGTGTATCGATATTGTCGTTCATTTCTTCTTCACATCCAATCTTCCTTTTAAAACGATGATTCAAAATGATAAATCTCATTCTTTATACAGTCAATTGACCTTATTTATTAAGGATGTCATCAAAAAGCTTGATGATCAATATAACTATATCCTTTCTAATAAATTAGATCAAAATCTTGCAAGTATCTTCTATAGCGGTGCTTTTGCTGCAACTATATATTTCTGTTTTACAAGTGAAGTTGAACCTGATGAGAAAGCTATTGCTAAATCCATCAAAAAAATGACCTTCCCAGTAGTTGAGTAGTATAATAAGGTTAAGGAGGTATTAATATGGATGCCTATAATAGCTTATTAGAAAGACGTTCTATCAGAAGTTTTAAATCTGATATGGTCGAAGAAGAGAAGATTGATAAAATCATCAAAGCCGGTTTATCAGCTGCTTCTGGTCAAAACAAACAAAGCCCGATCATCATCGCCATCACTGATAAAAAAGTCAGAGATGAACTAAGTGATTTGAATAGAAAGATCGGTGGTTGGAATGAAGGATTTGATCCTTTCTACAATGCCCCGGTTGTTCTTGTAGTTCTCGCTAAAAAAGATATAAGAACTCATGTTTATGATGGAAGTTTGACAATGGCAAACCTCATGCAAGCTAGTTATGATTTAGGTTTAGGTTCTATTTGGATTCATAGAGCCAAAGAAGAATTTGAAACTGAATACGGAAAAGAACTCTTAAAGAAATTAGGAATCACTGATGAATATGAGGGCATTGGTCACTGTGTTATCGGATATACCGATAATCTCGATGTCAAGCCTCATCCTATCAATGAAGGAAGAGTATTCAAAATCAAATAATTTCAATCTTTGAAATATCAACTCGAATTGTCTTTTTGAAATTCGAGTTTTTTATTTTGTTTGTTAATTTTATTTGCTATCAATTCATTTTGAAGCTAAAATATTTTTATCAAACAAAGGAGTTACGTATGGAAACAAAAGAAATATTGATGAAGAAAGCCAAAGATGCTCAGGTAATTTATGATTATCTAGCAGATCTTTTAAACATAAATCCGATTTTAAATGTCACATTTATCGCAGATGATAGTGCCGAAAAAGAATTTAAAAAGAATTATTTAAAAGAAAATCCTTTTCCCAATCTCATCGCTATCGTCTTAGCTAAACTGAGAAAGAAAGCTGTTGATAGATTATTTTTAGAAGAGAAAATCAATCAAACAAGTGTCATCGCTGCTGTTTTATCACTGTGTTCAAATGTCGCTACTGAAATCGGTATACTAAGAGGTGATAAGATAAAAGAAGATGACAATATCTACTGTGATATTTCCTATGCTGGTCTTCAAGCTATAAGACTTTATATGGCTAATTACTATGATAAAGAATTCAAAAAATCACGTTTAGCCTCCGCAATTAGAGTTGATAATGCTATCAATGGTTCTTTCTATAAATACAAAACCAAAGATGATAGATACATTTCTTTCCACACTTATTATCAATCTCAACAATATAAACTTGTTGAGGCGATGAAACTTAAGAAATCATCTGAGAAATTCACTTTGATGTCACAAAAAAGAGATATCAAATATCTGAATAAAGAAGTTGCCAAATGGAATTCATATGAACTTGAAGAATTAGCTTTTAATTGTGGCGCTTGTGCCTGTGTTCTACGTTCAAGAGAGGAATGGGAAAATACTGAAGTTGGAAAAGCTGTCAAAAATATGCCACTCATTTCTTTTGAAGAAACAGGAAATCATAAATTAAATCTCGATTCTAATTTAAGTAATGGTCCATTATCCGGAATCAAAGTCTTAGATTTAACTCATATCATCGCTGGTCCTGCTTGTTCGAGAATCTTAGCTGAATACGGAGCTGATGTCTTACTTGTAAGACGTGGTGATTTCAAAAACCAAGAACAAGCTATGCTTGAACTTGATGGCTGGGCAGGAAAAGATTCCATTCAATTAGATTTGAACAAAAAAGAAGATTTGATAAGAATGAAAGAACTCATCAAAGAAGCAGATATCATCACTTATTCTTATCAAAATGGATGTTTTGATAAATTCGGATTATCTGAAAAAGAAATCAGAGAAATAAATCCGAATATCATTTACTCAAATCTTATGTGTTTTTCTTCCACTGTTTGGAAAGAAAGACCAGGTTGGGCACCGTTAGCTGAAGATATCACTGGTCTTTCTATCAGAAACGGATCAAAAGAAAATCCTGTCAACTTAAATGGAGTTCCTCTTGATTATATTCCAGGTTTCATCCTCGCCTTAGGTACTCTTATTGCAATAAAAGATAACTTAAAGGATGGTAAGGTTTGTAAAGTTACTACATCTCTTACAAAAGGAGCTATGTTATTGCATGAAATGACTGATTTGATTGAAAAAGAAAACACTCCTAGTGATAACACTTCCATATCTGATAAGAAAATTGATAAATATTTTAAACATACAAGAACTTATGTTGATACTAAAGCCATCGGTAAAATAGGTTTTCCAACTGAGGCAACTTATAACACTAAATACAACAATCTAGAACAAAATATGTCATTTTCTGATGGTAATAAAGATTTTAAAACCACAAACAAATAGGAGCTTTTAATGAAAACATTCACCTTTAAATATGCATATGTTGATTATGAAGTGATTTTAACTAATGATGGTGTATTTATCTCTCCCTATTATTTTAAAGAATTATTCTCATTTAATGATGAAGAGATAGATTCATTGATCAAAGAATATGAAAAATCATTGAATCTTGATCCAAACAAATCTCTAATCGAAGTTGAATATCTACCTCATTACAATCTAAACATTTTAATTTCATATTCATTAGATAAGAATCCAGAACTAATTAATTCAATCTATTTAGGAATAAAAGAAGCAAAAGAAGAAGATAAGATACTTCCAGACCTTCTTAAAGAGATGAAAAAGATAAATTCAATCTCAGAACCCTCTATTCCTTGGGATGAATATAGAGATATTTTCTATTCCCTAAAAAAAGAAGAGGAAAAAGATTTCAATACTAGATATCATTCTTATCCACCAGTTATCTCTTTTATCGATGTTTTAAATGCAGTTGAACAATTAAAAGAAAGATATAAATTGCCAAAGGATTTTGGTGTTTTTGAAGATTTTGACAAGTCTTATAACATCTATGAAGAATGTTTTGAAAATGACAATGGTGATAATTATGAATGGTATATGGCAATACTTTTCTACACTATTTGTTCTAAGAAACCATTTTTAAAATACAACGAAGAACTAGCTGTAATCTCATTATTGTTATTTATGTCTGATTATAATCTTCTTTATAACGAATATAATTTAGATTATAAATCATCTGATTTTTATCGTTTGATAATCATATATGAAAAATACAAAGACCTCACTGAAGAAGAAGTCATCAATAAATTGATACCAGTTCTTTGTTTTACTACTTTAAAAGAATTGAAAAAATCAGATATATCTTTAGAAACATTTAAACAAGAGCCAAATATCGAGAATGCATATCGTTTTATTGTCGATTTTCTTGAAGAAAAAAGCTATCGACAGGGATATTATGAATATTTTTCAACAAAATCAAATGATTGTATCAAAATTCATTACCATGGTTATTACTGCAATTTCAAATTGAATTATCTAAAAACGATGAATAACAAGGATACTCTGGTCTTTGATTGCATCGCTCACGCCAAAACAGAAGCACCTAACATTTTAAAAAATCGCAATTCCTTTGCTCTTGATAGATTCGAAGAAATCAAATCAAGAAGCAAAAACGATATCTTAAAACAGATAAGAGAAGATTTATCTTCTAAATTCAAAGGACTGATAGATTTAAAAACCATCAAAATTGAACTTAATCCAGTCTGGACCTTAAATAGTGATTTAGATTACGACTGAAATTCAATTTTTAAAAAGCAGGATGAATACTTCATCCTGCCATTTTTAATAGCTAGTTTCTTCTACCTTTCTTTTTATCAAACTAGCAGGAAGAGTTGTAGTGCTAGTAGAATCATTGTAATCATAGTATTTAACAGATTTTTTATTAGTATCTACCCATGCCCAAATATATGTTCCAGCTGCAATACTTCCACTAGAAGGAACACTGCTATAAGCAATTTTTAATTGGTAAGTATCACTGATTTTAGTAAAATCACCTAAACTGATAGATGAATCATATTCAGAATCTAAACAGACAATTCCGCTGCCACTTTTTGAAAGATTTGTTAACCCTTTAAATATTTGAGTATTTAATTTTTTATCAAAACCTGAATTGAATACAACTAATACTAAAGAAGTACATCCTTCAAAGGGTTTATCTCCATATCCATTATCGATATTTCCTAAAAAGATTACACTTTTCAAGCTAGTACAATTTTTAAAAGCACTTTTAGAAAGGCTAAATGATTTATTAGAAAATTTAGCGCTTACTAAAGAAGTACATCCTTCAAAGCAATTATTTCCTAAACTTGTTAAATCAGAAGTGAAATTAATAGAAGTCAAGCCTGATTTAGAAAAGGAATACGAACCTAAAGATGTAACATTTTTAAAATCAAGTGAAGTTAAAGCCGAACAATTATAAAAAGCTCTATCACCAATTTTAGAAGCAGAACCAACATTTACTGAATCTAAAGAAGTACATCCTTCAAATCCATTAATTTCATTTAAGTTGTTACAAGTCGAAAAATCGACACTTGTTAATGAAGTACAATCTTTAAATGCACTTCCTTTAATATCAGTAATCCCAGAGCCAAAGGTGATGGAATTTAAACTAGTACAACCTTCAAAACTAGAGACACCAATGTATGTAGTCTTAGAACCAAAGATAATTTCTTTCAAAGATGTACAATTGCTAAATGTACTAGATTTATCAGAATTATCAATTTTTCCAATTGATACTGCTCTATTTGAAAAATCAAGTTTTGTAATAGCACAATTAGAAAATACATTCGAACCCAAATAAAGTACTTCATCACCACCTTCAAAAGTTATTGTATTTATTTTTTTATCTCCAGAAAATGCGCTATCATTAATTTTAGTAACACCACTTCCAATAGTCACATTTGTTAAATTTGAACAAGACTCGAAAGCATTTGAATTAATGATAAATTTTCTACCTGTTAAACTTAATGTTGTAAATCCAGAATTGTTACAAGATGAAAAAGCCCTTGTTCCAATTTCAATACTCAAACCAGTATTTTCTTCAAAAGTAACACTAGTTAACTTATAACACTTATAAAAAGCTTGCCAACCTATGGTAGTAACATTTTTAGGAATAACAATACTTTTCAATGAATGACATTCTTCAAAAGCTTGAGAACCAATAGTAGTTACAGTATCTGGAATTGTAATCTCTTCAAAACCGCAACCCCAAAAAGCAATATTACCAATTGATTCTAGATTTTCTGGAAATACAATAGATTTCAAATTATCACAATTATCAAAACAACTATTTGGAATAGAAGTTAAAGTAGATCCACTTTCAAATTTAACACTTACTAATTTATCCATTTCTCTAAAGCAGCCTATTCCTAACTGAGTCACACTATTTGGAATCACAAATGGATCAGCTTCAGAACTTACAATGTTTCTATCATTTTGAAAAGCATAGTCTCCTATTGTCTTTAACGTTTTAGGTAAATTTAGTTTTGTTAGGGATGTACAATTTTGGAAAGCATAGTTACCAATTGTTACAACTTTTTTAAAACAATCAATAGACTTAAGGCTATTACAATTTTCAAATGCATTGTTACCAATTGTTGTTACATTATTAAATCCAGTTATCGTTTGAAGGCCGGTACATCCTTGGAAAGCATTGTTACCAATTGTTGTTACATTATTAAATCCATCTATTGTAGTTAAACTTGTACAATTATTAAATGCATACTGATTTATTGTTATTAAATTTTCGAATCCGTTTATGGTTTGAAGTTTTGTACATCCTTGGAAGTCTTTATCACCAATTGTAGTTAATTTATTAAATCCGTTTATGGCTTGAAGGCTAGTACATCCTAGGAATGTATCACTTCCAATTGTTGTTACATTATTAAAACCGTTCAATCCAGTAATATTGGTACAATTTTTGAAAGCACTAGAATTGATTGTAACAAGATCTCCAGTTCCATCTATTGTCTTAATGCTTGAACCTTCAAAAGCACTAGAATTGATTGTTTGAACACCAGTCAAGTTTACTGTTTCAATCAAATTACAATTTTTAAATGCATTTTCACTTATACTTGTATATCCACAATTAGATAAATCTAAAAATTTCGGAGTTTCACCTGTGTTTGTATATTCATCGCTTGTAGAACTATTTTTTTGAACTTGGAAAATAACATTGTTATTTAAAGCACTGACAGCATCTAATAAATAAGCCGGGAATGCCCCATTATTTCCATATGGTATAATTACCTTTTTAATTTTAGTACCATAGAATACATTTTGTGGAACGACAAAAGTACCACTATCATTTTTTAAAATTAATGTATCTATTTCACCAACGTCATCCATTTTCGAAACGGTGATTCTGGATTTAAATCTACATTTTTGACGAATGCTATCTTGACTATTATATCCAGCAAATATAGCTTGAGGAGTTATATCAGTTACACTATTTGGATAATCAGAAGTCGAAATCGTCAATTGTGTAATCCAGGAAACACATCTATAAGCTCCATAATAAAATTTAGTTGAAACAAAACTCTTATCATTACCGGTATATTTTGGAAACACAACTAAAATATATCCGTGTGAATCACATAGTGCCGAATTATTATTATAAAGCTTCAATTTTGAATTATCTTTACTGGTTAAAGAAATGTATTCTAACTGTGGGCAATTCAAAAATGGCGAGCCATAATTTCTTGTTGCATTAGATATTTGAGATGAACCACTATACATCAAAAAATCACAATTGGAATTTAAACTGTCAATATATTTAATTCCAGATAAAGCAAAGGCCATCTCACCAATTGATTCCAATGCTGTTGGCATTTTATATTTTGAAGATGTTGAATCATAATATCCGACTTCTTCTAAGCCAACACATCTAAAGAAGGCATAATGACCGATTTTCTTAATAGTTTTAGGTAATATTATTTTACTGATAGTTCTATATGTCGTAGAAGATGATGATTTATTAAAAAAATCATAACTGTCAGAATTACCAAATGCACCTGTTCCTATTTCATTTATTGTATATGTGTTTCCATCAAATGTAACTGTATCAGGAACAGTCACTTCTAATTTAGTTAAATTTGATTGATTTTGCATATCAAAATGATAACGAGAAACAACAGCTGTATTATCAGTTTTATTTAATACATAAGATAAATCACCATTGTTATATAAAATATAATTTTTAGATTGATTATCTTTTTCTAATGATACATTTTCATAGATACCACAATGATATGTAAAATCTAATTTAAATGCTTTATTTGCACTATTATATGTCATATCATCAGTACCACCAGTTTCAGAAGAAGCTTCATCTTGTTTATTCATGAAATAATAAGTTGTATCTTTGAATCCACTTGGAGCATTTCCACTAAAATAAAATGTACATCTGATTTGACGACCAAAAGGTTCATCATAAGTACTAGCAATTGAAATTTTACTAGGTAAATAAACAGTTTGTAATGATGGTTTATATGTATAGTCTCTATAATTACCATTCCACTGAGCAAATGCTTTTGAATTAATCGTAGTTGTTCCACCTCTATCTTCAATTATCAATGATTCTAAAGATGAACAATCAAAGAACGCTTGACTATAAATAGTCAAATTTCCCGCATCGCTTCCACCTTCAAATTTCAAACTTCTAATACATTTTGCGTTTTCAAAAACGTTATACCAAATTGCAGTCAATTCCTTTGGAAAAACAATATCACTTGTAGCTTCTTTAGCTTCTTTATTGTAACCCAACTTATTAAAAGCATTTGAACCAATTCCAAAAGTATTAGTGTTAGTTCTATTAGTTTCAAACGATATTTTTTCACAGTTTACATATTCATAGAATGCTGCATCGGCAATATCTTGTAAATTAGCTGGCAATTTGATTTCAGTCACTTTATTTTTAAAAGCAGTTGCATATCTAAATGCCGATTCACTAATTTTATGTAATGATTCCATCTGACTGAGATCAATCATATTTGTTTTCCTTGGAATGTTATAACAGTTATCACCATCAACGCATCCGACATATTCTAAACTAGAAAAACTGCTTGAAAAATAACTAGGTGGTATCTCTTCTAGATATTTAGGAAAGAATAAATATTTGATTTTATTTTCAAATCCTGAAAGACAATCCTTATTAAAAGATACGACAGTACTATTTTCAATTGTATTTGGAAATGCTAAATAACCAGTAGAATCAATTTCTCCAATATATTTAAGAATTTTAATTTTACTATTTGAATCTTTCTCATATAGCCATAATCCATTTGCGTAGATATCACTTGTTTGAGTATTTACGGTATATACATTACCATCGAACACACTTTTTCGATTCCAATATTTATTATTGGTATTGAATGCATCAATAGAAGTACAAGAAACATAAAAATTTAAAGAATTATTGCATTTTAAAAATGCAAATTCTTCAATTGTACGATCACTTGTCACCATAGTTGAAGGTATATAAACAGTACTCAAGGAAGAACAGTAATTAAAAGCATATGATCCGATATAGGATAATCCCGTTAAAAAGGCAAGAGTTGAAATTGATGAACAATATTCAAAAGCATGTTCTTTAATGGTTGTAAGTGATGTTGAAAATGAAATATTTTTTAAAGATGTACATTTTGCAAAACAATAATCAGGAATAATTTCTAATTTTGATTTTGTTGTAGTTTCACTTTCATCAGTACTTGTAGTGATATCACAAGAAATAATATTCTGAGTTACTCCATCAGAAAAATATATTTCAGTAATATTGCTTTTAAAAAAACATGCAGTTCCCATTTGAGTGACTGAATAAGGAATTTCAACCTTCGTATTGGATGTAAATTCAGTGCTCATAAAAGCTTCATAATCGATGACTGTAATAGATTTTGGAATAGTGATTGATGCTATTTTCTTATTTTTAAAGGCATCTCTATAAATACCAGTGACTTTGAAATTTGTTCCTTTAATTGTGGCTGTTTCAGGAATAGAAATGGCATTTGATGAATCATTACGAAGAGAAATAGCAACACTATCATCATCCAATTTATAATAATCAAAAGTATCATCATTTCCTTCATAAGTTCCATCTAATAAATATTTTACTGGTATCTTTTTATGATATTGTAAATCATCTACAAATTCAGAAAAGAGAACTGCAAAAAATCCGATGAACATTCCTGATGCTATCAATTTATATATTTTTTTCATATCTCACCTCTAATTAGAAGAAGAATAAGAAATCTTCTTATCAGTAGATTCTCTACCATCAAATAATTTGATTTTTGTTTGTAAATAACTCGTGTTATAGATACTTGCATAATTAGTGATTGTAATATTAGTTATTCGAGAGATTTGACTAGTTTCACCTAATTCAAATAAGAAATAAGAATCATCAGTATCATATTCCATCTTTAAGACTAATTCTGAAGTATTATTCTTACTTGAAGCATTGAAATGAGTGACATTACCAGAATCAAAGATGATATAACAACGTTTTACATCAGATATATCTGTATTTAA
The DNA here is from genome assembly GCA_963653505.1 of uncultured Prevotellaceae bacterium. Taxonomy (GTDB): domain Bacteria; phylum Bacillota_I; class Bacilli_A; order RFN20; family CAG-288; genus Enterosoma. The sequence continues at coordinate 15,991 of CAVJWL010000025.1, forward strand.
TGAATATGTATTATCAGAAAAAGAAAAATAATTGTTGATAAGAGTTCCATCAGCTTTATATGTAGCTTCTTTGATAAAGTCAACATTTTCAATTTGATTGATTTTACTATAAACATTTGCGTTCATAGAGATATCACCTTCATCTTGTCCTTGAGCACAGATATAATAAACATAACATTTACCAACAGCAGATCCTAAACAATATTTACCTTTAGGAAGTTTAAAGGTGTGGGCATAGATTGGATATTGCATGTAATATGGATAATAAGAATCAGTTGTTTTATCATCATTAACCTTTTCATGTCCAAGTCTCATATCAGTTGCTAAATAATTATTAGTTGATGTTATTTCATTAAAAGTACTAGTTCTTTGTAAATCTTGTACACCGATTTGTCCATAACCACTAGAACTATCTGTTTGATAATCAAAGAAAGATATCGCTCTATCACATGTGAGTAACATCGCATAATCTGGGTCATCCCATGAAGTACCCGTAGGAACTTTAAATTGTTCACCGGAAACTGTTGTTAAAGAATTATCACCTTCAGGCAATTTATATACTCCTAGCATAGAGTTGTATTTTTTAGTATAACTTGAAAATTCTCCTTCATAAGAGCTGGCGAGAATTGTGACGTTAGCATATTCTGTTTTTATATCAAAGTTGATAGAATTAGCAACGGAATAAGTATTATTATCAGTATCTTCGATGACATACATATTACCACTACTAGTCAACTTATAATTAGTAGTTAATGATGTAATATTAGCTCTCTTTTTATTTTTGATCATCAAACCAAATTGACTTGAATCAGTATCTAATGAATTACCATCTTCATCTACTAATTTATATCTAAAATAATCATTTAAAAATTTTCCACCTGGTTTACTATCATCTAAATCAGAAAAATAAAAATCATCTCTATTAGATAACTGAAAACGGAATAAATAATTATAATAAGCTTCATAAAGAGATTGACTATCAACAGAGTTTTCTAATGGAATAGAATTTGTACTCAACGAAAATATATCGGTTTCTCTAGTATTTTTAATTTTATCAGCTATATCACTTTTAAACTTTGACCCGTAGTAAACCAAATTTTCTTTCTTGTATTCAAATGTTGAATAGAATACATTAGTTGAATCATTATTAACATATGTATCAGTTCCAATTTTAGATTTTACAATTGCAGAAGAATCTGCATTTTGAAATACATTTTGACCAATACCATCATAAGCATAATCTGTTGCAATTTTAAAAACACCTAAACCAAGATTATGAGTATCATCATCTTGAACCAATGTTTGGCCGATAAGTGGAATAGTATTATCTGCTGTTGAATATCTAATTTCATCATTGTTTGAATAATAACGAAGATAATCCATATATTCATTATTTTTTAAAGGTTCATATGTGTAATAATCAGAATTTCCAACTAATGGAGTATCTGTTACATTTGTAAACTCACCGCTTCCGATAACACTATTATAGATATCAGTAAAGTCTAAAACACCGACATCTTTACCAGCACCTGCTGTTTCTCCTTTTGAAGTGCTGGTTGCTAAATTCGAAACACTAGGACCGATGAGTCCGATGAATCCCGTAGCTGATTTTTGATCTGCGGGATTATAACTTGTTTCAGTATTCATCTTGAAAGTTCCGTTATGGATCAAAACATTCTTACAAGAACCATCACAATGTCCGATGATAAGTCCAATATTATTTCCGTGTGCTGTTTCTCTTGGTTGAACATACATCGTGATAAAGTCACTATCTTTTGTCAATTTTTCAAAAGAAACATTCAAAGCCGAGACCATTTTTGAATAGTTGATTCCTTGACTATCTAAATAAGTACCGACAAGTGACATTGTCATTGAGAAAGTAAGTGGATAAGTAGCACTATCTTCATTTTTAAAAGAATCAAAATAGGAAAAAACATCGTCTAAAGCACTAGTTCCATCCTCTGTCTTACTTTTTAAAACATAGCTTTGATCATCTTTGGTAAAGAATTCATCAGATGGTAAAAGAGAAAAATTATATGGAGAATAAGAACCGATGAATGAAAATTCAGGCATTTTATAAGCATTATCATCAGAGGTATCTGATTGATTTTCGTTTATCTTAAAAGATAGTGTATTAGTTGAATTGATGGTTTCTTTATCTGTATCTTCTACTTTGATCTTTAAATCTGAATCATAGGAAAAACTTGCTGTTCTTTTTCCTTGACTGACTGAAACACTGAATTGTTGTTTCATTGCTTTTTCAGCGTTGCTAGAATAGAAATCTTTAAAATCATCTGTATAACCATCGTTGATGATAGTGACATCATCAAGAATAAAATTTTGAACGACACCTCTTGAAGCTACATAACCGAATAATCCGCTATCTTCAAGATCGCAGTGTACAGTCAAATTTTTGATTTCCAAGCCATTACCTTCAAAGACACCATAAAATGGTGTGGCTTCATTTCCGATGCTATTGATTGAATATGTGATTTTAGACATATCTAAATAAGGAGAGGTAGTGGATGAATTATCATCTTCATAAAATTTATATTGCCCATCTCCATCTAAATCATATCCGAGTTGAAAATAATTCTTCTCAGAAAAGACCCCTAAAGCTTGAAGTCTTGATAAATTGAATAGATGTCTAGGTCTTGTTATGACATAGGGATCATCTTCTTTTCCAGTTCCACAATGGAAATAACTTCTTGGTCCGATAGTTCCAAAGGCCCCATTTTTATCATCCATTGTCTTTATAAATGCAGCAACACAAACAAATGTTGAAGTGAAAAATCCAAGGATAGTAAAAGAAAGCATGAAATAAAATAATGGTTTTCTCTTTTTCATCATGCATTACCTCCATCACTTATTTGTTGAATAGATGAGAAATAAAAGGTGTAATCACGAATCAAATTATATTCTTTGTTGAGTTGATTCTCTTTGAAGAAATATTCGATAGCAACAGGAGAATAATCAATCGCAATATAAAAATGGAACGATCTGTATTCAGAATCATAAGAATCTGGTTTCTTATCTTTAAATAATGATAATTTAGTATCTGAATTATCTTTGAAAACTAAGGTTTCAATCTTAGTACTAAGAGTATCACTTTCATCGACTGTTTGTTCTTCTTGAGTAGTAGAAGTAGTAGTTGAAGATGTTGAATCCGAATTTGAACTATCAGATGTAGTTATATTATCTGGATAATTGTAGATTGCAGTAGCATCACTTTTTGTATAGTTATGAAATGTAGAGGTGAATAATGTTGATATTTCATCTCCTTCTTCATATTCTTTAAATCGATAGGTCACATATTTTGAAAGATTATATTCGTTTTCTTTATTCTTACCATTTTCATCGCTCAAGGCATTTCTTTTAACATCCAATGATAATGAAAAGTTTCTTGTTTGGTTTTTAACTTTTATCTCAATATCATATATCAAACAAGTATTTTGTTCATATATTGCGGTTGAACGTCCTTTTAAATCATTAGTAGTTCCTTTTAGCAAGGCATAAGTAGGATCAAATAATGTCATTCCAAGAATTGCTTCATCATCTCTGGATTGATAAGTTATTTCTAAATTGTAGGTGGCACCAGCTGCATCCGAGCTTTTTTTGATTTTAAAATCATAAATACCAGCTTTTTTACATGTGAAATGACTATTTGAATATTCAAAATCTCCTTCTTCAAGATTAGTTTTAGTAACATTAGTAAATGGAACAATTGTTCCATCATTTCTAGCAACTGTAATATGACTTCCGATAGAAAGATTGATTGAATTCATAGTAAAAACTAATCCATCGGTTGAAGAAGAGAAAATAACACCAGAAGAAAGAGCAAATTCTTGTTGACTACTATCACCTAAATATGTTTTATCACCGACTAAATACAATGCCGTTTTAGTAAAAGAACCTTCAGTATTGATTGTAGGTGCAGTATCTAATGGCTCAATTTCATCTTTATTTTTTATAACAAATTCTTTTAATTTACCTTTATCTTTTCCATTTGCATCTTCTGAATAATCGATATAGGAATTGCTGTCTTTATAAAACGGATAAACATATCTATAGGCAGATAATCTTTCAAGAGAGATAGACATATCACCACTGACAGTATCTAATGATAAATTTGGTTTTGGAATTAGGAACCACGCAAAAGTAGCGCACATCGTTGAAAGAAGAGCGAAGATAGTAAATCCGGTCGCTAATATCATTTTCTTATCTTTTTTTTGCTTCATAATACATCACTTGGAATATCTATGACAAATTTTTGAACATTAAATGTCAAATTTTCATAACACATGGATTGAGTAGAGGAATCATTTTTTTGACTCCAATAGTCATCAGTCTCATTCTTTTCATAATAAGTAGAGGAATCATTAGAAAATTCAATTGAAAAATAAACAACTACATATTTAGATGTATCACTTACTTCATATGTTTGACCGCTTTGTTCTTTTGTTTCATCATCCTTATCTTTAAAGAAATCATCAGTATTGGTGCTTTTAAAATAGCTTTCAGCACTTGAAAAGAAGTTTTTATCATCTTCTACTTTATCAGCATATGCATACATATTGATGGCCCATGATAATTTGATACCTTTACCTTCCTCAACTAACTTATCTTTGCTTTCTTCACTTTTCCATGATGTCAATTTAAACGTATAAGTACCTGTTCTTATCGGTTTAAAAACTAAGGCATATGATAATTGAAAATTTGGCCACAAATAACTTGTATTTGTCGGTGAAGAATCAGTATTACTATCTGTAACTTTTTTAAAACTAGAATAATTATCATCAGTCAAACTCGCTTTTTCAAAACCGGCATATTTCTTAAGTGTTTGATTGTAATTTAATGTGTGATAATACAAGTCAGCATCTTGTCCTTCTGGGGTTGTAACCTCAAAAGAGCCAGCTTCGACGCTGACTTTTCGATTAGCAGTAAACCAAGCTAATGTTCCAGTAATTCCACTCGATAAGGATAATAGAGAAAGCAAAACCGTTGTGATTAATTTGTTAGATATTCTAAAATTTTTCATAGACATACAAATTTAGGTAACTGGCTATCAGTGAAGACCCTATAGTTTTGCGTCGCTAAGTTTCCTTAGGTTTGCTTTTGACAATTGTTGATTATAAAAAAAAAAAAAAAAAAAATCAATAAAAACATTCGATTTTATCGAAATATTTTCAAATTTTTGATAGAGATTATTCAGCACTAACGTTGAAAGCGGTTACAAGATACAGCTGTATCTATAATTATTTAAAATCACTGTATTTTTTATGAATCAAAATCCGTTTAAAATTTTTATATTTCAATCCTAAATTCCTCTTGATTTTGGTATAATAATATTAATTATTTTTAGGAGGAGTTTTTATGAAATTTTTACATCTTGCTGACCTACATTTAGGAAAGAAACTAGGAGAATATGATCTTTGTGATGTTCAAAAAGACATGTTAGATAAATTAGTTAATCTATGCTTAACAAAAGGTCTTCCTGTCATTGCAATTTCCGGTGATGTTTATGATACAAGAGATCCAAGTGTTGCAGCTACTTCATTATTAGATCATTTTTTAGCTCAATGCAATAGAAATTCAATCAACGTTGTTATGATACCAGGCAATCATGATCAAGCAGATAAATTGCATTTCGGTTCTGAGATTTTCAAAGAAAATCATATCTATATCACCACTGATGTCAGTGAATCTTTAAAACCGATAACAATTGATGATGTCAATTTTTATTTGTTACCATTTGTGAATAAATATGACATAAAAAATGCTTTTCCTGAATTGAAAGATATAAAGACAAATGACTATGATAGTCTTCAAAATTGTCTATCCTATGTCATTAATAAGATGAAAATTGATAAATGTAAGAAGAATGTCTTATTAGCTCATCAATCAGTTTTAGGTTCAAAAGAGAAAAAATTATATCCATCAGGTAGTGAAGTGAGTCTTGATATCGATATTGATGGTTCTATCGGAGGTGAAGATATTGTTTCTTCATCGATATTTAAAGATTTCAATTATGTAGCTTTAGGACACATTCATAAAATGATGAATGTCGAAGATAATATGAGATATCCAGGTGCCTTACTCAAATATCATAAAGATGAAGCCAATAACAAAAAGAGTTTTACAATCGTTGATACAAAAGATTTCTCTCTCGAAGAAGTTGAAATCAAACCACTGAGAGATGTTGTAGTCTTAAACGGTGATTTTGAATCTTTGAAAAAAGAAGTTCAATACAAAGATGATTATGTTTATTTTGTCTTAAATGATAAAGAATACATCCAAGATCCAATGGCAAAACTGAAAACAATCTTCAATTATCCAGTCTCCATCTCATATAACAGCACCAAAAGTAATAGTTATACAAATAACAAATATGAGGATGTAGAACAAATCTCAAAATTAGATTTGTTCAAAGATTTATATAAAAGCCAAAAAAGTGAGAATTTATCAAACGAACAAGAAAAAATAGTTAAAGATATCATCAAAGAAGTTTGGGGAGAATAATATGAAACCACTTAATTTAGAATTTGAAGCATTTTTAAGCTATAAAGATAAAACAGAAATAGATTTTACTAGATTTGACAACTCTTTATTTTTAATCGATGGAATTACAGGAGCTGGTAAAACAACCATTTTTGATGCAATTTGTTTTGCTTTGTATGGAAAACTATCAGATGAAGAAAGAGACGATGATTTAAAATCAGATTTTGCAGATGATAAAACTGAATGCTATGTAAAATTAACTTTTTTACAAGGCGGAGAAAAATATACTATCTATAGAAAACCAAGACAAGAAAGACTTAAGAAAAATAAGAAGAATTCTACTGAACTCACTACTAATAATGAAGAAGTTGAATTTATAACTCCGAATAAAACATATACAAAAATAAAAGAGGCAAATCAAAAAATTCTTGAAATTGTCAACTTTGATATAAATCAATTCAGACAGACGATGATGATAGCTCAAGGAAAATTCTCTGAACTTGTCCGAGCTGATACAGATACAAGAAGCGAATTGTTCAGAGAGATTTTGATGACTCGAAAATTTGATGATTTCAAAAATAAAATCAAAGAAAAATATGATGACGCCAAAGATAAAAGTAAAACATCAACAGATTTGATGGATAACCATTTGCGTTCTTTTATTTCAGATGATGACCAAACTAAAAAATTATTAACTATTGAACATCCATCAAACAATGATTTTGATACTCTTTCAAATTTATTGAAACACGAAGTTGATAAAGAATATCAAGAATATGACAATATAAGCAAAGAATTAAATGAAAAGAGACAAGAAGAAACAAAATTAAATACTGAAATCACTAAAATTGATACAAACAATCAAAATTTAGATAGTTATAATGTTGAAAAAACTAAATATGATGGATTCAAAGCTAAAGAAAATGAATTCAAATCTTTAAGTGATCTCATAAATGAATATGAAGATTCAAAGAAAGTGAAAGACCTCTATTTGAAATATGAAGAAAAAGATAATGATTTGAAAGCAAAAGAAGATGATTCAAAGAAAAATCAAGAAACAAAAGATGAACTAGATGAAAAGATAGTTCCTGTAAAAGATAACTATAACAAAATTCAAAGTCATCAAGATGAATTCAATCAAAACACATCAAAAATTGATAAATTGAATGACATTAAAGATTTATTTAAAACTAAAGCTGCAGAAGGAAAGAAACTAGAAGCCCAAAATAAAAAACTGCATGAGAAAGAAAAATCTCTTAAACAAAATGAAGATACAATAGTAGTTTTAAAAGATGAAATTCAAAAATTGAATGATGAAATAGAAAAAAATAAAGGTATCGATGTTATTATTTCTAACACTGAAAATGAAATCTCACAAATCAATCTAGACATCAAAGACATCAATGAAATTAAAAAGAAATATAACCAATATTTACTTAATTTCAAAAAATATGAAGAAGAAACAATTAAGACTAAAGAATCATGTGAAGCTTGGAAAGTTAAAAATGTTGAACTAACTGATGCTGAAATAACATATAGGCTCAATATAGCTGGAATTTTAGCTGAAAAATTAGATAAAGATACTCCATGTCCTGTTTGTGGTTCAAAAGAACATCCTCATTGTGCAACAAAATCAAATGATACGATTACTGAGGATGAATTAGAAAAATTGAGAAAAAAAGTTCAAAATCTCAATGATGTTTTTACTAAAAATACATCATCTTGTGCTAACTTAAAAGGTAAAGTTGAGGCAGATTTGAAGAATATCCTTGGGTCTTTACAAATCGATGAAAGCCAAACAAACGATATCAATAAAATAATTGCTAAAAAAGAATCTGAAAACGTTAAAAAATTAAAAGATGCGAATACAAGGAAATGTTCATCTGAATCTATTAAACACAAATGTATGACTGACGAAAGCACTATAAAGTCAAAACAAAAAGAAGTAGATGATCTTGAATCTAAGAAGAATGATATCAACGAAGAAATCAAAATTATTGAAAATGAAATTTCAAAAATTAAAGGTTCCATCTCTCAACTTATAAAATCAATCGATGACAAAGAAGAAGATAAGATTGATGAAGAAATCAAAGATTTGAATGAAACTAATAATAAACTTCAAAATACTATCAATGACTATCGAAATACATACAATGACTTAAATAATAAGATAGCTTCAGTGTCAAGTTTGATTTCAAAAATTGGTCAAGACATCAAAGATATCACCGTCAAAAAAGAACAAGCCTATAAAGATTTTAAAACCTCTTTAGATTCTTCAATTTTAAAAGATATAGATAAGATCAATGATTGTTTAAATTCACATGATCAAAAATACATTGATACATCTAAAAAAGAACTTGATGAGTTCAATACTAATTTAAAAGCTAGTAAAACTGTTTTAGATAGATACCTAACTCAAGGATATGATAAACTTACATATCAAGATAAAACATCATTAGAATCAAAACGTTCTGATTTAGGAAATATAATTCATGATTTAGAAAACAAAAAAACAGATATCAAATCTAAATATGATAAAAATAAATCTGCATATGATAATTATATCAAAGAGTTTGAAGCCAACAAAGAACTCAATATAAAGACTGGTTTATTAGATAGTCTTTACAAAGTTGCAAGTGGCAATGTTTCTGGTAAACCAAAAATCGATTTTGAAACTTATTATCAATCACAAATCTTCTCACAAATCTTAGATATCGCAAGTAGAAAATTAGATGACATGACAAGTGGAAGATATCAAATGCAAAGACATATCGATGATAAAGATAAATCAAATAATGCTTTAGATATCGATATCTTCGATACGATGACAGGTAAGCTTCGTGCATCAAATTCTCTCTCTGGTGGTGAAACCTTTATGGCAGCTTTATCTTTAGCTTTAGGTTTCTCAGAATTTTCAAGAACCAAAGTTGGAGCTAGAGAGCTTGATTGTATGTTCATCGATGAAGGATTTGGTACTTTAGATAGTGATTCTTTAAATGATGTCATCAAAGTTTTGAAGAACTTATCAAATCAAAATAACAGAATGATTGGTATTATCTCCCATGTTGATTCACTTGAAAATATGATATCGAAAAAGATAAACGTAATTAAGACAGGTTCAGGTTCTAAACTCACGATTACTGATTAAAAAATAAGGGGCTGTTAAAGTATTCGATATTTAGAAATAGATATTGAATGGCTTATAACA
>CAVJWL010000026.1:0-23282 GCA_963653505.1 uncultured Prevotellaceae bacterium
TTCAAAATAATAAATAAAATACTAGCGATGGTAGTAAACTGCTGAAAAGTTTAGGTTAAATAAGTGTTATAATGTTTATCTCGTTTGTGTAAACAAAAATTCATTTTAAAAAGGTGGACAAAATTGTCCACCTTAATCTAATTAAGCTTTCTTTTTATTATCTAAGAATGTTGATACTGCAAATGTGATGAATCCGACTAAATAAATTACAATAGCAACAATGCTTGTGATTGCTGCTTCGATTTGCTTTTGAGGATGATTTACTGGTATTAACATTTCACCGACTACTTCTTCTTTATCTAAGATGAAGAAGATGATTGATAAGATAAGACAAGCCGCTAAAAGAAAGAAAACTATAGTATCATATTTTTTGATTTTATCATCAAAAATGATGAATGCAACTGAACCAACAATGAATAAAATGGAGAGAATTGTAACTGCCATATTTGGAGCTTTTCCAACAAAGTATCCAGTTGTTGAAACAATCATGTACATGATAAATCCAACGAGTGTAATAAGTGTAGTTATAAGAAGTAGGATGTTTCTTAATGAAAGTTTTGATTTTAATTTTTCCATAAGATTATTTTTCCTCCTTCTTTACAAAAGTGAAGATTACTGTTGTAACTAAGAAGATTCCAGTTAAAGCAGCAGTGATTGAAATTGCAGAGATATAAGAGGTTCTCCACCATGTAGATTTCTTAACTTTGTAAGCGCGATAACTTGCGTTGACACCATTTAATGCATTAGAGTTTGCTAAGGAATAAAGGATGTATTTGATATTTTGATGAATGGCTTTTGTCATAGCTTTATCTTTGTTTAAACTCTCTGGTTTCCAGTAATCAACACTTGTGGAGAAACCACAGAAAGCGACAGTACCTGCAAGGATAGATTCCTTTGGAGCAGCTTTTAAAGCGACACCAGTGAAGTCAGTTACATTATAGCCATTGAATCCCCATTCTTCTCTCATAATTGTGTATTGGACTGCATAGTTTGCACTACTTGCAACCGCACCAATTCTGTTATAAGAAGTCATGACACCAAGAGCACCTTTGGTATAGGTATCATTCTTTGTTTCATCATTATAGAAACTTGCTGGTTTACCTTTAGCTGTGAACATACAATTGAGATTTCTGAGTTCTAATTCACGAGCTTTTTGTTCATTCATAAAGACAGCGATACCAGAACGATTGATTTCTTGATCGTTGAAAGCTGCATGTTTGATATTGACTAAGCAACCTTTGGATTGAGCACCTTGAACAACAGCAGAACCGATGTATCCAGAAAGAATAGGATCTTCAGAATAATATTCGCCACCACGACCATTGTAACCATTTCTATGGATGTTACCACCAGGTCCAATCATGATTGGAAGGTTGAGGATTAATGAAGTTTCACCGATGATGATTTCTCCATTTTCATAGGCGAGTTCTTTATTGAAAGAATAAGCTAAATTTTGAGGAGATGGTGCAGTTCTAGTACCTATATAACTGCCGTTTGCTGTTTTGGTTGCAGTTTCAGCATCACTATAGGCTACACCTTGATATTTTCCTTCATTCAAATAATGAGTATCAGAACCACCAGGTCCATCATCAGCATCATTTCCAGAGTATCCGACTGACTCAATTTTTTGAATGTTGTGGAAAGCATGAGAAGCGAAGTCTAAGAATTCTTGAATTGTAACTTTATTTGCAAGTTCATCATATCTTTCATCTGAGAAATCAGCACCCTTTAAATCTGCAAGAGTTAAGCTGGAAGTTGTATCTCCGAATTTGACATCAGAAGTATCTTCATCAGTTTTTAAAGTGATGAAATCATTTTTAAGCAATTCTTTAAGTCTACCAGTAGCTGATAATCCTTCATATTTTTGTGGGAAAGTACCATTCCAATTCTTACGAGTTAAGTAAGTGACAGTGCCTGGTATGAATGAATTCAAATCCATTGAATAATCGCCATCACTCAATTGGTTGGTGATTTCTTTTCCAGTTTCTGAATAACGGAAAGTAGAAGAATCAAAATCAGACCAATTCCAGGAATATGTCAAAGCAGAATTTCCGTTGTAATCCATACCATCAGCTGTTGATTTTCCTTGACTTGCAAGAATGTTATTCAAAGCATCATGTGAGTTATCACCAAGAGCAAAGGTATAGGTACCATCATCTAAAATCCAAGTCTTTGCTTTTGTATAATCATAAGAAGCAAGAGTTTGCAAATCGACATTCATCTCGATTGTTTGGCTTTCACCTGGATTTAAAAGCGTTGTCTTTTCAAAATCGACAAGTTGAACTGCTGATTTTTCAACATTGTTCTCTTTATCGTAATCGGTGTATGGAGTTTGAGCATAGAGTTGAACTGCTTTTTTAGAAGCCACTTTTCCAGTATTTGTGACAGTAACTTTGACAGTAGCAGTTTTCTTATCACCAGGGATTGATACGCTATCCAATTTTTCTTCAAATGTTGTATAGCTTAAGCCATATCCGAATGGATAAGTGACTTCATTAGTATAGTTCCAAGCTCCAGCAGTAGTTGAAATAGTTGAATCTGGATTTGTCCAAGTACCAGCGCTTGCTTGGTTAGCATTAGAAACACCGTTGACAATGTCATTGTATCTTGTTTCATAATAACGATATCCAGAATAAATGCCTTCAGCTTCAACCAAATATGAATTGACATTTTCATCTGCTGTGAAATCAGATGCATTTGCCCAAGGAATATTACCAGCTGATTGCATAGCTGGATTTGCTTGGTTGTTTGCAACAAAAACATCACCTAAACATGCAGAAGGAGAGACGGTTCCATTTAAGACATCAGCAACCGCTGAGAATCCATAAGCACCTGGATAACCAATCCATAAGATGGCATCGATATCATCATCTTCTTTGAGTTCATCGATTTCCATTGTTGTAACAGAATTGACTAAGACGATGACTTTATCGAAGTTATCTTTAGCTTCTTTGATAATAGCTCTTTCTTTATCGGAAAGTCCCATGATGTTTCCAGTTGTGCATTCTTGATTATTGCCGGTGACATATTCTTTACTTTCACCACCGGGTCTTCCGATGACAACAATAGCTGCATCGTTATATTCAGAGAAATCCTTTGCATAATTCGGATTGATAGTTTTTAATTCGTTAGGAGATAATTCACTGACAGTATCGGTGGTTGTGACTTCAACATATTCTGGTGGAGTAGCACCGAATCCATTTCCACCCCAAGTTTTATCTTTGAAATATGTCTCATAAGTTTCTAACATTGTCGGATTCAATTGGAGTCCGCTGTTTTTAAATGCTTCATAAATCTTATTTCCATTGTCGACAATGTTCTTATCTGCTATAGAACCACCTGAGTTTCCATAAACAGCTGCGTAAGAACGCAAACCTAAAAGAGTGACTTTGGCAGTTTTAGAAATAGGAAGAGCTGATTCATTGTTTTTAAGAAGTGCGAAGGTTTCTTGAGCTTCCCTGATGGAATATTCCTTATATCCATCGATAGCTTCTTGAGCAGTTTTATACTTGCTCTTGTAAGTCCAAGGATCTTCATCGGAGTCACCGATTTTTTCGTACTTAATTTCACTTGAAACAGTTCCGAAAACTTGATCCATTTGACTTGAGTACTTTTCTAGTAAAGAACTAGCAGTAATACTACTTGCTAAAAGAAAAGCACTTACGACTGTTAATCCACGAAATAATTTCGGATTCATATGTTATTACCTTTCTGCTAAAACTTCATATGTAAGAGGTTTCTAGCGAAAAAAATATAACACCACAGCAATGTAAGCGCTTGAATTAATGACACGATTTGCTCAGTTTTTTGACACATTTTGCATTTGGATATTTTCTTCAATCGGAATGGCAATAGAAATATAGAAGATATTATCTTCGTGTTTTAACGAAAGTTGTCCTTTATATTTTTCGACGATATATTTGATTGATTTGCTTCCGTATCCATGATTGATTTGATCTTTTTTGATAGAGATTGGAAGTCCGTTATCTGCAAATTTGATATCTTTATGGCAGTAATTTTCTTCTTGTATCAATATCAAACCATTTTGACTGAAAGTTTTTAATTTTATCAATCGGTATTCGCCTTGTTCTTCTTCAACACCTTCGATAGCATTATCAAGGATATTTCCGTATAAAGAAGTGATATCAGTTGAACTCATAAATGATAAGACCTCACCTGAAAGAATGTAGGTAAAACGAATATTTTTTGATGAACATAAAAGAGCTTTTTGACTGACAACGATATCCATAGCTTCATTTCCAGTCTTTGCGATATTGCTATAGATATCGATACTTTTTTCGATTTCTTCACTGATTTTAAAACGATCGTTATCATTCATATTCTTCATCAATAATAATTGATGTTTCATATCGTGGAATTTGATATTTAAAATATCAGTGGCTTGTTTTGATAATTTCTGTTGTTTCGCTTGTAAGTCTAACATCTTTTCAAGACTGTCTTTTTCATCTTGCAACTCTTTTTCTTTGATGAGCAAATTCGATAAATACGGATATCCGAATTGAATGACAAGAGATAAAAATGCAGCAAGAGATGTGTACAATCTTATTGTAATCGTCCATGTTTTAACTGATTGAGATAAATACATAGTTGTCAGCAACATGATGAACGAAAATAAGAATGAAAAGAATTGTTTTTTGTTATTTTCGATTTTTATCTTCAAAAATTTGATGATGATGAAGTAAATGAAATAGAAGAAGGTGAAATCACAAAAATAGATGATTCCTAAAGAAAAATCGCTTAATGTGGCAACATCTGGAATCAAATCATAGATAATTCCTAAAAAATTCCAAGCGATATGCTGTAGTCCCCAGGCAGCGATTGCCGAGAAAAAGATTGGAAAGACATTACCTTTATAAATGAATAGACATAAGACAAAGCAAGCGATGACAACTGTCAAGAATGAGTAATTGAAATTTAAAAATTTCAAATTAGGCATGTAGTAAAGTGAAAAACCTGCAGCAAGAGAGAGTATGACTCGTAACGGATACAGCTTTCTTTTTTCTTGATATAACAAAACGATAAGCATTGCTATAAATATTTCAAGAAAAAATGAGTAATTCTTTAAATATAAAATTCTGCTTATGATATTATTTTCATTCATTTGTGCTATCATCCATGAGACTTAATAAGCCGTTGAATTTGCTGAGAGTCTCTTTCTTTCTAGATCTAGAAATGGTGATGTGATCATCATTTTCCATGATCAAAATATCTTTTTCGATTCGTTTTACTTTGTTGAGATTGACAATGCAACCAGAGTTACATTTAAGATAGATCTTATCATTTAACAATGGTTCTATCTTATTCAAGGAGGAACGGAAAACTTTGATTTCACCATTGGATAGATGCAAGTTAACATCGTGTTTTATCATATCGATATAGAGGATTTCTTCTTGTTTGAATTTGATAAGGGAACCGTGGATGTTCAAGATGAAATCACCGATTTTATCTTGATTGATCAAAACTAACGCTCGTTTCATCGCTAAAGAAAAATCGGCATATGTCATCGGTTTTAAGATGAAATCCAAGGCTTGAACTTTATATCCATCGATTGCAAATTGAGGAAGATTAGTCACAAAGATTAAAGGAGTAGTTATTCCTTTGCTTCTTATTTTTGCGGATGTTTCCATGCCATTGATACCTGGCATATCGATATCCATGAAGATCAAATCAAATGTTGAGATATCATTTTCGAGGAAATCATATCCGTTATTAAATGAGAGAATATCAAATTGAATGTCATTAGTATTACAATACTTTTTGATCATTTCAAAGATGATTTCTATTTGGGTTTGTTCGTTTTCGACTATTGCTATTTTTATCATAATATTACCTATTTTTATTTATAATATCATTTAAAAATTGAAATTAAAAGTAATTAATTGATGATTTTATATTCGTTCTTAAAAATAATAGCTTTCTTTTAATTTTTAGAAAATAAAAAACTGCTAGTTAAATTATCTAGCAGTTTTAATAAGTTGTTTTAATAATTATTCTTCTTCAGACTTATTGTTGAGTTGATCATTTTCAACATATTGAATTGTAATATGTCTCTTATGACCAGTTCCTAAAGATTGAGTCTTAATGTGTGGATAACCGGTTAATGCTTGATGAATAACTCTTCTTTCATCAGATGTCATCGGATCGAGAACGACTGTGACATGAGTACGGCTGACTTCACTTGCGTAATGTCTTGCCATAGATGCATATTTCTCGTATTTATTTTCTTTATATCCATCACAATTGAGAAGAATGCGATAATGACCACCGAAACGATTGAAGCAAGCAGAACGAGTTAATTCATTGATGGAACGAAGGGTTTCACCACTTCTTCCGATGACAGCTCTATTCTTTGGAGAAACGATGTTGAGTTTGATAACTCCGTCTTCATATTTTGCTTCAGTTGAGCCAGTGATGCCCAAAGCTTTTAAACATCTCTTGATGTAATCATCAGCGAAGACGATGACATCGTTGATTGTGTAGATACCGATTGTAACTGTCTTAGTGAAAAGAGTCTTTTTAACAGAGATGACTTGATAGTTGAGATCTTTTTCTTCAACATTTAAATCAGCGCAAGCTTTTTTAACTGCTTCTTCTTCTGTTTTTCCTTCATATTTATTCATATCGATTACCTCCACATCGGTTTATCGGAATCCGATTTATTTTTCTTATTTTTCTTGTTAGAAGCAGTACCGACATGGTGCTTACTTCTTCTGATAGCTGCAAGATCACTGCCATCACCAGTTGAAGCTGCAATCTTGTGAGCTGATTTTGTTTGCATAGCTTGCATGAGCAAGGTTTGTAAGATAGCAATCAAGGAACCGAAGAGCCAATAAATACCCATACCTGCTGGTAATGACCAACCCATGATGACAACGAAGACCATCATAATATAGGTCATCATCTTTCCAGTTTTATTAGGATCCATTCCATCCTTGGAAACTGGAACAGCATTTGGATCACCGAATTTCTTATTTCTCCAATTTGTAAACCAAAGAGAAGAGAAAGAAGATAAGACATTAGCTAATGTCATGACGATGAAGATTAAGATACCGACAAGTGCACCTGGAGTATTCTTGTAGTTTGTGAAACAAGTACTGACAGTTGTTGTAAGTGATAATCCTAAGACATTACCACTAGCTAAACTTGCAGATCCTTGAAGAGCTGACCAAACGCAGATGAAGAGTGGGAATTGAATAATCATGAATAACATTGGAAGCATCGGATGAACTTTATTCTTTCTGAATAATGCGGTTCTTTCCATCATCAAGGCTTTTTGTTGTTCTTGATCTTCGTTAGCATTTGGATATTTCTTAGCGAGTTCGTCAAGTGCTGGTTTTAAAGCTTGTTGCTTTGCTTGAGTTCTAGATTGAATCAATGTTGAGATGATAGTGATAAGTCTTGCTAAAACTGTAACGACAAAGATAGCAAGTATTTGAGCCCAGGCAGTATTTCCAAGTGTTTCTGAAATTGTGTAGACAAGCCATGCAAATGGCCAGACAAACAATCCTTCAAAGAAACCATAATCAGAGAATGCTTGTCCCCAACTCTTTCCTTCAATATAAATATTAGATCCATTTTGAGAGAAAGTTTTGCTTTCTGGTGTTATACATCCATTATCTCTAGTGACATTTTGAGAGACGAGAGATTTGAATGAATTGACATAGGTAGTATTTGGTGCGACAAGAATTCCTAAATCAGTCACAGAACTTTTATACCAAGTATCAAAGTTAGTCCATAAGTCAGCGACTTTTGTTGGCTTACTATCGGTATAAGTGATACCAGCGTATAAAGCGACATGAGTGGCGACTGCTTTAGCT
Organism: uncultured Prevotellaceae bacterium; assembly: GCA_963653505.1. GTDB lineage: Bacteria > Bacillota_I > Bacilli_A > RFN20 > CAG-288 > Enterosoma. The sequence continues at coordinate 7,839 of CAVJWL010000026.1, forward strand.
TGTGCTTCTTCTAAATTTTTAGCAAATGTTCCATCCATCCAGTATTTGTATGTATTATTTGCTTCTTCTGTAGCTTTGTTATTGATATATTCATTAAATTCTTTATTAGGAAGACCAACTCCATAGGTTGAGGTCAAACTGTTGTAAAGAGATTTACGATTGGTGTTTTGAGTAGTAGTGACTCTATCTGATTCACCGGTTTGAATATTGACATTATTGCTATAATCTTCTGTGACACTAGTTGAATCATTGAATAGATTTCCGTAGAGTGCATAGATATTATTTGCTTTGTCTTGATTAGTACAGAATGATTTGGTACAACTGGACATACCAAAAACAACGATAGCACTGCTAAAGGCTATCGTAAGCCGTTTTAGAAACTTATGCGAATTTGTTCTCATTTTTTCTCCCCTTTGGCTTTCGGCTTTAAACGAGCTAACGCATTGTTCAGGAGTGAAAGATTTTCCTGAAACGAATGGTTGAGGAATCCTGGACGAGCGATGATGACTATATCATAGGGCCAGTCCAATGCTCCTGTTAAATTAATCATGCTTCTTAATTGTCTACGAACGCGTACACGGATTACAGCATCTCCTAATTTTGTAGAGACACTGAGTCCAAAGCGTGCATGCTTATATTGATTTGGAGCAAAATAGACAGACATCGATTCGTTTTTTCCGGCAGTATGACGATAATCAAGTACTTTCTTGAAATCTTCAGATTTCTTTATGCGGTACTCTTTTTTCATATTGATTGGCCGAAAAAATTAGAATTTAGGCTTGGGTAAGTCTAACTCTACCCTTAGCTCTTCTAGCGTTGATGATCTTTCTTCCGCTCTTGGTAGCCATTCTAGCTCTGAAACCACAGGTGTGAGCTCTCTTGAGTTTACTTGGTTGATAAGTTCTTTTCATATTTTAAATCCTCCATCAAAAATTATGCGTTTTAAAATGCGCATATGGTATATTATATTATTTAATCCCCATATAAATCAATTAAAATTTATTCTTTTAATAGGACTTTTTATCATATTTTTTAAATATGTTAAATTTACATACTGACTTTTTCTTATTTAATAGTATTTCACGTGAATTGAACTTTAATAAATACGAAGAATTGCATATAGAATCAAAAAATAAAATTATGTTTTATGAACAAAGAAAATCTATAAATTTAACATATGAAAAAAGATTTTATTTTTTGTGTTATAAAAATATAAATAACCTATATAATATATGTTTGTAAATTTTGGAGGTTGCAACTATCTATGAAATATAACGATGAAGAATATAAAATCGATAAAAGAGTAGCTGTTGAAGTGTATAAATGGTTAAAGATTGCTCAATCTTTAATTCTTGTCGCATTAGGAGCTATTTTTTTAGTGTGTTCTATTGGAGCTATAAAGTCTAATTCTGATCAAAACTTCTCATCCTCTCTTCCAATATGTATCGGTGTTGTGTTGACTATTTTCGGAGTATTGGATTTGATGGCAGGATATTTCCTTCATAGAAATCTCATGAGTGAAGAAGTCTTATTAGGTGCTGTAAGTGTAGCAATTTCTGTAGTATTTTTTGTCAAATCAAAAGATTCCTCTCAATTCCTATCAGATGTCCTCAATATCTTCATCGTTTCTTTATTGTTCATTTATGCAGTTATGTGTGTCGTTTATGGTATCGACAGAGCCTTAGGTAAAAAAGGTATTACAAAAAATGTAACTCTTGCAGTTCTTAGCTTTATCGGAGCAGCATTGTTATTAGCTGGTGGAATTGCATATATCATTTTAGAAAAGAAATACAGTGGAAAAATAAGTCAATATATTTTCTTAGTTGTCGGTTTCGTTTTAATCCTCATCGGAATAATTTCCTTTGTTTCCTTGATTATTAAAATAAGAGAAACTAAGAAAGCCTTACAATTAGAAGAAGTTGAAAAACAAAAACAACAAGAAGAAAAAGAAGAAGATATGAATTCAGAAGTTAAAGTTGTTGAACTCACTGATTTGAAAAAAGAAAGAAAAAGAGATAAGAAAGTCTTCAATAGAAAAACAGTTGGTGAGACTCAAACAATGGAATTTGATGAAAACGGCAAATTGATTGAAAATTCACCTAAAAAAATTGAAAACAACTCTCATAAAAAATGATGAAATTTAACGAAATATTAAAAACATTGTTCACAACATATAACATTGATAAAGAACATTTTGCTGAGCATTTACATACAAATGCTGCAACTGTTGATAAATGGTTAGAAGGAAAAGAACTGCCATCACATCATCAATTAGAACATATCTCTGATATGTATATATTGCCTATGAAGGTTTTAGAAGAAAGCTGTAAGTGAGGAAATGGGATGCAAAAAAGAGTTTTAACAATTCAAGATTTTTCTTGTATGGGACGTTGTTCTTTAACAGTTGCTATCCCTACAATATCTGCGTGTAAAGTTGAATGTGTCGCTCTTCCAACTGCGATATTAAGCAATCACACAATGTTTGAAAGCTGGACATATTTAGATTTGACCTCTCAATTAAAAGAGATAATTTCAAAATGGATGCCATATAACCATTCATTTGATTTTATCTATACTGGATATTTATCAAATGAACAGGTTGAAACTGTTATCGATATTGTCAAAATATTAAAGGATGAACAAACAAAAACATTCATCGATCCTGCGATGGCTGATAATGGAAAATTGTACCCAGGATTCGATTTTAAACATGTAGAATTGATGAGAAAGCTTATCGATGGTGCTGATTATATCAAACCGAATTTAACAGAAGCATGTTTGCTAGCTGATATTGAATATCCTGGAAGTGAAAAAGAAATTCCGATGAGTTTTTATCAAAAGATATTTGATAAATTATCAACATTTGGACCAAAGATAATCATCATCACTGGTCAAGAAATTGAAAGTGGTAGAATTGCAGATATCTATTATGATACTCAAACCAAAAAGATGACTACTTATGTAACTGATATGTATTACGGAAAATTCCATGGTACTGGTGATTTATTCTCATCGAGTTTAGTTGGTTGTTTAGCTGATGGTTTAACTTTGGATACCGGTGTTAAAATCTCTCATGATTTTCTCCATAGAGCGATAAAAAATACTATCGATGAAAGATTAGATGGTACAGTTTATGGTCCAGCATTTGAACCTGTATTAAAGTATTTGATAGCTGATATCGAAAAAGAAATGAATAAATAACATACTAAGAAAAAAGACTGTTATAGTATTCAATATTTAGAAATAGATATTGAATTGCTTATAGCAGTCTTTTTTACTCAATATTATGTTTGAGTTTTTTTATTTTAAAAAAACTCTAGGCACGAAACCTAGAGTTTAATTTTTCTATTGATAGCAACTATTCAGCTTCTTCGTTATTCTTATCAGCTTTTTCAATTTCGGAATATTTGGCAGTGATGATTTGTGGACGGCCGAATAAAGTGATTGAAATTGTGACTTCAGATTCTTCAGGATTGACAGTTTCGATATTACCTTCAGCATCTGCAAATGTACCGGATAAGATTTTGATCTTATCTCCTACTTGGTAGTCAGAATACATTTCAGGATCATCGATGTTCATTCTCTTTAAAACTGGTTCGATTTCTTCTCTTGGAATTGGGAATGGCTTAGCACCTTTACCAGAAGAACCGGTGATACCAGAGACACCTGGAGTGTTACGGACGACAAACCAAGTTTCATCAGTCATGATCATTTCAACGAAGATGTATCCTGGATAATAGTTCTTTGTTTTGAATTTTTGAACCATTTGACCAGTGGTTTTATTCTTAGTGTATTTTGGTTTTCCATCTTCATCAAGAACTGGTTCTTGATATTCAGCACAAATGATACGGAAGATTTTGTCTTGAATATTCATAGAAACAGCTCTCTTTTCGAGCATTTCTTTGACTTGTCTTTCTCTTTGTGCAAAGGTGTTGATAACATACCAAGCTTTTTCTGGAAGAATTTCTTCAACAGTGACGGCTTTTGGTTCATTTAAAGCTGAATTGTATGAAGCATCGAGTTGAACATCATCAACTGGCTTTTCGTTTTCTTCATTATTGACAACGATGGTATTGTCATCGTCATTTACGACAATCTTATCTTCATCTGTGTACATCATTTTAAAAATCCTCCTAAAACATTCTTAAATGCTACAATTGCAGCAGCTGCACTGCTTGAAGTTGATGTTGAAGTTGAATCTTTAGGGAATGCATTTTCGAATCCCTTCATAATTTGAATTGTCAAAAGATCGCATAAATAGATGAATAAAGCGAAACCAACAGCGATCAAAAGAACAATGCCGACTGCTTGCCATAATGTCTTTTGGTCTGGCCAACGAACACGTCTTGCTTCTTCACCAACACCACGGAAATATTTAGATATTTTTTTCATTATTTCCCCTCCTTATGAACGGTGTGTTTTCCACATTTAGGACAATATTTATTCACTTCCATTCTGACTCCGTTACCCTTCTTTTTTGAAGCATAATAGTTTCTTGATTGGCATTCACTACAAACTAAGACAACTTTTTCCCTCATTGGAAATACCTCTCTAAAGCAAAATAAAAAGTTCCTTTCTCTGGAACCACAAATATTATATAAGTAATAAATCAAAAATAAAAGAAAAATTTACTATTATAATTATCAATATCATTATAATTATTTCTATGAAATATCATTTATTAAAACATTTTCACACAGTTAACAAACATAGATTCTTCGTATTTATCAATTCGATAAGATGTGGAATACCATATAGAGGCTTAGTACATGACTTATCTAAATATTCTCCGACTGAGTTTTTGATAAGCGCAAGAAATTATTCAGGAATAAGATCTCCGATTGCATATGAAAGAAAAGAAGAATTCGGATATTCAAAAGCCTTTATTCATCACACAAGAAAGAATAAACATCATTTCGAGTATTGGGTAGATGTGACAACAGGAGATATCATTCTTTGTCCGATGCCATATAAATATGCGCTTGAAAGCTGTTGCGATATGATCTCCGCATCAAAAGTTTATAATGGAAAGAATTTTACAAAAGATAAACCATTACAATTCTTTTTAAAAGCTAAAGAAAAATCGATGATGCATTCTGCAACAAAAGAATTTATCACCTCAGTATTAACTAGATATAAAGAGACAGGATTTAAAAATATAAAAAGAAAAGATACGAAGAAATTATATGAAGAATCTTTAAAAGATAAAGAACCTACTGAGAAGATAATCGTATTTGGAAAATAAGTTTTATTTTAGTACATATTGTCCTAAATTAAAAAGTGGCTATCACCTACTAATAGAGGTACAGCCACGAGTTTTCAATTAGAAACTAAGCTTTATTATCTCGTTTTAATTTTTTACTGATATATTCAGGATCTTTTTTATTGAAATAAACAGTTCTGATAAGTGGTATTAACATAAAGGAAACGGCTGCAAACCAAGCTAGCGGATCTGCTAAACATACAGCGATAAAACTCGTATCACTTGCGGTTGAATTTATAGGACCACCATTGACAAGCTGTGGTAAGAAAATACAGCAAATAGTTCTTGCAAATAATTCACCAACACCAGCTAAGAAGGGATATAGAGGTCGATTTAATCCTTGAAGTGAATGTCTGCAGATGAATAAGACTAAGAGAATAAAATCACAAGGAAGACAGAGATATAGATAGAGATTTCCGTATCTGATAGCTTCATTGGTTATATTGTCAGCTTTTAAGAATATATACATATAAGCGCCATCAATAGTGATCAGTAGTCCGATGATGGTGAAGAAAACAAAGCTAGCCAAACCAATTAATGAACCTATTTCTAAACCTTTTTTGATTCTCTTATATTCACCAGCACCCTGGTTTTGACCAAGATATGTCATCATAGCTATCGCAATAGCTTGGTAGACACTCATGATGATGAGATGGACTTTACAGGCGATTGAATAACCGACTTGAGCAGGAGTCCCACTGACAAGAGAACCAGTTGCTGTGTAATCAAATGCGATGATACTCATCTGCATGATGATGATTCCGATTTCAAGAATTGATGATTGAAGGCCGAGAGGAAGTCCTAATTTGAAGTGTTCGATTATGAAATTCTTACTGACTTTTAAATCACCTTTTTGATATCTGAGATAATCGTATTTTATATAGGCGTAGATAAAACATCCGATTGTAGCTAAGGCTTCAGCAAGAACTGTTGCCCAAGCACTTCCGATAACTCCCCAAGAAAATGGAACGATGAATAGATAATCTAAAACGATATTTAAAATGACACCTAATACTAAGAAGATGAAAGGCGTGAAGCTATCGCCTAAGGCTCTGAGATTTGAGAAGATGAAATTGTAGAACATATTAGCGAAGATACCTAAGAAGATGACAAAGAGATAATCATGAGCGGATTGATATAATAGTTGTTGATTTGCGTCAGTCTCACTAGGAGTTATCTTCATCAATTGAAGCAATAAATCTGTCGAAAGGCAAAACCCGATGGTGAGCACGATTGTCAATAAGGTACATATTACGAATTGAAGATAGAAACTCTTTCTTGCACCGTTTAAGTTGTTTTCACCTATTTTATGAGAAACTACAACTGAAAATCCAGATGCACATCCAATACAGAATTGTAATGCAATAGCGCTCAAACATCCGACATCATTGATGCCAGCTATTTCATAGGTTCCTAAATTTTGACCTACGATGATAGCATCTGTCATCGTGAACAATTGTTGGAAAATCAAACTCAAAAGTATTGGTACCATAAAAAGAAGGATGTCTTTTGTTATACTGCCTTTTGTCAAATCGATAGGATCAAATAGTTTTTTAAATTTTTTCCATACAGTCATAAGTCACCGCCTATTTATTTCGCTCTAATAAGATAATATTTTTCTTTTAGATTTCAAGCATTAATTTATTTTTTGCATCAAAAAAGGGCATTTGAAATGCCCTTGTCAAATTTTATTTTATGACATCCATATGCATGTATGGACGTAAGACTTCTGGAACGGTGATAGAACCATCTTCATTTTGATAATTTTCGATGATGGCTGCAACAGTTCTTCCGACTGCAAGACCAGAACCATTTAAGGTGTGAACGAATTCTGTCTTGCTATCTTTAGTTCTCTTGAAACGGATATTCATACGTCTTGCTTGATAATCTAAATCATTTGAGCAAGAAGAGATTTCTTTATAGACATTGGTTGTCGGAACATATTTTCCATTCTTTTCTTCGTAGTCATTATAAGATGGCATCCAAACTTCAACATCATAACATTTAGCAGCTGAGAAACCGACATCACCAGTGGAAAGACATACTCTACGATATGGAAGCTTCAATAATTCAAGAATTCTTTCAGCTTCTTCAGTCATGGATTCAAGTTCATCAAATGATTGTTCTGGAAGAGTGAATTTGACCATTTCAACTTTTTGGAATTGGTGTTGACGGATGATACCTCTTGTATCTCTACCAGCAGCGCCTGCTTCAGCTCTGAAGCAAGAAGAATATGCGCAGTATCTCTTTGGAAGATCGTCAGCGGATAAAATCTCATCTCTGTATAAATTGGTGACTGGAACTTCAGCAGTTGGAATAAGCCAGTATTCTTCACCAGTGTTATTGGTCATATAGGCTTGATCAGCAAATTTTGGAAGTTGTCCGGTACCAGTTAAAGAATCAGTGTTGACTAAATATGGAGGTAAGACTTCAGTAAAACCATTTGCGACATGAGTGTCAAGCATAAAAGCAGCGACTGAACGCTCTAATTTTGCAAAAGCACCCATGTAGAAAGTGAATCTAGAACCAGTGACTTTAGCTGCTCTATCGACATCAAAACCACCGAGTTTTTGACCGATTTCCCAGTGAGATAATGGTTTGAATGTGAAGGTGAGAGGTTCAGAATAATATTTTTCAACACGGTTGAAACTATCATCAGTACCGATTGGAAGTGATTTATCAGGAAGATTTGGTGTCTTTAACATCATCTCATGAATTTCATCTTCAATCTTAGCTCTTTCTTGATCAAGACGAACCATTTCATCTTTATCAAAGGATATCTTTTTCATAAGCTCGGCAGCTTCATCATCTTTGTGTTGAGCTTTGAGCTTTCCGATATTTTTAGATTGAGCGTTTCTTTCAGCTTTTAAAGCTTCAGTTTTAACGATGCAATCTCTTCTTTTTTTATCGAGCTCTGGAAGTTGCCTCAAATATGAGAAATCTCCAGTTCTAGTTGAAAGACGTTCGATAACTTCGTCTAAATTTTCAATGACATATTTTACATCTAACATGGATTTAAGCTCCTTAAATTTTAAACACTATAACTATAGTCTTATATCATCTACTTATCAAGTAGTTAAGTTTAAAGTGATGAAATGATTTGATAAAGTGATGGAAAATCTTCTGGGAATTCTGAATTGATATCTTTCAAAAATGAAAGATTAAAATGTTGGCGATATGAAATTATTTTTGTTCCATAAGCAGCAAAATCATTTAAAACAACTGGGAATGTTTGCGAATTTGTATAAAGAATCAAACAATCGACACTTTGAATCGCAGAACGATATAACTCTTCAGGAATGGTGTCGAAGAAAAGAATGTTTGTTGAAGAAGCTAACATCTCTCTTCTTTTTTCTTTGATTGAAGAAGTGTCTAAAGGTCCAAAACAAAGGAATCTTTTCTCAGGAGAAAGAAGGGATAATTCTTCAACTCTTGAAATATCTTTCTTTGTCAAATCATTTCCTAAAAAGAGAATCAACTTGACTTCTTTTGGGATTTGAAAAAAAGAACGAAAACTATTTTTTTCACTGTTTAACAATTCTTCTTTTTTATAGGTAGGTGACATATTCAAAAGAGCGATTTTCTCTTGAGGAAATCCGCTTTTGATCAAGAATTCTTTGTGTTCTAAAGTGAAGACGAGAAGTTTATCCGCTTTTTGATAAGCGTTTAAAGCATCGGTTGTTAACGAGATACCATCTTTAGAAAAGACGATATCGTTAGGATCAGATAAAGCTAAGATATGGATTTTATCCGAAGATTTGATACTTTTTAATTCATAACAAAAATCATAAGCAGAAGTGAAAAGAATGACATCGCGGTGTTCTTCAGAATTCAAAGTAAAGGAAAGACCGCTTTCTTTTAAATTGAGAATGATATTGTTTCTAACCACATAATTAAGAGAATCTTTTAAATGAGGCTTATGAAAAGCTAAATAAATCATTTCGGTCTCTCCTTATTTTTTATTAATCTTCGTCTTGTTGATCATCCTCATTAGCTCTTTCTAAAAGAGCATCTAAGGCTTTTTGATCATCGTTTTCGATTCTTTCTTCTGCTTCTTTATCGACAACTTCTGGAAGTGAAGCTTCATATTCGCTTTCACTTGGAAGAATTGAACAAGAAGAGATTTCTTCATTATTTTTCAAAGTCATGACTTTGACACCCATGGTGTTTCTAGACATCTCTCTAAATTGAGTTAAGCTAGTTCTTAAAGTCGTTCCTTGATTTGTGATGATGATGATATCTTCATCGCCGTGAACAGTTCTAATAGCAATGAGTTTGCCATTCTTTTCACCTTCACGAATGGTTCTAACACCTTTGCTACCACGGCTTGTGATTCTGTATTCAGTGCCATCAGTGATCTTTCCATAACCGTTTTCAGTGAGGGAGAAAATCTTACTTCCTTCAATGGAAGAGACAACACCGACGATTGTTTCATCATCTGGAATCATCATACCGCGAACACCGCTTGCAGTTCTTCCCATGCAACGAACATCATTTTCGTAGAATGAGCAAACCTTTCCTTCACTAGAACCTAAGCTGACAATAGCATTGCCATCGGTACATTTGACATCGAGTAAGGAATCACCTTCCTTTAAGGAAATTGCAATCTTACCATTGGAATTGATGCTTTCAAATTCTTTGCTTGCAGTTCTCTTTACAGTACCATTTGCAGTTGCAAAGAATAAGTAGGTGTTTTCGTAATCATCCATGGAGATGATGGAATTGATCTTTTCACCATCAAGAAGTCGTAAGAAGTTGACAACTGGAATACCTTTGCTGACTCTTCCACCTTCTTGGATTTGATAACCACGGCAGTGATAAACTCTACCTGTATTTGTGAAGAAGAGAACATCAGTTTTAGTGCGGCTATGACGCAAGATTTCGACTTCATCGTTATCTTTTGTCTGCATGCCTTTAACACCAACACCACCTCTATTTTGGGCTTTGAATTCACTAGGATCAACTCTTTTGATATATCCGCCTTTTGTCAAGATGATGAGAATTTCTTTATTTGGAATTAAATCTTCATCGGATTCATCATAATCAGCATCTGAGATTTCAGTTCTTCTATCATCACCGTATTTCTTTTTGATCTCTTCAAGTTCGTTGATGAGAGTATCTTCTAAAACACTCTGGTCAGACAATATTAAATTGTATTTCTTACAATCTTCTTCTAAACCGAGTTTTTCATCGACATATTTTTGATATTCGAGTCCAGTTAACTTTCTGAGAGTCATATCAAGAATAGCTTTGCATTGGATATCATCTAAATCGAATCTCTCTTCAAGACGCATAGTTGCTTCTTCATTTGATTTGGATGAACGGATGATATGAATTGCTTCATCGATAGCATCAGATATTTTGATGATACCTTCAAGGATATGAATTCTATCGCTAGCTTTCTTTAAATCATATTGAGTTCTTTTAGTGATAATCTGCTCTTGGAACTTGATATAGATATCAAGAGCTTGTCTCATATTGAGAACTTTTGGAGTTCCATTATCGATAGCAAGCATGTTGACAGGGAAGTTACTTTGAAGAGCTGTGTAGTGGAATAGATGATTTAAAACTAAATCAGGAATGGCACCTTTCTTAAGGATGACAGTGAAGTGAGTTCCCATCTTTTGAGAGGAATAGTCAGCGACACTTGCGATACCATCGATTGTTTTATTATCAGCTAAATCAGCGATATGCTTTGCTAAATCTCTCTTGTTGACCATATATGGAAGTTCGTAAAATACGATTTCATAATGCCCACTTTTTTCTTCAATTCTATATTTGGATCTGACTTTAACAGAACCTTTTCCAGTTTCATAATAACGTCTGATACCACTTCTTCCGAGGATTGTACCACCACCTGGGAAATCAGGACCTTTCATAATACCCATAATATCTAAAGTGGTCATCTCAGGATTTTTGATGAGAGTTTGAACGCAAGTGATAGTCTCTCTTAGATTATGAGGTGGGATTGAAGTAGCCATACCGACAGCGATACCGGATGTTTCATTGCAAAGTAAATTTGGGAAACGAGATGGAAGAACAGTTGGTTCTTGTCCTTCAGCATCATAGGTATCCATGAATGGAACAGTATTTTTTTCGATGTCCTTGCACATCTCAAGAGCAATTTTACTCAGTCTTGCTTCAGTGTAACGGCTAGCTGCTGGTTCATCACCATCTGGTGAACCGAAGTTACCGTGACCTTGAACAAGGGTGTAACGCATAGCGAAATCTTGAGCTAAACGACACATTGCCATATAAATTGCAGAATCACCATGTGGGTGATATTTACCCATGACATCACCGACGACACGGGCACTCTTTTTGAATGGTTTATCAGGAGTGACACCCATATCATACATATCGTAAATAATACGTCTTTGAACTGGTTTCATACCATCTCTTGCATCAGGGACCGAACGCGATGTTAAAGTAGAGACGGCATAGTCTAAAAATGATGCTTTGACTTCTTTTCCAAATTCATCTGGGGTGATACCTGCAACAATACCTTCTTGAAGTCCTTCGATACCATTTCCTGTTTCGGAGGATTGTTCTTTTGATTCTTCAACAGGATTTTCAGTTTTATTTTCTTCTTCAGCCATTTTTTATTCCTCCGTTAAATATCGAGATTCTTGACAAATTTAGCATTGGCGGTGATGTAGTCTTTTCTTGGTTCGACATTTTCACCCATCAAATCTATCAAGGCATCATTGGCATCTTCGGCATCTTCAATTGTGACTTGAAGCATACGGCGATGGTTTTTATCCATAGTAGTTTCATCTAATTGATCTGGATCCATTTCACCAAGACCTTTATAACGCTGTAATCCATATCTTGCATTTTCAGGAAGTTTTGCTTTGATAGCATCCAATTCTTGATCGTTGAAAGCATAGTAGAACTTTCCTTGATATGCGACTCTATAAAGAGGTGGTTGAGCGATGTATAAGTGACCGGTTTCAACAAGCGGTCTCATGAATCTATAGAAGAAAGTCATCAATAAGATACGGATGTGAGAACCATCGACATCAGCATCGGTCATGATGATGACCTTATCGAATTTCATCTTTGAAACATCGAAACTGTCTCCTTGGCCAGCTCCGATTGCTTGAACCATATTATAGATTTCAGCATTCTTTTCAATTCTTGTGGCTTGAGCTTTTTCAACATTAAGAATTTTACCTCTTAATGGTAAAATTGCTTGTGTTCTTGCGTCTCTTCCTTGAACTGCAGAACCACCTGCAGAATTACCTTCGACGATGAATAATTCTCTCTCTTTTGGGTCTTTAGAAATGCAGTCGGTGAGTTTATCTGGCATACCAGCACCAACAGAGATTTTGCCATTTGCAAGAGCTCTTGCTCTTTCAGCAGCCTTTCTTCCTTTGAAGGCTAAGACAACTCTTTCATACCAAGCTCTGCCTTCCTTTGGATGTTCCATCAACCATTCTTTTAAATAATCTCCGACAACAGAAGAGACGACTTTTCTGACTTCATCGTTTCCGAGTTTATCTTTGACCTGACCTTCATATTGTGGATTTGAATGTTTGACACTTAAGACGATAGTCAAACCTTCCATACAATCTTCACTTCTGAAATTATCATCGCTATCTTTAAGCCATTCTTTAGAACGGAAGTAGTTATTCAATTCTCTACCGATAGCAAGACGGAATCCTTCTTCATGAGTTCCACCACCCATAGTTCTGATGTTGTTACAGAAAGAATTCATATTGACAATACCACCTTTTGTCGGTTGCATAGCGCATTCAACGATGATAGTGGTATTTTTGGCGCCATCAACTCCACCAGCTTGAACAGTGGCTTCTCCTGCGATATATGGGACGGCTTCAAACACTTTATCTTTGGTTTGATTTATATAAGCGACATATTCGATGATACCGCCTTGGAAGCAGTAATGTGATTTCTTCTCTTCTTCTGGGTTTCTTTGATCTTCTAAGGAAATATCTAAGCCCTTAGTGAGGAAAGCGGTTTGTCTGATATAAGTATCGATTGTTGAGAAATCAAATGTAGTAGTCTCTTTGAAAATCAATGGATCAGGAGTGAATTCGACACTAGTACCTGTCTTTTCAAGAGGACATTCACCGATAACTTGAAGTCCTGGGGCGATTGTATGGCCCCCGTTTTCAAAGCGAATTTGATGGACTTTTCCTTCACGGTAAACAGTGACAACGACATAGGTTGAAAGGGCATTGACAGCTTTGACACCAACACCATGCAAACCACCAGAAATCTTATAACCAGTTTTATCGTTGAATTTACCACCAGCGTGAAGAATGGTATAGACAGTTTCAACTGTAGATAAACCCGATTGTTTATTTATCTCTGTAGGGATACCACGGCCATCATCTTCGATACGAATTCTGTTGATTGGATTTTCACTTGTTCCTGGCAAGATTGTGATTTTGATATGTTTACAATATCCAGCCATAGCTTCATCAATACCGTTATCAACTGCTTCTCTAACTAGGTGATGAAGACCTTTGCTAGATGTGGTACCGATATACATACCAGGTCTTTGACGAACGGCTTCTAATCCCTGCAAGATTTGAATATCATCAGCTGTGTAATCTTCTTTAGCTTGTAGGGTTTTCTCCTCATCTTGTTCAGAGATCTCTTTGTGTTCAACATGCTCTTCATTGAAATTTTCTTCAGCTGGAGCTTCTACAACAGCCTTTTTTTCTTCTTTAGGTTTATTAGATCCCTCATCTTGGGCTACTTTCTCAACTTTTTCTTTTTGACGCTTTGTTTGTTCTAGACGCCTTTTTTCAGCTTCTGTTAATTCTTTTTCGACATTTTCTTCTGCCATATTAGTTCCTCCGTGTTAATTGGGATTTGTCAATTGAAGTCTCGTATATCGTATAATTTTGAATCCCATCTATGATTCGAGTTCCTGTCATAAATGTTTGACCCATATCTTTAGTCAGTCTCAATAATTTCTCAATTCTTTCTGCATCTAAATCACTTGTGACATCATCTAGTAGCAAAAGAGGCTTGTGTCCTAGTATTTGATTCATCTTTTGAGATATCGCTAATTTTAGGGATAAAGAAGCGATTCTATTCTCTCCTTGGCTTCCATAAGTAGCGATGGTTTTCTTATTCAATATTCCAGTCAAATCATCTCTATGAGGACCTAAAAGTGTTGTTCCTCTTAAAGTTTCTAGTGACTTATTATTCTCAAATAATTGAATTGAATTTTGAACATAGGACTTTTGATCATCATCAATAGGACAGTTTGTCCTATAAATGAGTGAAAATTCATCTTCATCTTTGAATAATGATTTATAAAATTGGTTTGTAGATTTATTTATGCTTTGAATAAATTTTTTTCTCTCTTGAACAATTCTATAGGAAACATTGATCAGTTGGTCTCTATAGGCTTTTATGATATCGACATCGCCATTTTGACTTAAAGCTGCATTTCTTTCTTTTAAAAGCTTTTTATATCTTCCTATCGCATAAAGATATTCATTCGATAGTTGACTTAATGTTTCATCAAGGAGTTTTCTTCTTAAGATCGGTTCTTCTTTGAAGAAGAAAACTTGACTTGGTTCATAATATACCGCGAGAAGTTTTCCTAAGATTGATGATAATTTGGATACTTCTTCATCATCAAGAGCGAATTTTTTATATTTAGTATTGATGACGCATGAAATTGTATGTTCTAAATTATCTTTTTCATCATAATAGCTTAAAAAAATACTCGCCTCTTGATTTCCTTCTTTGATCAATTCTTTATCATCAGCTTTTCTAAAACTTCTTCCTAAGGTCAAGTAATAAATAGCTTCGATAATATTTGTTTTTCCAGAACCATTAGTTCCTGTTATAAATACAGGTGAAGGAGTAAAATCAACTTGAAGAGATGAATAAGACCTAAAATTATTCAGTATCAGTTTTTTGGCGTACATACGACTTGGTACTTAATGCCATCGATTATGACAACATCACCAGGTCTGATTTTCTTACCTCTTCTATTTTCTTTTTCACCATTGAAAGTGACGTCATGAGAAGCTAAGAATATCTTTTCTTCTCCTCCGTTAGAAATCAATTTAAAATGCTTGATCATTTGACCTAATGTAATATAGTCATCTCTGATTGTCATTGTCTTAATTTCATCCATACAAACCTCCTACACGTGTAAATCAATTAATCACTTATATATTATATAATAT
>CAVJWL010000027.1:0-22464 GCA_963653505.1 uncultured Prevotellaceae bacterium
GAAATAAAGTTATTAACATTATCAAAAAGATTACACATAATTATTGACAAGTCTCCTAAAAGAAGAATGTGTTCATATAAAATTAATTCTGAAGTTAAACAAGGGCAAAAATATCTTGATAAAAATGGAAAAAGACGTGGTATATATGATATAACTGCAACATATATTGTCGGTGCTGAAGAGGGATTTAGAATTAGAAAATATCAACCAATAATTTCATCAAACGATGAAATTTTGGATGCTACTTTTCTTCATTCTGATGTTACTGAACAATGTGTACTGAGCGGAAATTTAGGGTTTGATGGAACTAAAGTTGGTGCAAATATCAGTTATGAATACGGATACCAAGTTTCAACAACTGGACAAGATATATCTAATACATTTGATTTTTATAACAACAAATGTTCTTGGATGGCAAGTCCTACAAAATCAGATAACTATAATGAAAGTTATGAATTACAACCGGGAGTTAGAATTTTAAGTGAAGATGATACCTCTACAATGGAAGTTGATTTGAGTCTAAAGAAATTTATTATTAAAGGGACACTTATAACATATGTAATGGTTGATTCTTGTAGGAAAACATTGCACTTATGATGGAAAGCTAATGAAAAAGTCAGTTCAACTGAAAAAATTGGATATTAAAATTTATTGAAGCTTATTTTCAATATTAGGCATATTGTTACTATTTGTATAATTTTTTATCAAATATCATTGGTGATAGTAGAAACTGAATCTATAATATAGATATGGAAACGGAATATCATATTGTAGAAAATGCAAAGATCACAATCGTATTTGTTCATGGAATCATTGGAAGCCCCTATCGTTTTAAAGATTTTTATCCATTGGTTCCAAAAGATGTTTCTTATATATCCGTTGTTTTAGATGGACACGGTAAGAAAGCAAGTGATTTTTCGCATACATCACTAAAAAAGTGGAAAGAACAAATCCATTCTCTTTTGATTTCTTTAAAAGAAAAGAATCAAAAGGTAATTTATGTTGGGCATTCTATGGGATGTCTTTTAGGAATATTAGAAAGTGTTAATGATAAGAGTTTGATAAATTCATTATTTCTTTTGAATGTTCCTTTGAGACCTAAATTAGGATTTATGACTATCAGACAATGTTTGAAATGCGCTTTTGGAAATCCAAAAAAATATGATGAGATTACTCATTGTTTCAAAGATAATTGTTGTATTGAAACTTCGAAAAATCCATTTGTATATATAGGTTGGATACCTAGATTTCTCGACCTTTTCAAATTGATGAAAGAGACAAGGAAAGTCATTGAAGAAATATCAACTCCATGTATTTGTTTTTATTCAGGCAAGGACGAACTGGTTCAAAAACGTTCATTAAAATATCTGAAGAAAAATTATAATTTAGAAATTCACATTCAAAAAGATGCTGGACATTATTATTTGAATGAGAAAGATACAAAAGAAGTTACTGAACGATTTGCTTCTTTATTAAATGATGTTTACAAAAAATGAGTGTTGTCATATCAAAGTTTGGTTTGATATTAACAACACTTATTTTCATTTAATCTTTATTAATCGATGTAGAATTCCATTGGATATGGAAGATAGCTAAGTGTATCAAGTTGATCGCATGGAATGTAGCCGGCTGAAGCGTTGATAAGGGTTGGAATACGATTGACAATTGTTGCACAAGTGTGAGCAACAGTATTTGGTTTGACAACATGATATTCGATGTTTGGTTCACCTTCAATCTGCCAATCACACATATCACCATCATCTTTTCCGTATACTTTTCCGATGGTTTCTTCTTCGATAGTGATACCTTGAAGTGTTTTAGCAGTGACAACTGCAGACATACCGATGACTTTTCCAGCCTCAATTGTCTTTCCCATTGTTGAAGAATAGATATCATGATCTAAAACACATGGAACATGTTCTTGTTTGATATCAGTGATAGTAAGATGAAGTTTATGGGCTAAGGCTTCGACTGAGTTATAGGCATAACTAGCTTCAAAGACAGCTGGATGAGCGATTTGTTTTTCAAATTCTTCTTTAGTTAAATCGACACCATGTGCTTTTGCAAGTGCCATACCATATTCATCTACATTATAGGAATAAGCACCTTTGACCTTAGTGACTTTATTGGCACCAGCCATTGCAAGAGCAACCATATTGATCCAGAAGATATCTTGCATACCAGCACCTGTGATTGTACAGCCGTGTTCTTTTGCGAGTTTATCTAACTTAAATGTGTCGGCAGCTGCTGTTGTAAATGGATAAATTGCTTCTTCACAAGTAGTGATGACATTGATACCTCTTGTCACACATTTTTCAACCATTGGATAGATATCTTTGATGAATGAGAACAAAGTGACAATAGCCACATCGGCATCACAACTATCTAAGACTTTATCGGCATCTTTCTCGATGATGACACCTGTTTTTACACCAAGTTCTGCAAAATCACCTACATCCATACCGATGACATCTGGATTGACATCAATAGCACCAACAATTTCTGCTCCGTGTTCATAAGCATAGCGAATTGTATACTTTGACATCTTTCCACAACCATACTGAACGATTCTAATCTTTCTCATTAGTTAAAAGCTCCTTTATTTGTTCTTACATTTTAAAGTCTATTCTAAGATAAGAGTCAATGATTAAAATGAAAATTTGATAGGAACTTGAAGTCTTAAGAACATATTTCTTTTTGACTCATCAAAAATGTTAAATTCAGTGATTTCTTCACAGAGATAATCACCGCATATATTGTAGTTATTTGCTTTGCAATAATCAGATAGTTTTTTGATATTAGTTGCTTCTTCATCAAATGAAGATGCGTATACTGTAGCAAACATATTCGCTTCTATTTTATCTAAGTTTAGTTTTTCAATCTTATGATCTGAAAAGATGAATATCTTATCTGCTTTTAATTTTGAATTGATAAAATCGTTTTTTAAAATTGAAGTTCCGACATGATATGAATAAAGATGATCCACTCCGATATCAAAAAGATGGTTTTTAAGAAAAGTTAAATCTTTCTCGTATTCTGAAATTCCATATTGATAAAAATCATACGGACAATCAATGCTATAAATGTACCGTTGTTGAATATATTCTAATGAACAGACACCTGTAAGAGGTGATTTTCTATATCTTTCAATTTTCATGATCGAATCATCGATGAAATGCAATCTATTTTTTAATTTTTTGATATCTTGATATATCTGTTCTTTTTTCATCGAGAGAATAGCTTCTATTTCATCAATATTTTCTTTTTTTAGAACTTCTTGAATTTCTTTTAAGCTCATACC
Source organism: uncultured Prevotellaceae bacterium (assembly GCA_963653505.1). Taxonomy (GTDB): domain Bacteria; phylum Bacillota_I; class Bacilli_A; order RFN20; family CAG-288; genus Enterosoma. Next base: position 3,302 of record CAVJWL010000027.1, read on the forward strand.
TAAATCTTTCATATAAGCTATAAGATCAAGTCTTGCATTTTGCTCTATTGTGTAATATCTATACTTGGAAACTGGATCGATATAATGAGGTTTTAATAGGTTCATCTCATCATATAGTCTCAGCGTTGCTATGGTAATACGATTTATTTCAGCCATTTTACCTATTGGAATCAATTTATCATCCATAATTACCTCCTTAAAACTCTAATCCTAGATGAGAGTTATTAACATTATAATAAATTAGATATTATTAAGATGGATAAATTTTTTGTAATAGAGGAAAATTATTAATTCATATCTAAAATAGTTATGATAAAAAATATTAAATTTTAATTGACTTTTGAATAATAAAGCTTAAAATTTATCTTATAAAAAAGGAGATACCATAAATGAAAAAACAAAATATATCAATATTACTCTTGATTCCGATGATGTTAACTAGCTGTAACAATAATTCAAGTCCAGTTTCTTTACCAAATAAAGGAACTGAAATCACTGCTGAAGAAGGAAAAGCAAAATTCAAGCAATCATATGATGCTAGTGTTGCTTCTGATAATAGCTCAAGTGATGCTTTCCAATTCTCTCTTTCTAATGTTTCATTCACATTAGATGCTGATGTTTCGGCTAAAGATGGAGAGACTAGCTCTACAGTTGCTAAACTTTCTTTCAAATTGACCGATTTATCTGTTACTTTTGCTATTAAAGGATTGACTTCAACTAATGCCGATGATATCAAAGGCTATATGGGACTTGAATTCAGTCTTGAATACAATTATGAAGTTGATGCAAGTCTTGTCAGTATGGCTTCTGGTACATTATCTGGTAAGTTAGAAAAGAAAAAGTATGAAGTCAATGCCTATTTTGATAAATCAGCTTTCTATTTAGATTTATCTAACGAGAATGTTTTAGCATTGCTCAAATCTATTAATAAGAACTATGTTACTTCACCATTCAACTCTGGCAATGGTAAATACTATGTTGATAGTCCATTTGCAGATAGCCAATTACCACTTGCTAAATCAAGCGATGTTGATGTTGAAAGCTATGCTAAATTAGAATCTTCCTTCATCAACATGGAATCTGAAGGAACATTCAAGAGCCATGGTAATGATACCTATTCCTATTCTTATTCTGTTGATGGAAGTAAAATAAACAGTGAATTTGAAAAGTTAAAAAATGCTGATATTGATACAAATGGTAACCAATCACTTAATATTGGTTTAAGTTTAATGAAGAATATTTCCATTGATTCTTCTTCAAAGTTAGAATATGCAGCTATCTTCAACACTAATAAAGGCGTTACCTCTATCGGCTATAATGAAGATATGAAGTTGAATTATGGAGATGCATCTTCAGATATTTCTGGTACTATAACATCTACTTCCAGTGCTAAATTATCATTTGATTATGGAAGTGGAGTTACTGTAAAAGAAGTCGGTGATAAATCAAGCTATAAAAAATATACAGTTTTAGCCTAATTATCCATTTTCAAAAATTTAAAATAAGTTTTCAATAAAAAATCCAAGCTTTATGATTTAGGCTTGGATTTTAATTTACTTATTTTTTTGTTTTTCTTTATAGGCTTTTAAAGCATCTTCTTGAGCGATTTTCTTCTTATATGCTTTCGCTTGTTTTTCAATGAGTTTCTTATCTTCAAAATACCTGATTCCAAGAGAACGTCTCACTCTTGCAAGGGTTTGACTTGCACGTTCTTCGGCCCTTTTAGATCCTTCTTCTAATATTTTATATACGCCTGGAATATCTTGTTCGTAGATTCTTCTTCTCTCTCTGATTGGAGTTAGAATATCGTTCAATACTTTAGCTAAGAAATTTTTGACTTGAACATCGCCTAAGCCACCTCTTTCATAGTGAGCTTTTAACTCATCAAGATTTTTGTATTCTGGCCAATATTTCTTGAAATGTTCATCAGTGACAAATGCTGATAAATAGATGAAAACAGGATTGTTTTCTGTGTGTCCAGGATCTTCGATTTTTAAATGAGTTGGATCGGTGAACATTGTTTTAACCTTTTTATTCACAGTATCTTCATCATCACTTAAGTAGATGCAGTTACCAAGGGATTTACTCATCTTTGCTTTTCCATCGGTACCTGGAAGTCTTTTACATATTTCATTTTCTGGTTCCATGATTTTAGTTGGAACAAGAGTATCTCCATATAATGAATTGAATTTTCTTACTATCTCATTGCATTGTTCAATCATTGGTTCTTGATCTTCACCGACAGGAACGATAGTGGCATCAAAGGCTGTGATATCAGCTGCTTGACTGACTGGATAGGTTAAAAATCCAGCTGGAATGGATTCTCCAAATTGTCTGAGTTGAATTTCGTTTTTAACAGTTGGATTTCTTTCAAGTCTTGAAAGAGTTACAAGATCTAGATAATAACATGTGAGTTCGAAAAGTTCAGGAACTCTGCTTTGAACAAAGATAGTCACTTTGCTTGGATCTAATCCGACAGATAAATAATCTAAAGCGACTTCGATGATGTTATCTCTGACCTTTTGAGGAACACCAAAATTATCTGTCAAGGCCTGAGTATCTGCAATCATGACATACATCTCATCGAATCCACCTTCGTTTTGAAGTTCGACTCTTCTTCTTAGTGATCCGACATAGTGACCAAGATGCAATTTTCCAGTTGGTCTATCTCCAGTCAACATTATTTTCTTTTGTGGCTGATTTTCATTTTCCATAATGACGACACTCCTTATAAGAGAATTAAATTTATTTTACTATTTTCTTTAAATAATCCATGACTTCATCCTTGAGATCGTCTCTCTTTAAGGCAAAGTCGATAATAGCTTTGATATATCCGAATTTATTTCCGATATCATAGCGTTCACCAGTGAAGACACAGGCATAGCAAGGATTGACTTCCATAGATGCTTTAATTGCATCGGTGAGTTGGATTTCCCCACCGACTCCTGGCTTTGTATGTTCAAGAATATCGAAGATTTGTGGTGGTAAGACATATCTACCGAGTACTGCGATATTGGAAGGTGCTAATTCCTTGGTCTTTGGTTTTTCTACCATATCACAAACTTGGAAGTTGGTTCCTTCAGGTTTTGCGAGCGGTTTGACAACACCATATTTCTTCAATAATTCATCAGGAACTTCTTTACATCCAAGTTGAGTTCCACCATTAGTTCTTTCATAGGCTTCGATGAGTTCTCCAATAGCTGGTTTGACGTCATCAGTGATGAGATCATCACCTAAAAGAACTGCGATTGGTTCTCCAGCTGCAAATCCCTTGGCACATAAAACAGCATCACCAAGTCCTTTTGGTTCTTTTTGATGAACAAAGGTGATATTTGCCATATTAGCGATATCACGAATCATTTGAGCTTCTTCATCTTTTTTAGAATCTTTTAATCTCATTTCAAGTTCAGCGTTGACATCAAAATAATCTTCGATAGCTTTTTTAGAACCGGAGATGATCAAAAGAATATCAGTGATACCTGCTTTAACTGCTTCACCAACGATGTATTGAATGTTTGGTGTATCAATGATTGGAAGCATTTCTTTTGGAAGTGCTTTTGTCGCAGGAAGAAAACGGGTTCCAAGTCCTGCAGCAGGTATGACGGCTTTTCTTACTTTTTGCATATTAATTTCCCTCGTTTGTTTTAAAAACTAATTTATTATAACACTAATATGTATAAGAAAACAAAAAGCGATTGTTTTTAGTGAGATGATTAATAAATAGCTAGTTTTATTCATATTTATTGGATAATGATTGATTAGTTACTAAAAGTAAAAGGGGCCGAGAAAAAAATAAACAAAAAATAAAGAAATCGTTTCCATTTTGTATGTGTTTTGTGATATTCTTTATATGTTGAAAAAACAAACAGCTTTTACTATTTGATATCAAAAAGAAAAATATCAGATGTCTATTGTAAACGCTTACTTTTTTTCATATAATATAATTGAAAAGAGGAAACATCATGAAAGAATACAAAATTACTGTTAAAAGCCTAAATGGGTTAACCTCTAGATCTAGCGCTGAACTCGTTGAAGAAGCTAATCATCATAAGTGCAATGTCACTATGAAGTTGGACAATGGTGAAGAGTGCGATCTTAAGTCCATTATGAATGTCTTTGCTTTATCTCCAGTCACACAAGGTGAAACTCTTACTATCGTATTAGATGGTGTAGATGAAGAAAACGCTGTTGTTGGATTTGAAAAGCTTTGTTCTGAATACAGTTTCTAAAATTATCAACAATTCTCGGGATTTATAGAATCTCAGTTTAATATCCAGATTATCATCGGCCAATGATATATAGTCGATACGATATGGGATGAGAACCCCTCTTTTGCCGGGAAGGTCTTTTCGAACCCTATATTTACGAGATGATTTTGCTGAGAGAGTTTGGTTGAATATGGGAAGCGAAAAGTGTAGTAGAGATGTATTCCGGTAAGCAGTACAGTTTAGAAGGTATTAGATGCATTTGTTTCTAGAAGATTTATCAGGTACGGTATGTGTAGATACACAATGCATTGTGTCTTGACTATGTGATACTAGTTGAGACGAAAAGGGATGTTAAGAGAAGATTCCTTTTATTCCATCAACTTTATGGGACCTAGATATTTGATTTATCTAGGTCTTTTTGAAATTTAAAAAAGCCTCTTTCGAGGCTTGTATCAGATCATCCCTTCAAATAATGAGAATAGAATTCTCTCCAAGGCAATTTCATAAGGTGGGAAATCGTTTATTCCATCTTTTTTGATAGGAGGAAGAAGTCCGAGTTTAAATTTGATATCTAATTCATAAGACTCAAATTCTCCGGTTGTACTAGTTTTTGAAGTTGAGTTATTCCAATCTAAGATGAAAAGATTTTCGAATAATAACTTCTTGAATTGATCAATATAGGATGAGAAATCAATCGGTTCTGAAACTGTTTTTTGATTATTTTTAATGACGGTGAGAATAAGATCAAACTTTGAATCATTTGTCTTTTTAATCAATACTTCTTTTATCGTATTATCCTTCTCTTTTTTTCGATAAAAGAATTCAACTAATAAGTCTTCATATTTTTTTAATTTCTTACCATCATCAACACCAAAATCTAGATTGCAATCATCGCAGTGAAAGCCATGAGTGTTATCTTTAGTATCGACAAAACTAGAGGTGTTTTCTTTTCCACATTTTGGACATATTGTCATAATTGTTCTTCTTTCTTCATATTAGTAATATCTAAGAGTGCTTGATATTTTTCTTCATCAATTCTTCGATATTCTCCAAGAGGAATATCACCTAATTCTAATGGACCAAATTTAACTCTTTTAAGATTTATAACTTCGTAATCGAATCTTTTAAATAATCTTTTAACTTCGTGGTATTTTCCTTCGTGAATGGTCAAGCTAGCATGGTAATCATCGTGAATGACAAGCTTAGCACTTGATGAGAATTCATCTCTTCCTAAATCGATATTTCCTGCTTTAAATATTTCAATCAAATCTTCTTTTAAAATATGATTGACTGTGACTTCATAGGTCTTTTCAACTGCGTATTTAGGATTGGCAAGTCTTGAATTTAAAACCCCATTATCTGTCAAAATCAAAAGACCGGTAGTATCAGCATCAAGTCTTCCAACCATTCTGACTCTTTTTTGATAATTGTCGGAAATAAGATGCATGACTGACGGATATTTTTCATCAATCATAGAACACATATATCCTTCAGGTTTATTTAAAATGAGAGTGATATAAGGAATGTTTTCAACTTCGATATCATCGACGGTGATGATGTCATTTCCAGATATTTGCATATCATTGACAGTGGTTATAACACCATTTACTTTTACTCTTTGTTGATTGATTATCTTCTTACTTCCAGAACGGCTAGCAAATCCGTTCATACTTAAAAATCTATCTAGTCTCATAAAATCTCCTGATTTTTATTTTTTAAACGATCAGTTAAAATTGTCATATTATAATTTTGATTTCTTTCTAATTCTTGAGTTTCTTTTTTATTTAAAAATCTGTAATTATGAATAGTAAGAACAAAAGAAATGATGATTCCAATAGCAATAGCTGTCAATGTTAAGAACAATTTCATTTGACTGGTAATTTTTTCGTCTTGGAATGATAAATTATATGTTGCATTTTTAAAGTTGTTTGTATAGAAGAAATAGAGAGTTGAAATAGTTAAACCTAAATTTAATGTAGAACGATTCTTTTCAGTTTTTCTTCTTGCTTTGATGATGAATCCGATTGTTAAACCAATTCCATATGATAATAAAATAACGGCTATAAACACCAAATATGATTTGATGTCTTTAAGTCTCATGACATCATATAATGGAGTTGAAAGAGATAGATAAAGTGAAGAAATAGCTAAAAGAGATCCTAAGGAATATCCTGAATATTGCGATAAAACACCAGCGACAATCATAATACCAGAGAAGATTAATATATTATTTGTTGAATTCAATGCAGCATCTAATTTTGTATTTATCTTCAAAAAATTAAATGCGAAAGGAATAGCTAAACCTAATATGAATAAGACGATCAATGTTATTATCTTAGATGCTTTTTTATCTTCGATATAATTATTTCTGAATAATAAATAGATATCGGTGATGATGAAGAATGATGATAATGCCATTAAGAATAAATATATCGGTTTTCCCATCATATTGAGCAAAGATGTAATAGGGATGTAAAAGAAACATAAAAGACCGATAAAGACACCAAGTAGGGTTGTTATATTTTGACCTAGGTAGGAATTTATTCTTTTACTATATGGTAAAAACTGGTCTTCTTTATCTTCAAATATCTCTCTAAGTCTTTGAGTATCAAGAAATGGAAGCAAGGATAAAAAGCCTAAGAGAAGGCCTTCGACAAATTTAGTAAGTCTAAAACTTAGACCGTGGGTTATTTTTGAATTTTTCATAGTGATATTATATCTTATTCTTTTATAAAACTGAACGAATGAAAAAATGTTGTAGTTCAAACAATAAATAAATACATGTTATTTATTTTTGCTTCTAAAGAAATTATAATTATCTCATCTTTATTGAGGTGCTATATGGAAGAAGAAAATAAATTTAAAAAGATCCTAGATGAAAAGAATAGACCATATTTATTCACAATACTTATGAGTGTTGTTTTGATTCTTTTTTATCTAGTTCCAACATTCAAGACTGTGATGAAAAATGACATCGCATTGATTTCTGGTTTTGCATCTCTTGCATATATCCAAGATAGAGCTGATATGCTCTATTATTCCTCGATGATGAATATCTTAGGAATAGTTTCTAGCTGTCTTTGTGTTGTCAATGGTATTGTCGCACTTTTCTCTCAAGATAGCAGAAAGAAAATCAACAATCGCATTTATTACGCGTTATTCATAGCTAAGATATTATTTGATATTTTGATGATTGCTTTCACCTTTCAAACAAAGACTAATGTCACAATATCGCTGGGTGGCTTTGTTCAACTAGGACTTTCATGTGTTGTCTTTATTTTCTATCTCTTATTATTTTTACCTAGTAAGAAGAAATGAGGTAATTTTAAAATTAAGATTTTAAGTTGTTTTAAAAAGCCCAATCGCCATTGTGAAATATTTTAATTTCTTTTCCATCAAGGGTGATACCAGTGACATCAAGGTCTTCACTTCCGATCATAAAGTCGACATGAGAGAGGGATTTATTGATTCCAAAGCTTCTGATTTCATCATCAGTGTATTTTTCATAGTCTGGATATAACTCTGGGAAACCAGTTCCTAAAGCTAAATGGCAGGCCGCATTTTCATCATAGAGAGTGTTGAAGAATAAAATTCCAGTTTCATTGATCGGTGAATGGAATGGTACAAGGGCGCATTCTCCTAAATATGAAGAACCATTATCAAGAGTAAGAATTGAACGAAGAGCTTCTTCACCGACTCTTGCATTTACTTCAACAGCTTTTCCTTCATGGAATCTGACTGAGAAATCTTCAATCAATTGTCCTTGATAAGAAAGTGGTTTTGTTGAATAGACAATACCTTCAGCTTCTCCTTTCATCGGAGAGGTGAAGCATTCTTCAGTTGGAATATTTGGTGAGAAAATATTTCCTTCAAGTGTTTTTTCACTTCCGGCTGCGAATCTAACACCTGGAATCAATCCGACTTCCAAATCAGTGCCATTGCTTGATTTATATTTCAATTTCTTAAGATTTAAAGAATTCAAATATTTACATCTATTTTTTAAATCTGCATCGTGTTCTTTCCAATTTTTGATTGGATCTCCTTCATAGGCTCTTGAGGTTTTTAAAATCGCTTCCCAAAGTTTTTCAATAGCTTCTTCATCGCTTAAATCTGGAAATACTTTCTTAGCCCATGGAAGAGAAGGAACACCAGCGATTACCCAGGCATGATGGTTTTCACTTGCTTCTCTATATTTTCCATTGACCATATATCTCGCTCTTCTGATTCTAGCAGCTTTAGATGCATCAATTCCTTTTAATCCATCGGGATCTTCGCCATCTAACCAGATCAATGTTGGAAGTTCATCGAGCATGAATTTGCTTTCCATCTCTTCAAAATAGAAGACATGCTTTAAGTCTTCTTCTTCAGCGTACAATAAATCAACTTGATTAAGTTTGCTAGATTCCCATCTCATGAAGACTCTTTTAGCACCTGCTTCATAACACTTTCTAGCGACAATACTTGCAAATTCTTCTTCGTAAACACCAGTTCTGATGACTACATACTGGTTTTTCTGAACATTAGCACCTTCTCTTACGATCAGTTCTGCGTAATTTTCAATCAATTTTTCATCCATATCAGTCTTTCTCCTTTTCAATTTGTTTTTCTAATTCTTTTTCTTTCTTTTTTCTAGCTTTTAAAATGATCTTCTCAGCTTCATCTGGTGATAAAGCGATATCTTTAGCTTCACTTTCAGGAGTATCTCTTGTGAAACCATATCCGACGATTTCTTGAGTTCTCATAACAGTAACAAAGGCGTTAGGATCAATACTATTGATTATCGATTCGATTTGGAAATAATCATGTTGATCAAAACACACCTCAAGAAGCATAGTATCAACTCCTGAGAAACCACCTTGAGCTTTGATGATTGTTGTTCCTCTACCTACTTTTTCTAAGATATAATCGTTGATTTTTTGCCATTTTTTAGAAACGATGAAAGCCATATAGTATTGAGAACGACTTAGATACACCTTATCGAGTGTCACTGAGACTAAGAAGGCTGCCATGACACCGACAAGCGTTGGAAGTAAATTCATCGAATTGACAAAGAAACCAATTAAAATGACAGAAAAATCGACGATGAAAGAACCAGTTCCAACCGCAAGATGGAAATATTTATGGAACAATAAAACGATGACATCCGTTCCACCGCTTGATCCACCTCCAGCAAGTGCTAAAGCGACACCAACCCCATTTAAAAATGATCCTAAGACAGCACCGACTATATAGGTGATTGCTTTTGCGCTGTTATCATCGATAGTCACATTTCCCATCGTGAATCCAGTCACCTGAGCGACATTGAGATTAAAATAGTTATTAGAGATAAATTTGATGATAAAATCTATCAAAAGAACAAATAACGGATATGCGATAGTAACTATCAATGTTTTTAATGAATATTTTAATCCCAGTGTGAATAATCCAATAAAAAAGAAAGCCCAGTTGATGATAAGAATGTATGTTTCTACCGATATTTTATTCATTCCTGGAATGGAATTGAAGATGAGAGCAAGGGAAGAAACACCACCGCCGATGATATTCAGAGGAACGAAGAAAAATTCAGTTCCTAAGGCTAAAAGAAAAGCACCGATTATCACCAGTGCCATATTCTTGATCATTTTATGTAAAGGTTCACTGGTGAACTCACGTTTTATAGTTTTCCATTGGTCATTGAAAAAAGATTTCACCTTTTCCTTCATATTAAATAATCCTTTCTCTAATTTTTGACTTTATGAGATTGTTTAAAATCCCATCTTAAATAAGCATCGATGAAGTTTTGAATATTTCCATCCATGACTGGTTGAATTGCATTCTCTGAGTATTCACTTCTCAAATCTTTGACTAATTGATATGGAGAGAAAACATAGGAACGAATTTGACTTGAAAAAGAAATATCTTTTTTGACACCAGATACTTTTTGAAGCTCTTCTTCTCTCTTTTTGAGCTCGAGTTGGAAAAGCTTTGATTTGAGTTCGGCCATACAAGTTTCCTTGTTGGCTAATTGATCTCTTTCGACTTGACATGAGACAACGATTCCTGTTGGAATGTGAGTGATACGAACAGCAGATTCGGTCTTGTTGACATTTTGACCACCAGCTCCAGAACTGTGATAAGTATCGATTCTCAAATCGCTTGGATTGATTTGAATGTCGATAGAATCATCAATTTCAGGAATGACACTGACGGAAGCAAATGATGTGTGTCTAGCTCCATCAGCATCGAATGGTGAATTTCTAACAAGTCTATGAACACCATTTTCTGAGCGTAAATTTCCAAAAGCCATTTTTCCTTGAATTAAAAGAGTACAAGAAGAAATGCCAGCTTCTTCACCAGGGATTAAGTCTAAGACTTTGAATGTGTAGCCTGCGTACTCACAATATCTTTCATACATTCTAAGAAGCATTGAAGCCCAGTCATGAGCTTCAGTACCGCCAGCACCTGGATGGAATTCTAGAATTGCGTTTAAATGATCGTAATTACCAGAATAGAACAATTCTTTTTCAAAGGAATCGAATTCCTTTGTAAGAGATACAAGGGATTCATCAGCATCTTTAAAAATGTCTGAATCTTTTTCTAATTTGAGAAATTCCAATGATTCTAAACAGCTAGAAAGCTTCTTTTGGAAGCTTTCTATTGTTTCGACTTTGTGATTGCAATCTGATAAACGTCTATTTATATCTTTAGCTTTGGAAGGATTTTTCCAAAAGCTAGGATCTTCTGTTTCTTTATATAATTCTGTGGCTTGCTTTTTTAAATCTTCAATATCAAGACAGCCTTGCAATTCATTTAAACGTGAAAGCAATGAATCATAGCTGTTATTTAATTCGAATAATTCTTTCATTGTAAGGCCTCCTTTCTTGAATGATTTAGCTCAATTTGGAAGTTGGATTAGAACGATCGATGCCATCATCATCTGGAGTGACATTGGTGACGATTTCTTGTCCATCATCATTGACACCGACAGAAGTCAATTTTTCATCTTTCTTTTCTTCAACCGGCTTTTCTTCGGCTGGTTTAGTTTCAACTGGTTTTACTTCAGCAACTGGTGTAGGAGCTACTTTGACTTGTTGTTGAGGTTGAACTCGGAATTGAACGTGAAGAAGAGTCTTAACAGCATCGATTGCGATGTTGTCATTCATAGTGTTAAACATATCGAAACCTTCATTGGTATATGCTTGAAGAGGATCGGTTTGGGCGTAGGATCTAAGCCAGATAGCTTCTCTTAATTTGCTCATTTGATCGATGTGCTTTGTCCAAAGTCTATCGATGCAATCAAGAGTGACTGTCTTTTCAGCAAAGTTTCTCATATCTTCTTTCCAATCCTTGCTGCGTTCGTTGTAAAGCTTGAGGAGATAAGCGGAAAGAAGTTCGTATGAATCTTGATAAGATGCACCTTCTAATGCTGAGAGATTGAGTTCATCAGTGCCAAGAGCTAAAGTTGTACAAGTTGATTCTAAAAGCTTCTTGCTATCGATGACTTGTTCTTGATCTTTTTGAACAAGAGATTTCTTAGAGATGTATTTAGCAGCTAAATCGAAATATGAAGGAATGGTTTCAGAGACACTCTTTGAATAGAGAATCTTATCTCTTCTTTCATACATGATCTTTCTTTGACGAGAGAGAACATCATCATAGTTGAGAAGTTGTTTACGAGTATCGAAGTTTTGTCCTTCAACTCTCTTTTGAGCTGTGGTGATAGCATTTGACATCATTGTTGATTCAAGTGCATCATCACCTAATTTTTCATAAAGATTTTTGGTTGATTTAGAAGCGAAACGGATGAATAATTCATCTTCAAAGGAAACATAGAAACGAGAATAACCAGGATCTCCTTGACGACCAGAACGACCTTTTAACTGGTTATCGATACGTCTTGATTCATTTCTTTCAGTTGCAAGAACTGCAAGACCACCGAGTTCTTTGACACCTTCTCCTAATTTGATATCAGTACCACGGCCTGCCATGTTGGTTGCGATTGTAACAGCACCTTTTTGACCAGCTTTTTCAATAATATGAGCTTCCCTTTCGTGGTTCTTAGCATTTAAAACTTCATGTGGAACTTCCATTTCGGTTAAAAGCTTATCGACGATTTCTGATTTTTCAACAGAAGGAGTACCGATAAGGATTGGTTGTCCTTTAGAATGTCTTTCCTTGACTTCTTCAGCGATTGCTTGATACTTAGCTTTTTCATTTCCGAAGATGAGATCTTTATCATCAAAACGTTGAATTGGTCTATTGGTTGGAATCGGAACAACACGCATGTTATAGACTTTACGGAATTCTTCTTCTTCAGTCTTTGCAGTACCAGTCATACCTGAGAGCTTATCATATAAACGGAAGAAGTTCTGATAGGTGATAGTTGCAAGGGTGACGGTTTCTGGTTTGATTTCAACATGTTCCTTTGCTTCCAAAGCTTGTTGTAAACCATCAGAATATTCTCTTCCCTTCATGACACGACCAGTGAAAGAATCGATGAGAAGGATTTCGTTATCCTTGACCATGTATTCGATATCTTTCTTCATGATGAAGTTAGCTTTAAGTGCTTGTTGGACACGGTGAGTTAAATCTTGCCATTGAGCATCGAAAAGATTTTCGATTCCGAACATCTTTTCAATTTTCTTCATACCTTGGTTGGTCAAAGATGCTGTTTTCTTTTCAACATCGATGACATAATCACCAGTGGTTTCACCAGTGACTTCATCCTTGGTACCACGTCGTAAACGTTTGACAGCAGTATCTGCTGCGATATAGGAAGAAGCAGTAGTTCCAGAACCACCAGAGATGATAAGTGGAGTTCTAGATTCATCGATTAAGATTGAGTCTGCTTCATCAACGATTGCAAAATGGAGGCCTCTCAAAACACGATTCTGAACTGATTTTGCCATATTATCACGAAGATAATCGAAACCTAATTCAGAGTTAGTTGTATAGGTGATATCACACTTATAGGCTTCTTGCTTTTCTTGTGTGGATTTTTCTCTTAAGTTACATCCGACTGTCAAACCTAAGAAACGATAAACATTACCCATCCATTCAGCATCACGGCTTGCAAGATATTCGTTGACAGTGACAACGTGGGTTCCTTTTCCTTCAAGAGCGTTTAAATAAACAGCCATTGTTGCAGTGAGAGTTTTACCTTCACCAGTTTTCATTTCAGCGACATCGCCTTCGTTTAAAACTGTTGAACCAAAAACTTGAACTGGATATGGGAATTGATGAAGAACACGTCTTCCAGCTTCTCTTGCAGTTGCAAAAGCTTCAGGAAGAATGTCATCAACTGTTTCTCCATTAGCAAGTCTTTGTTTTAATATTGGAGTCATACCTTTTAAATCAGCATCGCTCATTTTGCTAAATTGTTCTTCATATTGGAAGACAGCTTTAGCTTTCTTTTCAATCTTACGGAAAGCTCTTTTGTCAACCATGAATAAGTTGTCTAAAAAACTCATATTCGTACTCCTTTGTAGTAGATGATTTATGCTTCTTATCTTTCGATTAGCACACAAAAAGCATATAAATGCTTTCAGTCGAGTTAGATTTTAACATTTCTACGAGCTAAAAGAAATAAATATTTTATATATAATATATTAAATACTAGAAACAAAACATTTATCAAATATATCAAATTTTAATTTATGAGTTTAAATTAAAATTAATTCTTTTATTTTTTTAATCTTAGAAATTATAAAAATCATCCAATGTAAAACAATTATATTTTGATTTATCAACATCAGATTTAAATCCATTTTTTGATATAAAGCCAAGTTTGTAAAAATTGATATCTAAGCTTTTTATTTGCATTTCTTCCTCTTTAATTATCTTGTTAGAAATCAATTCATTTGTATATTTGCATTCGTAAGAGATATATCCATTGTTATCTAATGTTACAACATCAAATTCTCTATTTATTTTGTTTTTTGCATCATCAAAAGAATAAGAACCGATATCTAAGACAACAGGATTCATTTTGTTTGCAAAATTCATTTTTAATAAGAAACTTTTAGAAATAGTTTCGAATTTATGAGGGATAAAAGCAGCTTCTAAATCTTGTTTTATAAAATTATTGTAAAAATTTTTTTTATTCCTTCTATTGATTGAATAAGGATTATTAAAAAGATATTTATAGTAAAAATGAATGAGATTGTCATTAAAGTTACATAAGAACGAGATAAAATCAGTTTCAGTTTTGATTCATTTTTATATTTATCGATAGCAACAGCTAAAGATGATTCTATTGAAAAATCACTTTCTAAAAGAAATGAAAATTCATCAATGATTAAAACATATTCATGTTCGATAGAATATTGAAATACAAAATCAAAAAAATATCAAAAGGTTTGAAGAATAGATTAGGAAGTAAAAATGTTTTTGAAAAAAACTTTTGTTAAATTTTCAAGATTTAAAAGATGAGATGATTTTTCACATTCAAAGTTAACAATTGGTAAGTGACAATCAACTGATGAAAGCCTTATGGGTTTGGATTTTCCTACACGACGTCTGCCATAAATCAATATGGATTCTAATTTATCGCTTTTAAGTTCTTGCAATTCAGCATCTCTTTTGATGAACATAATCAAAACACTTCATAAATATGATTACGAATAAAAAAATGTGCAAATCAATTTGTAACAAATATATTTGCACAAAATATGTAAATTAAGTTTACCAATTAATGATATGTAGAATGCTCTTTTTAGTTTTCATAATTTTCGTATGTGTCTATTTTAATTATCTTCCCATATGACATAATTCTTTCATCATGAGATGCTATGATTACGATTGAATTTTTTGATAATTCCTTTAGTAAATTCATGATTTTGATCGCGTGTTCATTGCTCAAAGAAGATGTTATTTCATCAAGCAAATATAATTTCTTTTGCTTTGATACTTCATTTGATAATGCAAGTAGCATTTCTTCACCACCTGATAAATTGTAAGGCGATTTTTCATCATCTAGAAAATCATAATTTTTAACTTCTTTTTTACAAAATAATTCTCTTTTTTCTTTTATATTTAAGATGTTGATCAAATTACCTCGTGGCAAAAGTAAAGAAATATTTTCATTTCTAAATTCATCTTTTTGTTTTAATGTTTGTGAACTTAATTCAATATCATCGAAATAATATTTTCCTTCAAATTCATTATCAATCAAAGCTAAATAATATAGAAGTGTAGTTTTGCCTGATCCATTTTCTCCTTTTAAAATGTAAAGATTATTGTCTTCGAATGTAAAGGAATTATTTGGAAATACAATATGGGTTTTGAATTTTCTTTTTATATTTAATAATTTAATCATCAATACTTCTCCCTTAAAAATTTCAATAAGTTTTTAGATTTGCTTTTGTAATGTAAGCAAAATGAATATATGACTGTGTCATATGCTAAAAAAGAAATTATCAAATAAAGAACATTGATGTTGAATGTGAATATTTTGGCTTCTGTTTTGAATATCAAATTCAATATTGAATATAAAATGAAGTATAAAGATATTGCTAACATTGAAGTAATTAAAGAAAAGGAAAAATGAACTAGTTTAGTTTCTTTTTTAATATTCGAATATCCTTTGATCAATAATAGAAAATAAACATTTTGAATATCATTTATCATTAAGTTATTGAATAAGATAGTCAATACAAATATAGCTGCTATTAATGATATAAAAGGAAATAGATATGATTGGAGGGTGATTCCTGTGAAGCCAAACATTGAGTAAACATGAAAATCAGAATTTGATAGCTTATCTAATTTTGAAACATCGTATGTAATACAACTTAAAAATAAAGAAGTTATAGCTAATAGTAATAGTTCTAGGATTAAAAAAGGATAATTCTTTTTCAAAATATAAAGAAAATATTTCTTTTTAATATTATTCATGTTTCTTTATTCCTTTATTAAATATAAAGATAGAAATTAATGCAAACAATAAAATAAATGAAATGAATATAGGGACTCCAGAGATAAAGAAAGTCATTCCTTTTGTTTGAGATAAAGCAACCATACCTCCAAGAAAAGAGGCTATCATCAATGAAATAACCATCGGGATTATTGAATGAAGATATATTTTACTTTTCTTGATTCCGTATGCGTGTAATAAATAGAAGTTATGTTGATTTTTAGATATTATATTGAAATAAATGACAAACTCCAAAAATAAATTAAAGATAAAAAAGAAATACAACATAATCGAATATGTAAAAAGTCCAACATTTATTTTAGTGTAAGCTGAATCTATATATTTACTCAATAACAAATGGCTATCAAAGAAATTACAATTTTGAACAATGTAATTATTATTATAGAGATATAATGCATTCTTTATATAATTTTTATCTTTAATTAGAATCACTGAAGAGTGATTATTATTGTTAAACTTCTTTGAAGTATTATCACTTACAACAATTACAGGATGTAAAGAATGATCAGATTGATCTAAAAGCTTTGTGGTTATACCATTAGAAAATATTTTATTGAAATCTTGTTCGTATTGATCATTTTTTGAATTATAGTATGGTGTTATAAATTTGGTTACAGTTTTTGATGATAAAAAATCATAATTGTCTACATAAAATGTGTCATCTTCTAATTTATAATTTAAAGTGTTTGATTTTTTATATAGAGTTTCATTTACAAAACAAACCTCACCATATTTGTTTTGTAATTCATCTTTTGTAAAATTTTCTGTATCATAAAATGCGAATCTATAAAATTGTAAATATTCAGTTGTTTCATCATCTTTTAAAGAATTATTATATTTTTGAAAGAATATACCATCTTTTAAACTATCATCGATTTCAATTGTATAACTACGTGACATTCCACTAGAAATCAATTTCTTATTTGCTATTTCTTTTTTAGCTTTTGAATATTGTTTGAATGTTTTTGTTGTGCAATATACTGTATTTTCTTTTCCTTCACCAGCTATTTTTCCAAGAGGTAGAGACGTATCACTTGCTTCAAAGCAGGACCCATTGAATTTATTTATAAGATAACTTGATGTAACATCATTTTGTGGTTCAAAAATTAAATATCCCTCTTTTTCAAAGGCTTGTTTTAAATATATATATGAATCATCTTTTAAAGCGAAAGCACCTGTATATGTCAGAGAGAAAAGCATCGATGATAAAATTGTATTTAATAAGATAATAAAAAAGATTGATAATGAATAATGAAAAAATATTTTATGAGTTTTTACTCATAATTATGTTTTTTATTTTGTTCTTTTATAACTGTTTCTTTATTTTTTAGACAGTGGAGTTTATGGTCTTTAAATTCATAAATTTCATCTGCGTATTTTTCGATATCAACATCATGAGAAACAATTAAAACTAATGAATTTTTTGATAATTCAACTATTTTATTTATATATGTTTCTCTAGCTTTTAAATCTAAAGAAGATAGAACTTCATCTAATAAATAGATATTCTTTTGAATGTTTAACCCACTATCTAATCTTCTTTTTTCTTGTTGACCTTGTGATAATTTATAGATTGGTGTACTATTTGATTCATCTGAAATCGTAATATCATTTTTGGTTTTATCGTCATTTAATTCATAAAATAAATTTTGATTGCTTTCAATAGATAAAAATGAAATAAAATTCAATTTTTGAAAAATATATGAGATATTATTTCTTCTAAAATCGCTTTTTATTTTATCTGATTCATTTTTATAATTTTTACCATCTATTAATATATCTCCAATATAGTCATTATCTATTAAAGATAGCATATTGAAAAATGTTGTTTTACCACAACCATTTTCACCTTTTATTAAAATTAAACCTGTGGATGGCAAGCTTAATTTATCAATAGTAAATAAGGTGTAATTTCCAAAACTCTTTTTTAAATTGTTTATCTCTATCATTTTATAAGTGCACTACTATATTTTTATTAGCTTTTGATTCAAAGGTATCAAGTGCAGTATGTGATCCATGATATGTATCCATACTTAAATCTATTTTGATTGTTGAAGGAGCTTTACTGCTTTCAACTGCAAATGTACCATAGAAAGTAAATCTAAATGGAGAATCTTCATCTGTACTATTTTTACAAGGACCTGAAAATAATTTATCATCAGTTTTATAAGTAACTTTCTTGTCTTTAGTATTGTAAGAGATTTGATTATTGAATCTAAAATTTTGACTAAATCTTATCTGATTGTTATTAATTGTTTTATCAGTTGTTAAGTATGTTACAAGTCTATCATCGAATTGATTGAAAAGATTTAAGTCATCAAATGCTTCATCTATCGAATTGAAATAAGAATTTGAAAATAGACTTGTTGAATCTTGAAATCTATCACCATAGTTTACACGATAATTTGGTAGTTCGCTCGTTATTTGATTATATTCAGTTTGTTTATTTGTAGTAATAGATTCTTTTTTATATAAATCATCATGAGGATCCACACCTCTAAGGAATCGATATCCAGAAGTTTTTCCTACTGTATCAAAACATGGAGTTTGGTATGAGTGACCTGTATAATCTATGTCATTGAACTCAGCACTGATATTTATTGAATCTAAAAATCCAGCGTGATGTGCATCCATCCAATTTAAAAATCCACCTTTATATTGAACATTATTATTGATATACATATCGATTTGGTATAAGAAGAGAAAACCAGGATGATACGTTGTTAACAATTCAGTTCCTTTATACATTTGATATACTTCGTAGTTGAAAGTCAGTGTTGCAACAGTGTCTTTTTTAACATTTGATAAAGTGGAAAATGATTCACTTTTTTAACTGACTAATTGCTTTTTGCACATTATATTCATGTGTCTTATTTTAGATTTAGCTTGTATAAAATTAGGAGAGGAAGCTCCTAATAACGATAAAAACAATGGAAAAACAATAAGTGTTGAATACTTTTTCATATCAATAATCCTTCTATAGATGTGTAGCTGACACGTAATTTTGTCCCTAGAATTTCATATGTCTCCATGGATGATTT
>CAVJWL010000028.1:0-20615 GCA_963653505.1 uncultured Prevotellaceae bacterium
TTGACAACACTTCCTGAAGTTGCTGGTTTCATATCTTGGATGAGATTTAATGAACAACCTGCACGAATCATTTGTAGCTTCAACTTTCAATGTTATTTCTTTATCTAAATCAGCTTCGGTCAATTTTTCAAGCAGTAAACCACTCAGTGTATAATAATTTTTGTGTTAACTATGTAACTCAGACAATAACTTGTCTGTTTTTATAACATAGGCGTATGCTTCAGGATTGACCTTTCTCATATAACGAAGAGAAGCCAATTTTTCCTGCTCTATCTTCATATCCAAGAACTCCGCATAGTCATTTACGCGCAGATATTCTGTATCTGACAGCAGGCACGTAGCCATATACATGATCTTTGCAGCTCTTCCAGCGGCAATCTCTGGTGTATAGTTCTCAGCATAAATATGACTTCTCAGTTCCCGAATACCCTTCACATAAATTGGATATTCCTCCTTGCTTACTTTTCCACGAGATGCAATACACAATGCAGCTTCAAAAGTATCCCATAAGCAGTCTTTACTAGCGCTTTCGATTCCTCGATAAGCAATTTCCGCTTGTGCAATCTTCACATATGTAGGTCCTATCTGCTGAAAATCTGTAAATATCTCCAGCAGAGAAGATACATCATAGAACTGCTTCATGATTTCCATGTCTTTTCCACTATTTAACGGAATACCTGTGGTGTGCGGTGCAAATGCTGTTAGTTTGTCCGCCAGAATGCAGTTTGCTGACGGCAAAGAAATAGTAAGATATTCCGGTTTTGTCAAGAGAAGATCGTTTTGAATTTCTTTTTGAACAAGCTCTGAGTAATGATTATGTTCAAACAGAACATCCAAAAGAATGTAGAATGGCCTGTTATTAATCGGTGAATCATAGGTGAACTTAAAATGCCTTTTTTCGATATTGTTCTTTCCAATCCTCTTTTGCTCCTCAACAGCCTTAAAAGGAAAAATCTCCGATGCACGATTTAAACATTTATCCAAGTCTGTCCCCGGCTCGACAATAATATCAATATCTGTGGATAACCGACGCGGATGTTCCATCAGTAGCATAAGACAGGTACCACCCTTGAAAATAAAAGGCATACCAACTTTTGCAAGCGCCTCCAACAGTCCAAACGCATATACTGCACGTTCCAAAAGTACAGGATCTCGATGACTAGTTCTTTGCAACTCTCTGATATGTTCTTCAGAAAAATTCTCTTGTAACAGCATATCTTTACCTCTTTGTTCGTAATGTGATGTTTGTTTTCTCTCTAATCAGTTTCTTTATTTTTTTATCAACGGCTCTGCGTGCTGCATATCGAAATAGACAGCTCTCATCTACCACATACATGGAAAATGCATTCTCATATATAATCGGAAATTCACTCTCACTGATAGAATCTAGCAATAATGGGTTTGCAACTACATCAACAAGTAATTTCTCCAACCGTATATGCCATGGAATTCCAACGCTTTTCGGTGCTTCCGTTGTGAGCTTGTTAATGACAATCATATTGTCACTCCAATACTGGTGATACATTTCAGATGTTGGGTTAATAAACACTTTTCCAAAATACTGGTTCTTCAACATGTCAAACACATATTCTATTACATCAGATTCTACAGATAAAAACAAAACATTGTGTGCAAGTTGATGATTTACAAAATCATTGAGTTGAATCAGTTCCATGATAGAAAAATCGACCAGAGGATATTGTTTCTGCATCAAAGATGCCACTTCTACAGCCAAATCAGAGTATTCGTGGTCATATGGTCTTACATTATTACCAGAAAGGCAGTACAAGCCGTTACCAACACGAGCCAGTTCACCATCTTTAATCATTGATGCAAATCTCTTATAAAAGGAAGAATCACTTAATTTATATCCAGCATTACGGAACGATTGCAATACTTGTTGTCTGCTAAAACATTTTTGATTCTTTATACCTTCAAAATATCTCGAATCGGTCATTCCTACACCCCCATTTGATTATTTTTATGGCAGTAAATGCCATTTATTGCCACTACAATAGTAGTATATTCATGACAAGCACTTTTGTCAATATTTTTGCGGCAATAACATCATTTTACTGCCACAAAATTATTTCTTGCATATAGTATGACTGAATAATTTACTGTTTGGATAAAATCTAAAAATATGGTGGTGAAGCAATTTGATACATCACCATTTTAGTTGTTCTTTTTTAAGAATTTTCAATGTTTTTTCATATTTGTTTTTGATGGAGCAATACAATCAAAACAATTAGAGGTTATTTCATTTGAATTTAAAGTGTTTCCAAGCAGTAAACCATTCAACAATTAAAATAAATTTTTTACAATTTAAAAAACACGATGTTTCCTTAAAAAATACGACATCATGCAATCATAAATCAAAATAGTCATTTAAACCTATACCGAACCCGCAAAACATTAGTTCATCAAGTTGCGAAGTTATTATTTAAATTCTAGTAGTATCATGGCTGAACTTGAATATCTCTATTATTCACTTGGAGAAGTGAGTGAAAATAATGAATTTGTTTATTGTTCTGGTGTAAGAAAAATAATTAAAAAATTTGAAATCTACGATCAAGCAATTTTTAAAAAGCAAGAAATCAAAAGCAGTAAAAAAGGTGAGATATCCCATAGTATAAAAGGAATAAAACTTGCAAAAGATATCGTTAAATATCTTGCATACAATGAGGGTTGTGCTGAACTCTTTCCTTACGATGAAATTGACAAATTGAACAAAGAATATTCGTTAGAATAAAAGCAGTTACGAATAACAACTTATTTAACCATCAAAAAACTACTGATGCCATATTGTTTCGGTTATCAGTAGTTTTTTAATGATTAATTTTGAGTTTCTTCTTCAGCTTTTATTTTCTTCAATGATTTTTTAATAGAGAAGAATCCCCATACACCAAGCCCGACAAAAGCAGCACAATTAACAGAGATTAAAACGATTTTCCATGATGCTAATGAATATCCGTATTTAACACCAGCGCCTGATCCATTCATAGCACAGCTATTAGCAACTGTATACAAAATATCATGAGCAGCTTGTCTTAAAGCATATCTATGAGATGCGTTGACAACACTTCCTGAAGTTGCTGGTTTCATATCTTGGATGAGATTTAATGAACCACCTGCACGAATCATTTGATTTGGATCCATATATTCTGGATGAGTATTGTAATCACTGATTACAGTTCCTCTAAATCCCCATTCATTTCTTAAAACACCAATTAAGAGATTGTAATTACCACCTGCCCAAACAGAACCAATTCTATTGAAAGAGGACATCATTGCTGTTGTCTTTCCTTCTTTGACTGTATATTCAAATGGTACAAAATAGATTTCTCTCATCGCTTGTTCGTTTGCCCAGGTAACAAGGCCTCTTGAATCACGATTTGTTTCTTGATCGTTCAAAGCAAAATGTTTGATATAAGGATAAACACCTTTTTCCTTGCATCCTTTGACAGTTTCACTTGCCATTATTCCATTGAAGACACCATCTTCAGAATAATATTCCCAGTTTCTACCAGAGAAAGGAGTTCTGTGAATATTGACAGCTGGAGCATACCATCCACTGTATGGACGATTATCGCCTCTTTCATTTCCAATCAAAGCTTCATTTCCGATTGCATTGCCTACTTCTTTAGCTAATTTCTTATTATAAGTAGAACCAATCAAGGATTCACAAGCATAGAAACAAGTATCATAAACAGTAGCACTGCTTGAAATGATTGTCATAAAGTTTGTGAAGCCAGATGGGCCATCTGGATCAATAGTCTTCGGTTTTGCAATTGTATCAATGGCTGCAGTATTAAAATTACCAGTACCAATCAAATTTGCCATCTGGTTCAATGTCAATTGACTAAGAAGAGCATCCCAGGCTTTATCATCATATGATTTGCCAATCAAATCATATAGTTTAACAGTGCATTCTTCTTCACTGAGTTCTACATATTGTTGACGTGGTGCTTTGCTCTTATACCATGGTTTATCTTTATCTAAAGTAGTTCCAGAACCCATATAAGCATTAACACTGAATGAATCTATCAATGCTTGTTCAACATTTAAATCTTCATTGGTTGGAGTAGTTGGAAAAGTACCTTCGAAATCACTTCTTGATAAATACGTCTTGATATGAGAACTGACATCATCGAATTTATTTTCGATAGTAGTACCAGTCGCTTCATCTTTTTCGATATTTATCTTATTTTCCAATTTGAAGTTTTTAATAGCGATAGGAGCTGTCCATGCTTTGTTGGCATCATTTGCAACTGAAATTGTATAACTTCCCTCATCAAGTTCATATCCTTTATGTCCATTTGAATTGGCATCATTATAATCATAACTTGCAAATTTTCTAAGGGTTGTTTTTAATTCAACAATTTCTTTTTCACCCGGTTTTAAAGTTTCAGTCTTAGCGAAGTCTAATAGATTAACTTGGCTCTTTTCAATTTGATTTTTGATATATGGAGTCGAACTATAAAGTTGAACAACATCTTTTCCAGAATATTGAGTCGAATCATTTGTAACTTCAACTTTCAAAGTTATCTCTTTATCTAAATCAGCTTCAGTCAGTGTTTCAGGAATATTTGTTTTGCCGAGTTTTGCACTGACTAAATTGTATGAGAAAGATGCATATGAAAGACCATATCCAAATGGATAAACAACATTTTCTTTATACCAAGCCTCATTACCTTTTTGTTTTTCTTCATATCCTCTTGTTTCAAAGTATTTATATCCGACATAAATACCTTCTTCATAATCAACAAAATAATAATCAGTTTTGACACCATCAACAAAATATCTATTGCCATCAGTTTTCTTATTAGTGCCAAAGTTTTGAACAGCAGGAATATTATCAAAATTTCTTGAATAAGTATCGATCAAATGTCCGCTTGGAGTGATAGTTCCGTTTAAAATTTTACCTAAAGCATTAAGACCAGTACCACCTGGATCCCCTAACCAAATAGCTCCTCTTAATTTTTCACCATAAGTTCCATCATCTAAGAATCCAAGTTCCATTGATGTACCGGAATTTATCAACACAATAACATTGTTAAAAGGAGAAGTTTCCGATGTTAAATTCTTCAAAAGAGCTTTTTCATTATCATCTAATTCAAGATAATGATTATCAACATTGATGCCATCAACCCCCTTCATAGTGCGAGGCAAATCATAACCCTCACCACCGATTCTTGAAAATACAACAAGAGCTGCATCTGTATAATCCCCTGCAAGAGAAGAAGGATTAGATGAATTATAAGCAGTTATCGGTGCTTCACCAGTTGAAAATCCTTCGATGATATCTCCGAATGTTGGAGAGGCAGGACGAGAATATTTCTTTGAAATCTCATCATATCTTTCCTTCAAATCCTTATTGTAATTGATTCCAGCATTATCTAATGATTTGAATAAATCGATACCATCATCATTTGATTTACTCGAAGAACCAGAACCTGAATAAACAAGATTATTTTGATTGACACCATAAACAGATACTTTGGCAGTTTCTTTTAATGGCAATGAATTATCATTTTTTAAAAGAACAAATCCTTCTCCACCAATTTTTTCATTTACTGAATTAGCATTTGCTAAAGCATCTTTTTTTGATTTGATAGCATCGTCTGTTTTGTAATATTGAAATTTAGATGGATCACCAGATTTTAATACACGTTTATCATCCCCTAAAGTTGTATTGATAGTATTAGTGATAAATGGTATACCTAGAGCGACAATATCTGCTGCTGTAAAAAACACAGCTAAAGAAGCAGTAGTTATTAGAAACGCTCGATTATGTTTTAAAAACTTTTTAACTTTCATTTGAATACCTCTCAGTTCAAATTAGCAACTTTTGGTCTCCAACCGACTTCACCGGTGTTACCACTAATTTGAATCTTATCAAAAAGTGGACCTTTAGCAGATGATGTACCTTCACCATTAGCTACTTTCAAAACAGTAAATTGTATAACATTATCACCAGCGACTAAATTGATCTTCGGTGTAACCTTATAATCATGGAATTTAGTCTCTTGCTTTGCACCATCTTCTGAAACTAAAATTTGAGAGTATTCAATATTAGTATCATTGACAATGATTCTAAATGTATCCTGATTCAATGTAAGAGGTCCATTTTCAGTTCCTAAAACCATTGTTAAATCAGCAGATGTTTCAACTGTGCTTGTGATATTAAAAGTCAAAGTGATATCAGTATTCAAGTAACCGATGACATAACCATTACTTGCATTCGCAAATTTTTGAATCATATTCTTACCTGAATTTGAACCAGAATATCCAGCACCGACAAGATTGTCAACATAAATATATTCAGCTTCAAAATCATTTGTCTTTATGTATTTATCTTTGATCTCTAAATAGAAATCTTTAGTGACAGAAGTAAATCCGGTTGCACTAGCTACAACTTGGAATTTAAGTTTTCCATAAGTTGAATCAGTAGGTTTTCCAAAAAGAATACCGTTTTTAAAAGACAAACCTTTTGGTAAACCAATACCACCGATATATTTAATTTTATAAGTGATTCCTTTAACACCATAGGCAGTGGCTAAATTTTGATAATAATCATCACCAACTTCACCTATATCTAATTCTCTTCCTTCAAATTCAATATGATCTAAATTTTCAATGATATCTTCACCTTCTTCAATCGTGATTGTGAATGTCGCTTCTTTATCACTGCAGCCTTTAGCTTTAGCTACGACAGTGAATTGATAATTTTCAACCTTTGCTGTTGGAGTTCCAGAGATCTCACCATCACTTGAAAGAGTCAACCCTTCAGGAAGTGTACTTCCAGATTTCAATTCATAGGTGATAGAAGAAGAACCAGTCGCTGTTGCAATCGATCTTAAATATGGTTCATTTTCTTTTCCATTTGGCATTGTTGAGCCTGTAAAAGTAATATCACCACCTAAGACTGTCATAGAAAATTGACCAATAGCAAACGATTTTCCTTTAACTGCAACAATATTGAATTCAAAAATTCCATCGATTTCTGGAGTTCCAGAAATAATACCTTCAGAGGATAATTCTAATCCAGTTGGTAAATCAGAATCATAATCAACCTCATAAGAAACACCTTCTTTATTCAAAGAAATATTCTCTGAATATTCATTACCCACTTTTGCTTGTGACAATTCTCTTCCTTCAAATTTCAATTTTTCATCAGAACCACATGATGATAAAACCGAAGAAAAAACAACGCTTGATAAAAATAATGGAAGTAATATTTTTTTATTCATTTTAATTTCCTCTTATTAAACATCACCCATCCTAGATGAATGGGTGATGGAATCTAATTATTCAGCAACATTAATGTAGAAATAATTGACATCTGGAGCAGTCCAATTTTGATCGCTAGAAATATCTTCTCTGATAGCTCCAATGCAAATTAAATATTTACCAGCTTTGACATCACTTCTGATAGTTCCAGTCAATTTACCTGTATATTCATTCAATTTCAATCCGAGTAAATCACCAGAATATTGAACATATCTAACACCTTCTAAATCAGTATCACTGACATCCAAAGTGATATTTTGAGCAAGTTTTGCATTCAATACAGTGATATCAGCATCGTTTTGAATAGCGCCGAATCTAGTTTTTAATTCTTTAGCAGAAGAATCATATCCAAATGCATCTAATGATTCGCCATTCATCATCGCATTACTTCTAGAAATCACATAAGCAATACGTTTAGTTGCATTGAAGATGGCTTGTTTATGAGTAGAAGTATTACTAGTGTCAGTATGGGTTAATCCAGTCAACGCTTTTGGAGTTCCTGTATCTGTACTTGCATCATATCCACCTGCAACACCATCAAGAGACATATCCAAACCAGCTCTTAACATCATATCAGCAGACATATAATTACCAGCTTGATCTGTTCCAGCTGCATCTGTGATATAAATACCTTTGAAATTCCATTCATCACGAGCGATAGATGTGAGTAATTTATAACTTGCACCAGTCCATTCATATCCGATACGGTTAAATGATGCCATCATACCAGTGGTTTCACCTTCTTTGACAACTAATTCATATGGTTTTAAATAATTTTCTCTCAATGTTTGTTCATCAGTCCAAGTTGAGATACCTGTGATATCACGATGAGTTTCTTGATCATTCAAAGCGAAGTGCTTGACAAATGTGACTAATCCCTTATCATTTGCACCCTTAGTAACTCCAGAAATCATCTTTCCAGATAGGACTCCATCTTCAGAGAAATATTGGCTATTACGACCAGAGAAATGAGAACGATGCAAATTACAAGAGGGTCCATACCAACCAGAGATATGAGCCCAAAGGGCTAAATCACCATTTCTTTCACCATATTGATATGACAATTCTTTATTCCAAGTTGCACCAAGTGCTGTTGGATTTAAATCATTGCTGACCTTATCAGATTGAATACGATCGCCATCTTGTAAATAAGCGATTAAATCAAAAACTTTTCTTAAACCTGTATTTCCATCAGCATGAGCACCAACTGGCATACCAAGAGCATCATTAGCGACAAAATTGAATGGAGTAATGATTTGTTCAATAGCTTGTTTCTCACTGAATTGAGAGACAAATTCATCCCATTTCTTATCATCGATAGAAGTATTCATCAAATCTTTAAGTTGAATAGGTGCTTTGTTAGTTGAAGTATATGCTTCGCTTTCATCTCTGAAGCTTTGGCTTGTTGCGCTATACCAAGGGGCTTTACCACCACCATAAAGCTTATTGTCTTCATCATAACTAGTATCGAGTTCAAAATTTGAAGTCTTCTTAGTTGTATCTTTATTTGCTAATGGTAAATCAAAATTTTTGAGCCATTCTGTTGATTTGACAAGTCTTGCGTTTTCTTTCTTAAGATAAGAAGGAGTAACGGTCTTATCAGAAGCTTGATAATCAGTTCCATTGTGAGTTGCACGATATTCAGCACTCCATAAAGGATCGATTGTGTTATCATTTTCGACGTCATACCATAAAGGCCTTGATGGGAATGTTCCATTCCAATCAGTTCTAGAAAGGGTATTTCCTTTCATCTCTTCAGACATATAGTCGAATTGATTTTCGACCTTAGTACCGCTGACTTCATCAGTTTCATATTTTATGGTATCATCGACAACATAACTGATAGTCTGAGTTGAACGTTCAGCCCATGAATGAGAATTCTTAGAAACATAAAGATTGTATGTTCCTTTTTCTAATTCATAGCCTTTGAAACCATTTTTATTTGCATCATAACAATCGTAACTTGCCATATCCTTAGCGGTAAGTGTTAAAGTTACAATTTCAGATTGACCAGGTAAAAGAAGTCCCGTCTTTGCAAAATCACCTAATTTAACATGCGATTTTTCAATTCCACCGCTTGTATATGGAGCGTTGTAATACAATTCAACAACATCTTTACCAGCTATATCACCGGTATTAGTAACCTTGACATCAACTTGAATCTCATCATTTTTAGAAAGATGTTGTCTATCACCAATATTTGTTGAAACAACATTCCAATTAAATGTTGTATATGAAAGTCCGTAACCAAATGGATACTGAACATTATTTTCATACCAAGTTTCACCATCGGTCAAGCCTCTAGTTTCATAGTATTTATAGCCGTTATAAATACCTTCTTGATATTCAAGACCATAATATGCTTGATCCCAAAAATCTTTATAGAGCAATCCTTCTTCGGTAGTGTATTCATCACCCATTGCAGAATCAAAGCCATTTTCATTACCAACAAAATTGTTAGCATAGTTTTGCCAAGTAGGATCTTTAGTGAAATCCCTTTCGATAATATCAGGAGTTCTTCCACTAGGACTGACTTCACCTTTTAAAATGCTACCGATGGCACCGATATTGCTAGCACCGCTTGTCTCTGCCCAAATACCAGCACGAATTTTTCCATAAGCCTTTTTATCTTCTAAGAAATTAGTCTCCATTGAATTATTAGAGGCAAGAATGACAACTACATCTTGGAAACGACTATCGTTTTCAAGAGCTTTTAAAAGTGCTCTTTCATTATCATCTAATTCAAGATAGTGTTGGAATGGATTACTTTCTCTTCCTTGACCACCGACAGGAGTCCAAGTTCCTGATTCAATTTGTTCTCTTGTAGGATAACTAGAGCTTGCTGTTGTCTGACCTTTAGTTTCTGCAAACGAACATCTAGGAAGATCACTACCTTCTCCACCTTCACGGGAAAAAACAACAACAGCAACATCATGATAATTGTCATATGACTCTTTGACTTCAGCAGTATATGATGCTTGTGGTGTTTCACCAGTTGGCCAGAAAGAACCATTCGTCTTGGTTTGTGGCCCATCACCAGATTTCTTCGTATCTGCGTAGAAATCTTTTAATGTTTGATTGACTTCAAAACCAGAATTTTCTAAAGCATCAGCAAAATCACCGCTGGTCTTTCCAAAAACAGAAATCTTACTGCCTTCTTTGATAGGTAAATAATTGTGATCGTTCTTAAGTAAGACATAACCTTCTTCAGCGATTTGTTGATTTGTCTTTTTAAGTTTGGCTAAAGAATCATCCATCGATTCGGAATCAACATAGAACTTACTAGACTTGATGTCTTTGTTAGTGCTTGTTACTGAATCTTTTTTAGTTAAGTCTTCTCCATCCTTTCCGTCTTTTCCATCAACACCATCTTTTCCGTTAGCACCATTGCTACCGGCATCGCCTTTGTCACCTTTCTCACCTTTTTCTGCAGTTGCATTGTTGCAAGAGGTCAAAGTAGAAGCTACCATACATGTACATGTAAGAGCTAATAAGGAAGTGAGCAAATAACGTCTCTTTTTCATACAAATTTCCCCTTTTCTGTGCCACGATTTTTAATAAATTCGTTAACTTTTTCGCACGATTTCATTATAAAAGCGTTTTCATAAGAGAAATTTTATATTTCGAATTCGGTTGTTTTAATTCCGAGTTTGGATAATTTAATCAATTATTTTATTTACCATCGGAATCAAAATATCAAGATTATAAATTCCTTTTTCAGCGTTTATTTTTAAATTACCTTCATATTTTTCGCAGATTGATTTTATCGATTTGATTCCATAACCATGATAATCAGTATTTCCTTTACTAGTTTGAGGAATACCATTTTTAATGTTGATATTACCATCAAAATAATTAGATTCATGAAT
This sequence comes from uncultured Prevotellaceae bacterium, assembly GCA_963653505.1. Classification (GTDB taxonomy): domain Bacteria; phylum Bacillota_I; class Bacilli_A; order RFN20; family CAG-288; genus Enterosoma. Next base: position 11,163 of record CAVJWL010000028.1, read on the forward strand.
CATAATAAAACAATTGTTATGGCTGACAGAGAGTGTGATAACTCTTTTTTGTTTGTTTTCTATTTTTCTTGAAGCTTCTATTGCATTATCGATGATATTTCCAAACAAGGAATAAATATCAATTTCCTCAACAAAAGACAAACACTTAGCATCTACCATACATGTGAGTTCGATATTATGTCTTTGACATTCTCTAGATTTCTTTGTCAAGATGATATCAATTGAGGGAACCCCAGTTGAAAATGAAGCATCATAATCGCCGATAATTTTCTTAGTATTTTCCAAATACTCTTTAGAGATTGATTGATTATCATTCATTTGATGTTTCAAATCATGGGCTTTGATATTGACTAAATCAATCAGTTGTTTTTCGAACAAATACTGTTCTTTTTGTTCTTTTAACATTCTTGAAATTTGAGCTTTTTCTAATTCCATATCCTTACCAAGTGTCATCAAATATTCTAAGAACAATCCTAAAACAGTTGTACACAAAATAAAAAAATCTAAAATCAAATTACCAAAAGTTGAATCGATTGCAACACCTCCATATGAATTGAGAACTATGCAAAATAATATCGGAATAGTTGCTATAATCAATTGCCATTTATTTGAAACAGACAATTCTTTGTTTTTCAATCTATACACAAAAATATAAAAGATCAAAGGATAAATTAAAATCCAAGACGCTAAACATAAAAGAAAATCAAGCCAATAAGGGATTTCAAAATATAGTGCGATGATATTTACCACAATACGAGACATATGTTGAGATATATACGAACATGTCACTAAAAATAAACATATAAAAAAATCAACTTTATACGAAAGAAAACACGTTATAAACGAAAGCAAATATACTAGAAATGCAAAACACAATCTAATAGATATTAAACTTATTTTATCTAGTCCAATCCCACTAAGATAATTTATAGTAGGCTCCATTGTGATAGTCATTAGCGTCACAATAAACAAGAAACAAGATATGAATATTACCAAAAAATGTTTTTTCTTTTCTACTCTCAATCCAAAGATATATAAGCAAATAAAAATTGGAAGAATAAAGCTCAAATGAGATAATATCAATTTTATCATTTTTCACCTCTCAAATAATAATCTTGCAAGTGTTGAACAAATTCCCTTCTCCTGTTTCTAGATATTGGAATTTCTTTATTATTTTTCATTATCACACAATTTTTATCTAGCTTCATAACGAATGCTAAATTGATGATATAACTAGAATGACATCTATAGAAATTTTGATTCAATGATTCTTCATACTTTTTTAAAGTACCAAACGAATTATAAATTTCTTTTTCAGTTCCAAATTCCAAAAAATGATCGTCGGAAGAAATATATATAAGTTCTGAATATTTGATAGTCACTTTTTCTGATGAAGAAAGTGAGATGATAAATGAACCGCTGTTTTTCTTTTTGATATGATTGAGAATTCTATCAATTTTCAATTTAAAGGATTCAAAGTTTAATGGCTTCAAAATATAATCAGTTGCATCAACTTCATACCCTTTTATAGCAAATTGAGTGAGTTGAGTAACAAATACTATTGTTACATCATTATCGATTTCTCTTATTTTCTTACATGCTTCATATCCATTCATCTTTGGCATATCAATATCTGAAAAAATCAAATCATATTGCTTATTAAAAACTTTAAAAAAATCATCTGGATTTAAATAAGAATCTATTTCAAAAATAATACCTTTTTCAACCCAGATTTTCTTAAGGAATTCTTTCAATTGATTAGAAAAGTTTTCGTCATCTTCAACAATAGCTATTTTATACATACAATCACCCTTTTAAACTTTTTATTCGATATAAATTATTTTAGCAAAAAAACATTACATATATACTAAAATTTCTAAATAGTCATTTTGATTACGAATTTGGAATTACGATGTGTAAATTCTTTGCTAAAACAATGTCAAATCACAAATCTAAACTTATGAAAATTTATTAATCCAATATCTCAATCATAATAATTTATATCTAAAAATTTTATTAAATGATGACAAAGAAAATTGCCAACTCAGTGAATTTATTTAAAGCCTTAAGAAAAAAGTCAAAAATAAGTGATGGTAGATGGGCGCAATTGAAATCACAAATAAGGAAGTAAGGAAAATATTCTTGAAGGTGAGAAAAATCTATTAAAATAGAATCACTAATTGATAACAGCTTTAAAAAACATCATTTAAGATGATTTTAACAGCATGTGAGAAGGCTTATAAATTATCAAGTGGTGTTTATGTTTGTCCAATCAATTTATTAAGAGATTAACTTGATAAAATTTATACATTTAAGAAAATTTATAAAGTAAAATATAAGTATTCTATCTCACCTACTAATTTTATGTTCATAGAGGTTTATATTTATGGAAAAGAATTGGTTTTCAGAAAATGCAGTTTATCAAATTTATCCAATCTCATTTTGTGATTCAAATGGTGATGGAAAAGGCGATTTACAAGGAATAATTTCAAGATTGGATTATTTAAAAAATTTAGGAATACACACCATCTGGTTATCACCGATATACGAATCTCCGATGGTAGATATGGGATACGATATTTCTGATTATTATAAGATTAATCCGATTTTTGGAACCATGGATGATTTTGATTCTCTTATCAAAGAAGCAAAAAATAGAGATATCAAGATAATTATGGATTTAGTTGTAAATCATACATCAAATAAATGTCAATGGTTTCAAGATGCGATTAAAAATCCAAACTCTCCGTATAGGGATTACTATATTTTTAAAAAGGGAAAAGGCAAAAATAATCAATTACCACCTAATAATTGGAAATCGACATTTTTAGGTTCAGCATGGGAAGAATTAGAAAACGAAAAAGGAACTTATTATCTTCATCTTTTCAGTAAAGAGCAACCAGATTTAAACTGGCACAATGAAAAAGTCATTGAAGAAGTCATCAAAATCATGAACTTTTGGTTAGACAAAGGAGTCTATGGTTTTAGATCAGATGTCATCTCATGTATTTATAAAGAATCTTATGAAGATGGTAAAAAGCAAAAAATGACATCAGGAGTTCCTGTTGGAATTGAACATTATGTTGCAAGCGAAGGCTGTCATAAAATCTTAAAAAGATTGAGAAAAGAAGTTATCATACCTCATAATGCAATATTCATCGGTGAAACATATGGAGTAACTTTAAAAAGCGGTCCTAAATTTTTAGAAGATGAACTAGATACTTTTTTCACCTTTGAACATGAAACAATAAATTCTGGAAAATGGTCAAAAGAATATATCAATCCAAATAAATTAAAAAAAGTTCTCATGAATTATCAAGAGCAAATAAGCTGGAATGGTGTCTATCTAGAAAATCATGACCAGCATAGATCAATCAACAAATATATTAAAAAAGGATATGAAATAAAAGGTTCTAAAATGTTGTTAACACTGATATATACATTAAGAGGAACTCCATTTATATATCAGGGTCAAGAAATAGGAATGGTTGATTATCCAAATCTTAAACTAGATGAATGTAATGACTTAGTTACCAGATTCATCTACAATTACATTCATAATAAATTTCATCTTCCTTCTTTTTTAGCATATAAAAAAGCAAGGCATAACGGAAGAGATGATCCAAGAGCACCATTTCCATTTACATCAATGCCAGGATTTGGTTTTACAAATGCAGAAGTAAAACCATGGCAAGTATTTCATCCATATAATGATAGAATCAATGTAGAAAAACAAGAAAATGATAAAAACTCAATTTTAAACCATGTAAAAAAATTAAATGAAATAAGAAAAAATTCAATAGCATTATCTACAGGAACAATTAAATTTATTAATAAAGATAAGAAAAACATTTTATCATTTATACGAGAAACCGAAAACAAAAAATTTCTCGTAATATTAAATTTAAACAATAGATACGAAAAGATTAAAGACATCCTAAAAACAATGAATATCAATTCCTTTATTTTAGGTGAAGAAAATATAAAAGGCGATATTCTTTTACCATATGGTTATTCGATTATAAAGTTGACCGATTAAAAAAATATCAATAAATATTGAGAACTAGTAAAAAATAGTCTAAAATATATCCACCATCGTGATTGTTACCGGTGAACCTGGTCAGGGGCGGAAGCCAGCAGCCATAAGCTTGATAGCAGTGTGCGATGGCTTTTTTAATGTTTAGAAAATAATCAACTGTCTTGTGGTTTGATTACTAAATTACATAAGAAATAATCTCATCGCAGACTTTACTTCTTTGTTCTTCAATAGTGATTGTTGGTGTTCCATCTCCTTTTTGAATTCCGTAATCTCCAAAATAGGAGTGAATACCACCTTCAATATCAACTCTTTTATAATCAGGTAAATATGATTCATATTTATAGTAATTATCATAATTCAAGACCTTATCATTGCTGGCTGTAAATGATAAGGTTTTTAAATTAGTATAACTGCTTAAATCAATATTTGAATAGGCAGCTAAAAGTATCAAACCAGAAAATGAATCGCTATGTTTTGATATATATGATGATGCCATCAATCCACCTAAAGAATGACCACCTATATACCAAGAAGTCACATTGCTAGCAAGTGCTTGCTTATTATCAGCTCCATTGCCATTTAAAATTGCTAAATGGAATGGCATCTTGACTAAGATAGTAGTGATTCCATTATCTGATAATGTTCTAAGCATCGGTGCATATGCTTCATTTCCTACTTTTCCGCCTGGATAGAAAATAAGTCCTACATTTTTATCATCTTCATTTTCTTTTGGTTTAAACAAAGTGTAATCATTTTTATCGATGACTAGAGAAGAATCAGAATCCTTCATGTAGCTCATAGCACTATCTGTAGCATGATTATATGGGATCATATAAATCAAACAAGCTAGGATGACAACTAAAAAGAATCCAGTTATAGATGATGTGATAATGATTATTTTTTTCTTATTATGTTTTTTCTTTTCCATTAAAAAACCTCTAAATATAAACTAGATGATATTTCAAATAATTTATATTGTAAAGAGGTTTTTGTTTCTAATTATTCTGTTTCAGGCTCTTTTTTCTTTTTGCGTTCTCTCACTAAATATCTTATCAAGATTGATGTAAGAGCAACGCCTGCAATTGCTAAAGAGATTATGATGCAGATAATTCGATGATCGGTAAAATCGATTAAGAACATAATACACCATCCTTTAAATGATAAACCTTATCACAAATTGAAAGACTTGTCATTCTATGAGATATCAAGATGATCGCTTTGTTTTCTTTTTGTTTCTTCAATTGATTTAAAATCAAAGCTTCGTTATAACCATCGACATTGCTAGTAGCTTCATCAAGAAGAATAAGTGGACTGTCTTTTAAGAATACTCTAGCTAAACCTAATCTTTGTTTTTCACCACTTGAGAAATTATCACCTAAATCATTGATTTCAGTATTCAGTCCATCTTTCAACGAAGCTATTTTTTCATAGACGCCTGCTTTTCTTAAAGCTTCATATAATTCTTCATCAGTAGCATCTGGTTTAGCAATTCTCAAATTATATGCAATAGTGTTTTTAAAGAGATATGTTGATTGTGAGAATAAAATTACATTATCACTAATTGATTCACGGGAATAACAAGATATGTCTTTATCATTGTATAATACACTTCCTGAATCAGCATTTTCAAAATGGAGTAATAGCTTAAACAATGTTGATTTACCAGATCCACTCTTTCCTTCTATTCCTATAATCTCTCCCTTTTTAATCGAGAAAGAAATATCTTTTAAAATATCTTTTTTATCGTATTTGAATGAGACATCTTTGAGAGTCACAGATTCAAACTTAAAACTTTCATTTCCATCAACTGTCTTCGGCTTTTCTTTGATGATTGCAAGAATTCTTCTAGCCGATGCAAATGACATCGTTAGATTAGATGGAAGATTAGCAAGAGCGACAACTGGACCAAAAGAAGTAGCTAACATACAATATCCAAGGATTAAATCATATGAATGAATTGTTGAATTCTTAATCAAATAAGAGCCGATAAAGATAATGGTGATATCAGCTAAGATGATCAATAAATTGACAATGCTAGAGAAAATAAGAGAACGATCATTCAATTTATCGTTTATAGAATTCATCTCTTTAGTCGTATTTGATAACAAAGTAGATTCTTCTTTTTCTTTTTGGAAGAAGAGTATTTCTTTGATTCCATAACAACAATTCAAATAACAGTTTTCACTTTCAGCAAGCTTATTTCTATACTCGACACCTAACTTTCTATTTGATAAATAGAAAAGTACAGGAGTCAACCCACCAATCAATAAATAGAACGCAAGTGCTATTAAAGAAAATGAATAACTAATCAAAACTCCAAATAAGACAAGAACAACAATCTCAGTCAATATCGCGATGAAAAATGGAGTGATTGTATGAGCGTAAAATACTTCTAAAGTTTCAGTATCGGATTGTAATATCGAAAGAAGTTCGCCTTTATTTCTATCATCTAAGACCTTGCTAGCTTGTTTTCTCAAAGATGAGAAAACTTGATTTCTAACCATAGCTAACAAGGTGAAAGCCATATAATGATTGAGATATTGCTCGATATATCTCAAGAATCCTCTGAGGAATCCTGAGATTAAAAGCAATGCGATAATCCACGGAAATGATAATGAAACATCAGCACCGAATAGTTTCAAAATTCCTAACCCACCAAAGAAAGTGATACCCATGCTTGATAAGAAACCTAAAGTTCCAACAAGAACCGCAGCTACAATTAAGTATCTCTTACCTTTGACTAATTTAAGCATCCCTTTTAAAAGGGAGAAAAAAGATTCTTTTTTCATAAAATCTCCTCCCATTTCTTTTCATTTTCAACACCGGTTTTAAAGAAACCATCATGACTTAAAAGAACATCTGGAGTACCATTCTCTACGATATTTTTATCGTTAGAGAATAGATAGATATAATCAGCATTAAGAGCATTTCTTAAACGATGAGATATGAATAAAACAACATGATCTTTGCTAAGGGAATGAATAGTATTTACGATGATATCTTCACTTTCTCTATCAATATTGCTAGTAGTTTCATCAAAGACATAAAACTCTTTTTTGCTAACTAAGTAGTAGCTCAAAACAAGTCTTTGTTTCTCACCACCGGATAAATCAGAAGCGCCTTCTTTTGGAACATAAGATAATCCACCGGCATCTATGATTCTTTCTTTTAAAGATACTTTATCTAATAATTCCCACATCACATCTTCTTCAACATCAGGATTATAGAATTTAAACGCATCTTTAACAGACATATGAAGTAGGAAAGTATCAACTGAAACGTAACAAACATATTTGCGATAATCGTAATTATCGATATCTCTGAGTTCTTTACCATCGATTAAAATATTTCCTTCATAATTGAGCAATTGCTTAGTCAAAACTTTTGCAAGCGTACTTTTACCACAACCAGAATCACCTAATAAAGATGTAAATCCTTTGTTCAATTCAATATTTAAATTTGAAAAAGCGTATAAATCAGAATCATCGTATTTAAAAGAAACATCTTTTAATTTTATTAAAGAAATAGATTTTATTTTTTCGTTTCCATTATTTGGATTTTCTTCTTTTAATAAACGAATGACTTTCTTACCTGCAGTTGCACCATTCATGGCGATGTGGAAAGCAGATCCCAAGCTTCTCATAGGCAAGAAAAACTCAGCTCCAACAAGAATTAAGAATAATGCGATTTGATAACTTATTTCACTATTTTTTAATCCGATAAGAGTCAAGACAATACCGATAGCTGCTCCACCATATGCGACTAAATCCATGATAGTTGTCGAGCATAATTGCATGACCAAAACCTTCATAGTTATCTTTCTGAATTCTTCACTATTTGTTTTCATCTCATCTTCCATCTTTTTATCATAATGGAAAATAAGGAGTTCTTTCATTCCAGATACAGAATCTAAATATGCGCCACCTAATGATAAATAACGATTCCAATAAGTAGCGAAAATCTTCTTTGCCCATTTAGAAACCATGATGATAGACATAGGAATAAGTGGAACGCAAATCAAGTAAACCAACGCGACTTTATAAGAAAAGAAGCAAAATAATACAAATAAAGAAATAGGTGCGATCATCGCATAGAAAAAAGAAGGCAGATAAGAAGAATAATAAAGTCTCAATTGTTCAATACCTTCAGAACTCAGTTGAGAAATTTCTTGGATTTTCAACTTGCTCTTTCCATTTATATCCACATATTTATTGAAGATATCATTTCTTATTTTAACAGAGACATAATCAGCAAGTTCGTTGCTAGTTCTTCCTTTTAAAATGTAGAAGCAAACAAAAGTAATTGCAAGACCTATACTTCCAAGAAGATAGTAAGTACCAGAATCAACACTCCCATTTATATAGCTAAAAACACTGCGAGATAAAAGGAAAGTAGTAGAAACAGATGATACTAATCCTAAAAAAGCAAAGATGACAACTAAAACTAACAGATATTTTTTACCCTTAATATAAGCTAACAAATCTTTATCAATCATTTTCCACCTTCTTTTGATTTAAAAGACGCTTTTCTTCAAGTCTTTTATCTTCTTCTTTTATTTTTATATATTCTTTTTTACCGATAGGTGTGATTCTAAAAACAAAATAACTATATTTACATGCTATAAGAATAGTTAAGATGATACTGACAGCTAATTTATTGACAAACCACATGGATACCATAAGCATTGCTGAAACACATGATAAAAGAATCAATTCTCCATAGATTGTCATAACTCTATGATTTGCAAAATTTCCAATATGATTTTTATAGAGTTTAGAATTCAAGAACCAATCAGCAAATCTTTTACTACCTCTGACAAAACAAAAAGCAGTCAAAAGATAAAAAGGAACAGTAGGAAGAATCGGAATGATAATACCGATAGTACCTAAAATTAAAGAGATAAATCCGACGATCAAAAATAAAATTCGAACTACTTTGCTCTTAACCACTTTTGATTCATTTTTATTTTCCATCTTTTTTCTCCGCATTTTTCTTCGCTAATCTCTTCTTTTCCTTTTTAGTTTGAATGACATGTTTACAAGCTAAAATCGGATGGCTGAACATGATTCTAGGGCCTGAAAAACGCATTACTTGTCTGATTCTTTCTCTGTGTTCTTTATTGTAACAGTGAATCGTACAATTCGAGCAAAATGGTTTCTTATCCCCCCATGGGCATAAAGATAAACGATAATGGCAATAATCCGATAATTCTTTGCAATCACTGCACATCTCATGATGTTTTGATTTATGTTTTTTCTTACAATATAAAGCAATCATCTCATCGACAATATAAATCTCAGAGCTATATTTCTTATCTGTCATTCTTGGATTTTTTGATTTCATTGTTAGTACCTACTAATTATATACGACTAACATAATACCATTTATTTAAAAAATGATAAAGAAAAAACATC
>CAVJWL010000029.1:0-20570 GCA_963653505.1 uncultured Prevotellaceae bacterium
TTAACTTCTAATACATTAACAGTAAAAGCAGTTTTTACACCTGGATTATTGATGCTTACTAATGAGACTTCATATGTACCTTCTTTTTTGGAATAGATACAATCATCCTTAGAATATATATTTTCAGAATCACTCACTATACTAAATAAAGTATCCGAACAATCTTTATTAAAGGTAGGAACGATTTGTTTTTCTTCTCCAACATATATCGATATTTCAAAATCATAATTTATTGAGGTTGTTGGGAAAAATTTACCATCAATTACATTTAAAGTAATTCTATCAGTTTTTATTGATTTATCTTCTTTGGAGTAAGCATATATATCAGTTGTTCCAATATTTTCAGTTCTGATGATTCCAAAAGTATCAATTGTTGCTACATCAGTATTTGTTGAAACAAAGGTAATTTCATCAAGTGTCATATCTTCTTTATTTGAAGTAACTTCAAATTTTGTTGTCATTCCTTTGATGAGATCATTCTTCTTAAAAGTACCTTTTAATTCATTTATTTTTTCTTTTTTTACATCAACAACAAATTGAAACTTCAAAGAAGAATTAGCTTCACTGATAACTTCAATATCAGCTTTTCCTTCTTTGATACCTATCAATTTATCATTAGATATGGAAACACAATCAGAGTTATCTAGGATATTATATTTAACTCTTTTATCAGTAGTATCACTTGGTGTGAATACTGGATTTAAATTTATACTATCTCCAATGAGTAATGAATACTCTTCTTTTTCCATCTTTAAAGATTCTGGATTGATAATATTCGCATTTTTTGGTCCTGAATCAAAGATAACTGCGAAATGTTTAGATTGAGCTGAAGATTTATTTCCAGACATCGATCCTTCAACAATGATCAAAACTGATAAAAAGAAAAATACGATAGGGAAAATATACATCCACCATTTATTTTTTTTATTCATAACTTTAAAAGTTTATCACATTTCTAAATAAAAATTACATTTATTTAATAGATTAGAAAATTTAAAAATTAGTTTTTCCATTCAAAATGTATGAATTAACATGCATGTAAGCACTTTATATATAAAAATTCTATTATTTTTTCAGTTTTTCTTTAAAATTTATAAGATTTAACTATAATTCATAATAGTTATCAAATATTTCGTCGTACAAATAAAGTAAGGAAAAAAAGAATTATGATTAGTCAGACACAAGAAATTTCAATTGCTAGTATCTACTCAAGAGATACTGATAGCATTGATTTAAGAAAAATTCGCTTAGCAAAAACAAAGGAAAAACACTTCTATAATTTTATCAAAAGAACCTTTGATATTTTTACTTCGGGCTTAGCAATCATCATCTTAAGCCCTTTATTTCTCTTCATCGCATTACTTGTAAAATTATCAAGCAAAGGTCCTGTTTTCTTCAAAGATTCTAGAATTGGATTACATGGTTTAACAATCAAGGTTTATAAATTTAGAACTATGTATATCGATGCTGAAGAAAATATCGAAAAATATTTGACTCCAGAACAACTTCAAATATGGCTCAAAGATCGAAAATTAGATAATGATCCTCGTATTACTAAAATCGGTAAAATATTGCGTAAGACATCATTAGATGAGCTTCCACAATTATTCAATATCTTTGCAGGTTCTTTATCAATTGTCGGTCCTAGACCAATAAGTAGACACGAAATGAAGGAAAACTATACTCATTATCAGATGAGAGTTCTTCTTTCAGTAAAACCAGGATTAACAGGATGTTGGGCAGTATACGGAAGAAGTAACTGCACTTATGAATCAGGAGATCGTCAACTCAAAGAATTATCCTATGTTGATAATCGAAGTGTTTTCTACGATTTAAAACTAATCGCATTGACAGTTCCTGCTGTTTTAAAACACGAAGGCGCTCAATAATATAAAAGAACTAGCGTGATGCTAGTTTTTTTATGTCTATGATACTTTTTCACTCCTTTTTTTATCAAAAAAAGTTGATATAATTATAATTATGAATGAAACAATAAAGAAAACAAAAAACATCAAACTAAATATCATTTTTAACGGAATCTATCAAATATTTGTTTTAATAGTTCCTTTTATTACTTCTCCATATATATCAAGAGTATTACTTCCATCTGGTATTGGTTCTTATTCCTATGCATTATCATTAGTTTCCTATTTCTCTTTAATTGCCGCATTTGGATTTTTAGATTATGGAACAACTCAAATTGCTAAACTAAGAGATAATAAAGAACAATTTTCAAAAATTTTTTGGGAAATATGCTTTGCAAAATTTGCTGTCACAATCACTATATTTATAATATATGTTGCAATTGTAATGAGTGGTTTCTTTTCAACAGACAACTACCCTTTAAATACTAAAATAATATTTTTAATCCTAGGTTGTAATATCTTAGTAAATGGAATGGATGCAACATTCCTTTTCCAAGGATTAGAAAATTTCGGTCAACTATGCCTTCGCAATTTTATTGTAAGACTTTTAAATACAATTTTTTTATTCATATTTGTAAGAACATCAAATGACTATTTAAACTACATCATTATAATGAGTGGTAGCAATATTCTTCTTGGATTATTTTCATTTATAGGAATTCATAGAAAGATATCAAAACCATTTTTTAAAGATTTTCATTTTTTAAAACACATTACACATGGATTTATTTATTTTATTCCTACTGCTGCAGTCACTATTTTTCCGTTGATTCCAAAAACATTTATTGGAAACATTACTAATAATTCTTTACAAAGCGGTTATTACGAACAAGCAGATAAATTGGTGACATTAGTAATCACAATGATTAATTCAATCGATAATATTATGATGTCAAGAATGACTTATTTATATGCAATAAATGATAAAGAAGAAATTCAAAATAAAACGCAACAAACGTTAAAATTATTTTTTGCATTCACTCTTCCTGCTCTGTTTGGATTATTCATCATAAATCCATATTTTACAACTGGATTTTTTGGTACTGAATATGAGTCTAGTGTTCAATTAGTATATTTGTTATTACCTAGATTATTTTTTGCTCCACTTACTGCAATTATTGGTGTCATCTATTTTGTTCCAACTGGTCAACTATGGAAAAGAAATATCTTGTATATAATATCATTTGTAATTGATATTATTTTATGCTTTACATTTACAAAATTCTTTGGAATACAAGGAACTTGCATCGCATATTCAATTACAGAAATTATACTTTGTATCTTATTTATTATTTTTTCAAAAAAAGATTTACATCTTTCAATTGCAAAAAATACTTTTATAAAAAGTTTTGATTCTTGTTTAATTATGCTTATAGGTTGTTATTTTATCCAATCATTCTTAGCAAACAAATTTTCTAATCTCGTTATGGCAATACTTCTTATTATAGTTGGCGGAATGATTTATTTGATTTGTATGTTACTCTTCAAAGAAGAAATAGTTACATGTTATTTAAAAGTTTTTAAAACTAAGATTTGTAAGAAATTAAGGAAATAATTTATGAATTTTTTAAAACCAGCAAGTATTTATCGATTAAAATCAGTTATACAATCTCATAAAAAAATTGAAAACTTAAAAACAAGAAAAATTTGCGATTTCCTTCACTTTCCAATCGCTTTTATCAGCTGCATAGGTTGGAATTTGTTCAAAAGTAAAGAAAAAGAAGAATATGACAATGAACTTTCAATTGTCTCAATATTCAAAAATGAAAGCCCTTATTTAAAAGAGTGGATTGAATACCACAAATTGATTGGGGTAACTAAATTTTATTTATACAATAACAACAGTACTGATGATTATTTAGCTGTATTAAAACCTTACATCGAAAATAATACTGTTGAAATAATAAATATGCCCGGTATTGCAAGACAAATGGATGCTTATAACGATTGTATTAATAAATATAGGAATACAACAAAATTTTTAGCAATTTTAGACATTGATGAATTTGTTTATTCTGAAAACAAAAATTTTTTATCTCTTTTAAATTCGTTCTTTTTAAAATATAAAAAGGCTGGCGGTTTAGCAATAAATTGGATGATTTATGGCTCATCAAACAAAGAAAAAAAAGAGAACGATCTTGTTTTAAATAGATTTAAATATCATGCACAAGATAATTTTGAAAAAAACAAACATATTAAAACTATTGTAAATCCTAGAAGAGTTTTAGGATTTCAAAATCCACACTATGCTTGTTATCTTGAAGGCTATAAAGCCTACGATATAAATGGTAAAATCGTAACCGAGGCCTTAAATAATGATTTTTCTTCACTCAAAACCATACGCATCAACCATTACTTCACAAAATCAAAAGAAGAATTTCTTATCAAAAGAAATAGAGGCTATGCAGACCAAAATGGTCTTCGGGATTTAAAACAATTTGAAGAACATGACAAAAACGATATTTATGATGATTCAATGAATTATTATGTCGAAAAAATAAAAGAAAATTATGAAAAATTATAATCCCTTTGAAAATACTATAAAATTTAAAGAAGCACTTAATCCTTTTTTTTGGTTCGCTTTAACGTGGATTGTTGTTCTTTTAATACACTGTTTAAACTTAACAACGATATATCCAGCATTAAATATTGAAATGTTCTTATTTTTAAGTTTAACAATAATTCTTTCAATTATCTTAGGTATTATTTTCAATAAAAAGTTTTTAAATAAGTTAACTTTTATCAATTTAAAAAAATCAAATCCATCAAGAATATTGATACTAATTGGCTATTTATTAACATTCTTAGAAATTCTATATTCTAAACAAATACCACTATTAAATATCAGGTCATCAATGTCATCATATAAAGACTTTGGTATACCAACATTATCTTTTGCAATTACAAGTTTTTTTGTTTATTTAAACACCATAACCTCTGCTAAATGGGTCTATGGAAATAAAGAGGAACGAATTCAAAATTTATTAATCCTTTTGATGATAAATTTCAGATTCTTATTAGTCTATTCTAGAGGCGGAATTTTAACTTGCGTACTTATCAGTTTTGTAATCTGGCTTTCAAAAAGAAAATTCACACTTAAATTAGTTCTATTATTTTTAGCACTTGCAATCATCGGACTATATGCATTTAATGTATTAGGAAATATACGAATGAACTCTAAATGGAATGATTCTTCCCAAATCATTCAAATAGCACATCTTAGAACGGAGTATTACTTTTTAAAAGATTTCTCTTGGGGATTAGTTTATATAGATACACCTTTAGGAAATCTCTTATATAATCAACAAAATATTCCTGTTGAATACTCGTTTCAAGGTTTATTATCTCAACTGATTCCAGATTATATTTCAAAAAGAATATGGCCACAATATGATTCTTCTTTATATTTGCCTATTGAAAATTTAACAGTATCATCTATGTATGCTGGCTGTTTTAAATATGGTGGCTTTGTTGGAATGTTTTTAAGTTATTTAGAACTCGCTATGTTTATCTTTGTATTTGCATATTTGTGCAAAAAAAACAGCAAGCATTTTTTGGCTTGCTGTGGAGGTTTAACAATTATAGCTGCAATGACTTTTTTCGATAATACCATTTCATTTTCCGGTTCATCATTCTATATGGTATATCTCGTAATTTCTGCAATAATAGAAAAACCCGATTCAAATACTTTCTATTTAATTTTTGAATCCGAGAAAGATAAGAACGAATTCATCGAAAATATTCCATCTTCCATATCAATATCTTGAAAATAAAACCGCGGCTTTTAATAAAATTGTCTTTTTGAAATTTGATTTTTTATATTTATGTTGAAATAAAACTTTAAATTTAAATGAAAGTTTTTGTTTATACTTACCTATATTGTAAACAAATGTTTTCATTTCATTTGAACACATCTCACCACTATAAATATCAAAAATCAATGAAGCAATATAACTATGGTACATCTTTGTTTTTCCAAGCAACATATCTAAATGTTTTTTACTTTTACCTTTATCATTAACACCAATTTGATTACTTTGATGTTGACGATATAAAATAAATGATTTCGAATCAAAAATATATTTTCCAGTAGCAATAGCTATTTTTTCAACGATTTCATCATGAGGTTCTTTTAATTCAGTTATTGGAAATTTTAAAATTTTCTCACGAAGTTTATTATTAAAAACACAAGTACAACCAGTAGCTGTATTCTCTAAAAATCTTTGATATTCATCAGTATTTAAATCTTCATCTGCAAACATCAATTTTATAAAATTTAAATTTTCATCTACAGCTTGAAGATTAGACGAATACAAAAGTGGTGTATTATCATCATGTTTTTCTAACAAAGAAACTGCCCATTCCAATTTATTTTCTAACCATACATCATCTTGATCAGAAAAAGAAAAATAATCATATTCTTCTTTTAAATCAGCATGTATCATATTCATAAAATTCATACGGTAACCAACATTTTTTTCATTCTTTATTAAAGAAATATTTGAATATTTCTTAATATAATCCTCAATTATTTGAATAGTAGAATCATTTGATTTATCATCACTAATCAAAATATGGACATCTACATTTTTCTGATTTATTATAGAATTCAATTGTTCTTTTAAATATTTTTCACCATTATAAGTGGCTAAATATACTAAAACTTTCTTCATTTTTTAATAATTCCTTTCATGAATTTTGGCCTTTCTTTTTGCCAATATATCTAGCTAACATATTTGGGACAAACATAATCAAGGCAGGAATATTAAAATTGATTAAGATATTACCAACAATTTTAAATGCTAATTTGAGTCCAGAACCATTAGATGCATAATTACCAATTTCTGGATTTTCTTTGAAAAACATACCAAATAATTCATATCTTTTCTCTAATTGCTTTAATGTGAATTTATGAGTATGTTCTACATATGTATCTGCACAATATTTTACTTTTTTTCCATTTAAAATAACCTTATGCGCATAATACATATCTTCATTTGTTTTTTGTGGTTTCGAATCATATCCACCAACAGAAATAAAATACGCTTTATCAATTGCAGAACATGTATCTGAGGCAAAAAAAGTATTAATTCCTAATTCACCAATCATATTTTTATCTTTAACTAAGGATTTTTTTGGATAATTAAACTTTCTTGTATATCTTTCGATAGTCCAGTTATTATTTATCTGTCTCAAATAGGCAAATTTTATTTCATCATCTAAGCAATTGGCTAATTTTTCTAAACAATCATCATTGACCATTCTTGCATCTTGAGTAAGCAAAACAACAACATCAGCATTTGAAGAATAAATAGCTTTTTCTCTTGTCAAAGCATGGTTAAATTCTTTTGGAGAAATGACTTCATAATCAGCTTTCATTTCTTCTAAAAATTCTTTAGACCCATCATTTGTATCAGTTAAAATAAACCTCAACTTTTTTTCATAACTTGGTGTTTTTTGATTTACAAATTCACTTAAACAGGATTCGATATATTGCTTTCCTTCATAAAGGAATACGATAGCTTCTAATTTTTTCATAAAACTATTATAATATTATTATTGAAATTTTCATAGTTTAAGGAGCATTTTCTTATGAAAGGTATCATTCTAGCAGGTGGTAGTGGAACACGTTTATACCCACTTACCTTAGTCACTTCTAAGCAGTTACTTCCGGTTTATGATAAACCGATGATTTATTATCCATTAAGCGTTTTAATGTTAGCAGGCATCAGAGATATTCTTATCATCTCTACTCCAGTAGATCTCCCAAGAATGGAAGCATTATTAGGAGATGGTTCTAAATTTGGTATTCATCTTTCTTATAAGGTACAACCATCACCAGATGGACTTGCTCAAGCTTTTGTCTTAGGTGAAGAATTTATACAAGACGAACCTGTAGCAATGATTTTAGGTGACAACATCTATCATGGGGCTGGACTCATCAAACACCTTACAAACTCAATTGAAAGAGCAAATAATGGTGTTGCAACAATCTTTGGATATCAAGTAAAAGATCCTGAAAGATTTGGTATTGTCGAACTTGATAAAGAGGGAAATGCTCTCTCCATTGAAGAAAAACCAAAGAATCCTAAATCAAATTACTGTGTAACAGGATTATATTTCTATCCTAAAGGAGTAAGTGAAGTAGCAAAGCATATCAAAAAATCTGCTAGAGGCGAATATGAAATCACAACTCTAAACAACTATTATCTTGAACAACATAAATTGCATGTTTCTACCTTAGGTAGAGGTTATACTTGGTTAGATACAGGAACACATGATTCTTTAGTTGAAGCATCCGATTATGTAAAAATGATAGAAACACATCAAGGTATAAAAATTGCATGTCTTGAAGAAATTAGCTATGTGAATGGTTGGATAAGCAAAGATCAACTTTTGGAAGCAGCTAAATCTATGGAAAAGAATGACTATGGAAAACATTTAAAGAATGTCTCCGAAGGAAAGGTAAGATATTATGGTAATTAAATATGAGTAAACAAGTTGGTAATTTTAATTTTATAGAAACATCCATTAAGGATGTATATATCATAGAACCAAAGAAGTATGGTGATAATAGAGGATACTTCATGGAAACCTATAAAGAAGCATCATTTAAAGAAGCAGGACTTGATTATAACTTTGTTCAAGATAATCAATCTAAATCAAAAAAAGGAGTTCTTAGAGGTCTTCATTTCCAAAAGACATATCCACAAGCAAAGCTTGTCAGATGTATTGAAGGAGAAGTCTTTGATGTCTGTGTTGATTTAAGAAAAGGCTCTCCTACTTATGGCAAGTGGGAGGGAGTTATTCTTTCTGCTGAAAAAGGAAATCAATTCATGATTCCAAGAGGTTTTGCTCATGGATTTGTTGTACTTAGTGAGACAGCAACTTTCTGCTATAAGTGTGATGAATTCTATCATCCTGAAGATGAAGGTGGAATAATGTGGAACGATCCTGATGTTGGTATTGAATGGCCATATAAAGGTGAAGTATTATTATCTGAAAAGGATAAAGTACATAAATCACTGAAAGATACCAAGATAGAGTTCTAATAATTATTCATGAATTTTAAGCTTAAGTAGCACAGTTAAATAATATAATCAAAAAATTGATTGACAATTATAAAATATTATTGATCAGTGATGAGTTTGAAGTTCTTAGAAAAAGAGTAAGCGATGCACTAATTAATGGCAAGAATGGATACTCATCTTTTTTATTTTAAGGGATGGGATATTAATGAAACAGTTTTGTACTATAAATCAACAAATTAATGTTTTAAAATCTCGAGGAATGAAATTTAAAAGCGTTAAATTCGCTAAAGATGTTTTAAATAATGTTAATTATTACAATATAATAAATGCATTCAAAGATTTATTTGTAATAGAAGACTCTAAAGAAGAGAAGTATATTGATAATTTATTCTTTGAAGAAGTATATGATGTATATTTGTTTAATAGAGAATTAAGACATTTATTCTTAAGATATATTCTTCTACTTGAAGATATTCTCAGAACAAATGTTGCTTATGTTTTTGGAAATGAAGAAGGACCATATCAGCATTTAGATGAAAAAGCATTTAATTCAAATGTGAATTCACAATATATAACTGATATGATTGATAAGATAAATTCTATTATAGAAAATAGTAGGGATGATATGGTTGGTCATTTTAAAAGTATGAATGAACCATTACCTATTTTGGTATTAGTGAATACATTTGATTTTAATTTGATTAAAACATTTTATTTAAATATGAAATATAATCAAAAACTAATGATTGCAAACAAATATTCTATTACTATAAAAGAATATAAATCATTCTTACAAACACTGAATATGTATAGAAACGTTTGTGCTAATGATTATAGATTGTTGTTTTAAAGAATACATGATTTTAATAAAAAATTGTTGATACTGATATTCATCAAAAATTAAATATCACAAAAGATAATAATGAATATCATTTAGGTAAATCTAATTTATTTTCTGCAGTAATAATATTTAAATATTTATTATCAAAAGAAGTGTTTCAAGAATTCTATAATAGTTTAGTATTAATATTTGATAATCTAAAGAATAAATTGAAAGCTATAGATATAAATAAAATTTATGATTCATTAGGATTTCCAACTGAACAATTAAATCAATTAAATTGGAAAGAAATCATAAATCTCTAAGGGAGGGAATACAGTGAATAAAGATATAAAAATATTAGTAACTGGTGTTAAAGGACAATTAGGATATGATTGTGTAAGAGAACTGAAGGAAAGAGGTTATACCAATGTCTTAGGTATTGATCGATCTGAACTTGATATCACTGATGAAGCTCAAGTTCATAAATTCATCAGTGATTACAAACCTGATGTTGTCATGCATAATGCGGCTTGGACTCAAGTTGATAAAGCAGAAGAAAATAAAGATGCAGTATACAAAGTTAATGCCTTAGGTCCTAAGTATATTGCAGAGGCTTGTAAAGAAGTAAATGCTAAGATGGTCTATATCTCTACTGATTATGTCTTTGATGGTAAGGGAGAGACTCCATTTGAAGTTGATAGTCCTAAAGGTGGTCTTTCAACATATGGTGTTACAAAATCACAAGGTGAAGACTTTGTAAAAAATACACTAGATAAATATTTCATTATTCGTATTTCTTGGGTATTTGGTATCAATGGAAATAATTTTGTTAAGACGATGTTAAAACTTGCTGATATGCGTAAGACTGAACTTAATGTTGTAAGTGATCAAATTGGTTCTGTCACTTATACATATGATTTAAGTAAGCTATTATGTGATATGATAGTAACGGATAAATATGGTATTTATCATGCAACCAATGAAGGATTCATTTCCTGGGCTTTATTTGCTAGAGAGATATTTAAACTAGCAAATAAGAATGTCATAGTTCATGATGTGACAACAGAAGAATATAAGAAGTTAGTACCAAATCAAACAGATAGGCCACTCAATAGTAGGATGTCGAAATCTTCTTTAGATAAGAATGGATTTAATAGACTTCCTGATTGGCGTGATGCACTTAAAAGATATTTAAAGGAGATAAAGGATCATGAGTAAATTCTTAGTAACTGGAGGAGCTGGTTTCATCGGTGGAAACTTCCTTCATATAATGGTAAATAAATACCCAGATGATGAATATGTATGTATTGATGCTCTTACATATGCAGGAAATATGGAAACACTTTCACCTATCATGGATAAACCAAACTTCAAGTTTGTTCATGAAAATATATGTAATAGAGAAGCAGTCTATAAATTATTTGAAGAAGAACATTTTGATTATGTTGTGAACTTTGCTGCTGAATCGCATGTCGATAGAAGTATTGAAAATCCAGAGATATTCTTAAAAACAAATATCTTAGGTACTCAAGTCCTTATGGATGCCTGTAGAAAATATGGAATCAAGAGATATCATCAAGTATCAACTGATGAAGTCTATGGTGATCTTCCTCTTGATCGACCTGATTTGTTCTTTACTGAAGAAACACCAATCCATACATCAAGTCCTTATAGCGCATCTAAAGCAAGTGCTGACTTATTAGTTCTTGCTTATCATAGAACATTCGGACTTCCTGTAACTATTTCTAGATGTTCAAATAACTATGGACCGTATCATTTCCCTGAGAAACTCATTCCTTTGATGATACAAAAAGCATTAAGAGATGAACCACTACCTATCTATGGTAATGGAGAAAATGTCAGAGACTGGTTATATGTAGGCGACCATTGTACTGCAATTGATTTAGTTGTAAGAAATGGCAGAGATGGTGAAGTGTATAATATTGGTGGTCATAACGAAAGAACAAATCTAGAAGTTGTTAAGACTATCTTAAAAGCATTAAATAAACCAGAATCATTGATCACTTATGTAAAAGATAGACCAGGTCATGACTTAAGATATGCAATGGATCCTACAAAGATAGAAACTGAACTTGGTTGGAAACCTGAACATACATTTGATACAGGTATAGTTGAAACTATCAAATGGAATCTTGATAATCAAGAATGGTTAAGTCATGTGGAAAGTGGCGAATATATGAAGTGGATGGAGAGATACGATAAATAATAAGGAAATTTATGGCAAATTATAATTGGATATTAACTAAAGATTTATTAAAAGACGACAGAAGAAAAAGATTCATAGATATCAGAGATACTTCAATTTTAATTGTTTTATCACTATTAACAGGCATATTATCAATTGGTACTCTTGTTGTTGCTGACACACCAGAAAAGCTATATTCTCAAAACGGAATCTTAATTGGTAAATATTTATTACAATATAATACTGTTCCGAATTGGTATGTAGCGGTACCTTTGTTTTTGTTTTTCTTAATTTTGTTATTATTATTTTTTATTTTTAGATATAAAGAAACAAAAGTATTACCAAATAAAATAATCACAACAATTGGAATAATATTATTTATTGGCAGTGTTATTGGTTTATTTTTCTTTTCACCTAAAGGAGATTATACATATATTTCTCCTATTGAAAACGAAACCTTTAATTCATCAATTACAGTATCTTATAGTGGATTAGAAATAAGCGGAAAAATTTATGAATCTATAGCTTTACTCTTGTTAGGTTCTTATTTTATTTTTGTTTTTACATATGTTAAAACACTTTCAAATTATGTTGTACCTATATTTAGATTAGCTTTATTTGTGCCAATTATTATTGCCTTTGTATTAATTATCTATTCATTTATAAATGAAGGCTGGAAATGGGATAACAACTTTAAATACTTATTAAAAAAAGTTGTTGAAATTGCAAATATTCAATCTCTTGCAAATCACAAAAATATGTTTGGTTTCTTTTTGCTTTTAGCTTCATTTTCATCTCTAATATTTTTTTCTAAACATCATAATATTCTTTTCTACTTTTTAACATTATTTTTCTTAGTTTGTACAATTCTTATCTTTTCAAAAGCTTCTGTTGCATTGATACTATTATCTTTTACTTTGACTTCCTTTATTTATATTTTTACCAATTTTAAAAGTCATAAATTCAATAGTTTGATTTGTTTAATTGTCATTGTTCTATCATTAATTGCAATCTCTATTGTTTCTTATTTGCTTATCAAAAATGGTTTTTTAGACAAATTTAAAAATCATAACACTTTAGACTTTAGAATCAATCATTTCTATATTGCTCAAGCGATGTTTAAAAATCAACCTATATCTCGTTGGATATTCGGTTATGGTAGAATTCCATTCACAAGTCTCTATATGAATTTTGAAACTCAAATTGGGTTTGAAGTCCTTTGGACAACCCATAACTGCTATATGGAAACGTTAGCTCACTATGGTTTAATCGGTTTATTAGGAATTCTACTTTGTGATAGTTACGTCTTATATTGTATTTCTTATTTGGTATTTAAAAAGAAACAAAAAGAATGTGCAGTTTATTATCCAGTATTCTTAATTCTTTGCATTTATTCTTTCTTCGAACCTAGAATGTTATTCTTACTAAGCAGTGGTTCAGAAGTATTCTTATTCTATTTCATCATTTTATCCCCTGTTTTTATTGATTATGGTCATTCAAAAAATAATGAGGTATTAATCTAAAAAATAAAAAATGTTATAATTTATCAGTTTCAATTAAATTATATTGAGGTATTACATGTCAGATTTAAAAAATAGAGTCATTATTGTTCAAAAAGATGAACACGAAAACAAAAAAGGACCACATTTAAGTTGGTCTATCTATGGAAAAGGAATCAACCATTTTAAATGGTGGTTATTAGGCGGTTCATTAGTCTTTGGTATCCTAGGATTCGTTGGTGCTAAATTCATCTATAATCCAGCCAAAGAAACTTTAACCACAACAATCACACCAGCTTTAGCTCTTAATGAAGATGGAACAGCTTATTTAGATGGTTCTGTGTATAGAGCTACTGATTTGATTTCAAAAGATAACATTGAAGCTGTCCTAGCTCAAAATTCAAGTTATAAGTACACATATGATAAATTGATGGAGAAAAATACTTTTACAATTTCTCCTACCGAAAAAACTGAACTTGTTGATGGTGTATCAACAACTGTTAAAACATATTCGACTTATATTCTTACTACTAAACCAGGAGTTTTTAAGACCACAAATGAAGCTAGAAACTTCATTAAATCATTAATCAATTATGAAATCGAAAGATCAAAAACAGCTATTTCTTCTTTCTCTTTTTCAACTTGCTTGCCAGATTCCATATCATTCAATTCCTTATCATTTGATAGAATGGTTGAAAAATTAAATTCCCAATATGAAAATTTGGTAGATGATTATACATCTATGGTTACTAAGATTGGTTCTAACACAATCATCAATAATAAAACATTATCTTCTTATTATTCAGATTATGTCGACAACTATTCCAACAATCAATTCAATATCATATCTGGCCAACTTGTAACAAATAAATTTGTTAATATCTCAAATAAAGAAGAAGCAAAGCAAAAAATTTATGAATATGAAGATTTAAAAGCTTCCTATGAAAAGAGATTCATATCACTAGCTTCCACTTTAAATACTGATACTGCCTTACTTGATAAACTCATTCAAATCAATAGTGGTAAAGATGGTATAAGTGAACAAATAGCAGTCCAAATAACTGAACTGACTGATCAAATCAAAGAACTTCAATTAGAACAAAGCAATATGATTTCTGAACTGACTCAAATCGGATACAATTGTACAATCGATAATAACAATAATGTCACAATAACAAAGAGTACTGATACAAATAACTATCTCTATAAATTAAATGAATATATCTCTTCGTCTAGTGATGAAACAGATTGGTCAAAAGGTTGCATAGCTTATAAAAAAACATTGTTAAATTTCTATACTTATTTAACTAATGATACAAAAACTGCTTCTTCTTTATACCGTACAATTTATTCAAGTTCCCAAAGAAATACAATCGAAGTTAAAGAATCGAATAATGGTACATTATCAGGTCATATCTCAAATATGTTAGTCGCTGTAATTTTCTTAATTTTAGGATATGTGATTCTTTCTCTTTCCTTCGCTATTACTGAGATGAATCTTCAATACAATAAGACATTAGAAGCTAATTCAAATGTCATTCAAGATGCTGTTATAGATTCGCCAAAAAATATCAACGATGAGCAAAAATAGTTGAAGATAAAAACGTGCAAAATTTCATGCACGTTTTTTGCTTTCTATAAAGTTGCTTTTAATTCTAATATTTCATCTCTCAGTTGAGCTGCTTTTTCAAAATCCAAATCTTTTGCTGCTTGATTCATCTCTTTTGTCAATTGTTTGATTTGGAATTCAATCTCTTTCTTTGTCATCTTACCATTATCTTTATGTTTGATATTTGCTTTGTCATCAACCATATGAATTGGAGGCTGAATTTCTTTTATGATAGTTTTTGGTGTGATTCCATGTTCTTCATTATATTTGATTTGTATCTTTCTTCTTCGTTCGGTCTCATCAATTGTCATTTGCATAGCATCAGAAATAGAATCACAGTACATGATAACTTTACCTTTACTATTTCTAGCCGCACGACCAGCGATTTGAGTTAATGATCTGTTGCTTCTCAAAAATCCTTCTCTATCTGCATCTAAAATTGCGATAAGGGATACTTCCGGAATATCTAAGCCTTCTCTTAATAAATTGATACCAACTAATACTTGATAGATACCTTTTCTCAATTTATAGATAATTTCAGTTCTTTGTAGCGTTAGAATTTCGTGCTGTAAATAAGCTACTTTAATATCGTGAGACTTAAAGAAATCAGTCAGATTCATAGCATCTTTAACTGTGAGAGTAACGACTAATACCCTCTCATCTTTTTTGATTCTATCTTCTATCTCTTTCATCAAATCATAAACTGGATTATTTGTATTATATCTAACTTCTATAATAGGATCTAAAAGTCCAGTTGGTCTGATTATCTGTTCCACTGTTTTATTATCGCATTGCTTTAATTCATAATCACCTGGAGTTGCTGAAGTGCAGATGACATTGTTCATCTTTTTTTCGAATTCTTCAAACTTCAAAGGTCTATTGTCAAGAGCGGATGGTAAACGGAATCCGTATTCAACAAGCGTTGTTTTTCTTGCTCTATCGCCGTTATACATACCTCCAATTTGAGGGATAGTGACATGTGATTCATCGATAAAACATAAGAAATCTTTAGGAAAATAATCCAATAATGTATACGGAGTTTCACCTTCTTTTCTGCCATCAAAGTGACGAGAATAATTTTCAATACCTGAGCACATTCCAAATTCTGCTAGAGCATCTAAATCGTGCTCTGTTCTCATCTTCAGTCTTTCACTCTCCAGTAATTTTCCATTCTCATCAAAATATTTAAGTCTTTCATTTAGTTCTTCTCTGATAGTCGCACATGCTTTTTGAATTCTTACCATTCCATTTGCATGTTCATGAGCTGGAAATATTGGAAAGTAATCAACTGTGTGAAGCAATTCACCAGTTCCATCTCTGATTTGATCAATTTCTGAGATTTCATCAAAATCAGAATAAACACGGATAAAATAATCCTCACCACTTGGTGGATATATTTCCATCACTTCTCCTCTGACTCTAAAGCAACCGCTAGTTAAACTCATATCATTTCTTTTATATTGAGCTTGAATCAATTTTTTTGAAATTTCTTGAATATCAAATGGTTCTCCTATATGGAGTGTAAAAGCTAAGTCACGATATTCTTCAGGATCACTGAGACCGTAAATTGATGCAACTGAAGCTACTACAATTGTATCTTCTCTTTCTAATAAAGAATTAACTGCACTTGCACGCATCATTTCAATTTCATCATTCATCACGACTTGTTTATCAATATAAGTATCTGTTTTAGGCAAATAAGCTTCTGGTTGATAAAAATCAAAGTTAGAAATGAAATATTCAACTCTATTAGTTGGAAAAAGTTCTTTAAATTCACCATATAGTTGTGCGGCTAATGTTTTATTATGAACTAAAACTAGTGTCGTCCTTTGAGCAGCTTGTATTATATTAGCCATTGTAAATGTTTTACCAGTTCCAGTCGCTCCTTTTAAAACCTGCCATTTTTTATTTTCTTCCAATCCTTTGACTAATTTATCGATTGCTTCTGGTTGGTCTCCGGTTGGACTATACTTGCTTTCTATTTTAAATGGATGATTAAAATTTGTCATTTCATTCTCCTAGAACAATATTTGTGACATTTGCATAATCTATTAAATATCGATCATAAGTTTCTTTGTTGAATTTATCATTTACATCTTTAGACATTCTACCTTCAGAATCAAATGGACTATAACTAGCACTATATTTCTCATTCAAAATACTTGTATACTTTTTAATAGCATCTACAAATACAAAAGAAGAAGAATAAGAAGAAGGAAAGCCACTATCAGGATATAGATAATTAAGAACCTTCAAAAAATATTTCATCGCAGATTCGCTGATTCCAATAGTAGTCGTATAGTCATAAGCATTGATAAGTGTTGTGTAATCACCAAACGAGATGTTATAAACGTAGTCGGGAGTAATTCCGCTTCCATGAATGCAAATGGCATCATCATATGAGTATGGCAAAGAAGAATCTTGAACTAATGTTTCATTTTCTTTTTTAGGACCATATACGTAGTTAGATGTATATCTTACAACTGAACCATTTGAATATTGCTTGAGATTTTGAGCAATTCCCTTTCCATAGGATTTGATTCCATAAACACTGCATGAAGTCCCTGCCCTCATACTAAGAGTGAATATCTCACTGGCAGAAGCTGAATTTGAATCGATAATGATACCATAATTTTCAATTTCAAACTCTGGTTCTGAAGATTGATAACTTGAAGAAGTGACTTTACCATCTTTATTGATAAGTTGATAAATCATTGTGCCTTTTTTTACAAATAGTTTTGCTAAATTAGCCGCTTGGTCAACATAGCCCCCGCCATTTTCGCGAAGATCAAAAACTAGCTTATTTATCTTATGCTTCTTCACTTGGCTTTCTAAAGTCGATTTAATGCTGAAATATGGGTTACCTAAAAATGTGTCAATGCGTATCATCATTGTATAATCATTTTGTTCATTAGGGTATTGAACTACTTCATTAGTATTTTGATTAAATCCAGCTTGTTTTAAAAATGCCTTTTTCTCTTCACCGTTGTGAATAAAACAAATTTCATATGTTTCATTCACATAATTTGAATCATTCAAATATTCAGAAATTTCATTCCTAGTATGTGTTTTAAACTCAAAATATGAAGTATCAGAATTTCTCTTAGCTTTTATGACAATATCGCCTATTTCTAATTTTCCACTAGATGGAGATGCCATAACACCATCGCCATCATGTACGTTAGTAATATATAAATACCCATCATAATATCGACTTGAGAAACCAAATCCTTTATATGAAGTTGAAAGATTCTGTTGAGAAACATTAGATGTATAAAAGGTATATGGATCATCACTTGCAGTTGCAGGAGATGAAATAGCCCCTGAAAGAATATAATCTTTTAAATATTCCTCTTCATTGCCATATAACCACTCATCACTCAAAAGTTTGTATTCATCTAAAAGCTGTCTTTCTGTGTTAGACAAAATAGCATATTTATAAATTAAAATGCCGCCTAAAACACCAACGCTTAATGAGAGAATACAAAATATCGATGACAAAAAATATTTTTTCTTAATCTTTTTATCCATAGAAAGTATTTTAACACACATATTAGATAGTAGTTTAAATAGTTAAATAGCTTTTTAAATTAGTTTTTTTAATTTTTGTTAAATTATTTAACACAAGTAAAAATACATATTTAAAAAGTCTATTGTCATTTAACACCTAACAATAGACTTGATTTTAAATTAAGAACGAGCTTGATATAAAGGTTTATCTTGCTCTGCACCAACAGGCGGCATAAGTTTAGAAGAACTCCAAACAATACGAATAAGGACACCACCAATGATGAGCATATAAGACCATGAAGTATTAAAGAATCCAACGGCCATAGCTAAAATAGCAGGAGTGAGGAAGAAAGTAGTAGCTTCGATAAGAGTGTTGAAGAAATTGACATCTCTCATAATAGAACTCTTGCGCTTATGCATGATAAGAAGAATAATAGTAGCAACTAAAACTGTTCCTAAATCAATGCAAGAAAGCATCAAAATATTCATCCAAACAGTATGAATAGCAGTAGCCTTAGCAGAGTCATTCAATGTATAACGGAAATTAGTATATAAATCATTAATAGAAATCGAATCATTTCCTTTATTTAAGAAAGAAATAAAGTTTGTATCAGAAGTAACAGAAGCAAAAGCATCATTTAACTTTCCAGAGAAAGTAGATGTATAATTCATATTTTTATAACTATTTAAATTGAAAATATAAATAGCAATAGTATCTTGAGATAAAAACATGAATGAATGTGGGTAGTTTTGCATCTTTCCTGACGCATTCAAATTGAAAACTTCGTTATAAACAAAATTTTGGAAATAACTTAATGCCTTTTCTTCCTTAGTAGAAAGAGTTGGGAAATAATATGTCATCAAATAAACATTCAAGCCAGATTTATCATAATCATAAGTTGTAGTAGATGAAGAAGTTGTAGTAGATGTTATAGTATTATTAATTTGATTAGACTTTTTAGTTGTAAATGAATCAAAATAATAATCAAAACTTAGATTAGTAGGAGTTTTAACATAAGAATCTGTCTTGGAACCATTGTCATTATAAGTACCTTTTAAAAGGGTTGTAATTTCACCATTTAATTTATTAGTTAAATTTTCAGAACTTATAGTTTCAGTTGAGACACCTTCAAATCCAGGAAGCATATTTAAAGTTTGATTATTACTATTAATAACAAATTTCTTAGTATAATCAGCAGTTAAAAAACTCTTTAAACCTTTATCAACTTCAGCATTATTAGATGAGTCTAATATTTTAGAATTATCAGTTGTATATCCATTTTTCAAAAATGGAACCCAAGTGATAACAACGCTAATAACAAAAATTAAAATAGCCCAATAAAATGGCATTCTACCAGATTCTAAACATGCTTGATTAGAAATTAAACCTTTGCCGATATGAGACAAAGATTCTTTAGTAGAAAGATACTTTTTTTCTTTCTTTTCTTTATTTTCTTTTTTCATTTTTTTCTTTTAAATCCTCAATAAAATTTAATTATCGATATATTATCTTATAAATTGAAAATTTTATCAACTTTTAGCATTAAAATAATTACATTTTTTTATATTTTTATAAGAATTTTGAATAATTTAATTAGAGAAAATAACTTAAAATAAACAATAAATAATCAATGAGAATATTTAAGAAAATAAATGATGATTAAACAATTAAAAATTAATAAAAAACTATATATTTCAAAAAAATTAAATTATATAAATTTTAATACATAAATTTGTCTCTATAGATTTTTTATATATTTATTTAATTTAAAAACATACAAAATAATTCGTGAATAATATGTTGAAATAGATTATATCTATTAAAACAACTTTTTATAGTTTAAAAAATCGTAAATAAAAAACCAAGGCAACGATAAAGAAGTCTTGGTCAAAGGAAAGGGATAATTAAAAAGTTTCAAACAATTAAAAAAGCGGCAGCAAGCTATCTTCCCCAAAGGGTATTGTCG
>CAVJWL010000030.1:0-19915 GCA_963653505.1 uncultured Prevotellaceae bacterium
TAGATCAAGCTACTCAAAATAAGAAGGAATAGCTATAATTTTTTACAAGATAAGGTTTATTTCATAATCATTTAAATCTAACATTGCGTATATGTCATCATAATACATATAAAGCATAGATGCACTTTCTTGATAATTGAATCTAAACTGAGTAGATTTAAATTTAATTTTAGTTTTATTATCTTTGTATTTTTCAAGAAAAGTAGAGAATTTAATAATGATTGAAACAAGTTCCCCTTTTTTATTTATACCACTAAATACAAATAAATCTCTTTTTATAAATAGGTTATCTTGGCAAATTTCTAAATAATCTAGGGATTTTAATCTTTGATTCCAACCAATATGGAATAATTTAGTCACATTTGAAGTTTCTGGATCAAATTTATATATGTAAGGAAAAAAGGCATAGCCTAAAATATAACAATCGTCTTCATCTGGATTGTTAATTACTCTATTGAATACTGGCAATGTTGATTCATCTAAATTACAATCATTTTTATCAATTTCAGTGAATGAACAAGTTTTAATCACATATTCGTTTTTATCTAGATAATACCAATCATTTATATATTTTTGTTTTATATTACCAAGAACTACTAATACAAATCCATTGTCTTTGTTTATATGCATCAAAATTGATTCTTCGTAAGGTGGTTCATAAAATTTATTGCTGTATCTTATTTTTAAACAATCACCTTTTGATATTGTATTTCCTTTTCGATTTATGACATATATTTGTCCACCAACTGCATATGCCATGATTAAAGAGTGGTCATAAGAAAACCTGACCTTAGCAATTTCATGTTCCATATGATACAGTTCAATTTCTTTAACATTAAGGGTATCATATACATGAATGTCTTTGTTCCTAAATATCATAAAGTGTTTGTCTTTAAATAGTAAAACATGACTTAAAGAACCATAATTATCTTGTTTATTTTTCATATATTTGCCCATTGACTGCATATACAAGTAAAAGGTTTGAATCGTATGAGAATCTGACTTTGGCTATTATTTTATTGAAATGACATGTTTCTATTTCATTTACATTTAAAGAATCTATAACATGAACATCTTTTTCCCAAAACACAACTAAATGTTTTGCTTTGCTTATTAGAATTTTATCTTTTGAACCAGTATATTTGATATCACTATTTTTCATTCTATCGCCTCTTTTTTACTTGATGATTCGTTTTAATAGATTTAATACTGAAATTGAATAAAATAGATGAAATTAGATATAAAAATGTGGGAAAGAGTATTTAAAAAGATTTTATTACTATCACGTATATAATAAATATAGGAAGAAAATATTGAAACGCACTCGGGCGTATCAAAAAGTTTAAAAAGTTGTTGACACTAGTAATCATGATGAGTATAATTTCCTTTGTCTATCGATTTCGGGCTTAGCCCGCTCTTTTTATGGAGAGTGTAGGAAACACCCGGGTACGTGGACGCAATTAAATAGGTTTCTAATTTATTTTTATCAAATTGGAGGAAATTAAATGCCTACTATTAACCAGTTGGTTCGTAAAGAGAGAAAATCTGCTCTTTACAAGTCCAAGGCTCCAGCCCTTGGCAAACGTTACGATTCTCTTAATAAGAAAGAGAAAAAGATTGCTGCTCCGCAAAAGAAGGGTGTTTGTACCCGTGTCGGAACTATGACCCCAAAGAAGCCAAACTCTGCTGCTCGTAAATACGCCAGAGTCCGTCTCTCTAACGGTTATGAAGTCACTGCTTACATCGGTGGTGAAGGTCACAACTTACAAGAACACAAAGTAGTTCTTATCCGTGGTGGCCGTGTCCGTGATTTACCAGGTGTCCGTTATCACATCATCCGTGGTGCTATGGAATGTTTCGGTGTCGAAAACCGTAAGCAAGGTAGATCCCTCTATGGAACAAAGAAAGATGGTTCCATCCAAAAGAAGTAATTAAGGTAAGGAGAACACTACAATGCCAAGAAAAAATGGTTCTGTTGAAAAAAGAGACGTCTTACCGGATCCAATCTACAATTCAAAGCTCGTTACTCGTCTTATCAATCGTATTATGATTGATGGTAAAAAGGGAACTGCTCAAACGATCCTTTATGGCGCATTCGAAAAAGTTGAAAAGAAGACTGGCAAACCAGCTCTTGAAGTCTTCACTATCGCATTAAATAACATCATGCCAGAAGTTGAACTTAAGGCAAGACGTGTTGGTGCTAGTAACTATCAAGTCCCAGTCGAAGTTGCCCCAGAAAGAAAAGTTACTTTAGGTCTCAGATGGTTAGTTACTTATTCTAGACTTCGTTCTGAAAAGACTATGACTGATAAGCTTGCTGGCGAAATCATCGATGCTGCAAATGGCACTGGTGGCGCTGTCAAGAGAAGAGACGATATGCATAAGACTGCAGAAGCCAACAAGGCCTATGCTCACTATCGTTGGTAATCTTCGATAGTCATCAGGAGGAAATAACGTATGGCAATGGATAACGATCAAGCTAGGGTTGCTCTTTACGAAGCAGTCCCACTTGAAAAAGTTAGAAATATCGGTATCATGGCTCACATCGATGCCGGTAAGACGACTACCAGTGAGCGTATTCTCTTCTATACTGGAAAGACACACAAAATCGGTGAAACCCATGATGGTGCTTCCGCTATGGACTTCAATGAGCAGGAACAAAAGAGAGGTATCACTATCTACTCTGCTGCTACTACTTGTATTTGGAAGGATTATCGTATCAATTTGATCGATACTCCAGGACACGTTGACTTCACTGCTGAAGTTGAACGTTCTCTCCGTGTTCTTGATGGTGCTGTTTGCGTTCTCGATGGAAAGAATGGTGTTGAACCACAAACTGAAACAGTTTGGAGACAAGCTGATAAGTACAACGTTCCACGTATTGTTTTCGTCAACAAACTCGATGCAACTGGTGCTGACTATGAAATGTCTGTCGCTTCCATCAAGGAAAGACTTGGTGCAAATGGTGTCGCTATCGCATATCCAATCGGTCTTGAAAATCAACTCTTAGGTCTTATCGATCTTGTTGAAATGAAGGCTTGGTTATGGGATCTTGATCCAAAGAAATCTGAAAAGATGCAACCAAACATTGTCTCTTTAGACGAAGTTCCAGCTCAATATGCTCATGATGTTGAACAAGCTCATGTCTATCGTCAAATTCTTGTCGAAGCATTAGCTAACAATGATGATGCTTTGATGGAAAAGGTCCTTATGGAAGAAGAACCAACTGTTGAAGAAATCAAATCTGCAATTCGTAAACAAGTCATTGCAGGTACTATCTTCCCAACAATTCCTGGTTCCGCTTATAAGAATAAGGGCGTTCAATATGTTCTTGATGCTGTCCGTGATTACTTACCATCACCACTTGATGTTCCAGCTCCTGTCGCTCATGATAATGAAGGCAATGATGTCCTCATCAGTGTTGATCCAAAGGCTCCATTTGTTGCCTTAGCATTCAAGATTACAACCGATCAATTCGGTACATTAACCTTCTTCCGTATCTATTCTGGTACTGTGAAGTCTGGTTCTTATGTTTACAACGTCAGAAAAGGTGCCAAGGAAAGAGTCTCAAGACTTGAACTTGTCAACGCCGATTCTCATGAAAATATTGCTGAAGCCAAAGCCGGTGAAATCGCTGCTGCTGTTGGTTTTGCAAATACTAGAACTGGTGATACACTTGTCGGTGAAAATGATCCAAAGGTTTCTCTTGAAGCTATCAAGTTCGCTGAACCAGTTATCTCCGAAGCTATCGAACCTGTTAAGAAGGGTGACCAAGATAAAATGGCTGCAACTCTTATCAAGTTCACAGAAGAAGATCCAACATTCCACTACTACACCAATGAAGAAACCGGACAAGGTATCATCGCTGGTGTTGGTGAACTTCAACTCGATGTCAACGTCACTCGTTTAAAGAATGACTTCGGTATTGAAACTAGAGTTGGTGCTCCTCAAGTCGCTTATCGTGAAACTATCAGACAAACCGCTGAATGCGAAGGTAAATACATCAAGCAATCCGGTGGTCATGGTCAATATGGTCACGTCATCTTCCGTATGGAACCAAATCCAGGCAAAGGTATCGAAGTTACCGAAGCAATCACTGGTGGTGCCATTCCAAAGGAATTCATCAAACCTTCTATCGATGGTTTGAAAGATGCATTCGAAAGAGGTATGGTCGCTGGATATCCAACTATCGATGTCAAGGCAACTTTAATCGATGGTTCTTACCACGATGTCGACTCTTCTGAAGCTGCTTACAAGTTAGCATCTGCTTTAGCCTTAAAGGTTGCTGCTAGTAAGTGTAATCCAGTCATCCTTGAACCAATTGTCAAAGCTGATATCACAACTCCTCTTGACTATGTTGGTACTGTTATGGGTGATGTTTCATCAAGACGTGGTAGCGTTGATGGCATGGTTCAAAAAGCTAATGCTCAAGTCATCACTGCTTTCATCCCACTTGCAAATATGTTCGGTTACATTTCTGACCTTCGTGCTATGACTCAAGGTAGAGGTATCTATTCTATGGAATTTGACCACTATCAAGAAGTTCCACGTTCAGTTCAAGAAGAAATTATCAAGAAGAGAAGCTAATACACTCTAATTTTCTTGAAAATTTAAATAAAAAAGTGTATAGTCATTAAGAATCTATTTTGGAGGAAAAATTCATTATGGCAAAACAAAAATTTGACCGTTCTAAACCAAACGTTAACATTGGTACTATCGGTCACGTCGACCACGGCAAAACTACTTTAACTGCCGCTATTACTACTACTCTTGCTACTAAAGGTTTATCTCAAGCTTTGAGATATGACCAAATTGACGCCGCCCCAGAAGAAAAGGCTCGTGGTGTTACAATTAATGCTGCTCACGTCGAATACGATACTGCTACAAGACACTACACTCACGTTGACTGCCCAGGACACGCTGACTACATCAAGAACATGATTACTGGTGCTGCTCAAATGGATGGTGCTATCCTTGTTGTTGCTGCAACTGATGGTGTTATGCCACAAACTAGAGAACACGTCTTACTTGCTCGTCAAGTCGGTGTTCCTTACATTGTTGTCTTCCTCAACAAGTGCGACCAAGTCGATGATCCAGAATTGATCGACTTAGTTGAAATGGATGTCCGTGATCTCTTAAGCTCCAATGGTTATCCAGGAGATGAAATCCCAGTCGTCCGTGGCTCTGCCTTAAATGCACTCAATGGTGATGCTGCTGCTCAAGAACAAATCATGGAACTCATGAATGCTTGCGATAGCTATATCCCAGAACCTACCCGTGAAACTGATAAGCCATTCTTACTTGCAGTCGAAGATGTTATGACCATCACTGGTCGTGGTACTGTCGCTACTGGTAGAATCGAACGTGGTATGATCAAGCCAAATGATGAAGCTGAAATCGTCGGTATCATGGATACCCGTAAATGCGTCGTCACTTCTCTTGAAATGTTCCGTAAGACTCTTGATTTCGCCCAAGCTGGTGATAACGTCGGTGCCCTTTTAAGAGGTGTCGATCGTGATCAAATCGTCCGTGGCCAAGTCTTAGTCAAGCCAGGATCAGTCACTCCACACAAGAAGTTCAAGGGACAAATCTACGTCCTTACCAAGGAAGAAGGTGGTAGACATACTGCTTTCACCAACAATTACAGACCACAATTCTACTTCAGAACAACTGATATCACTGGTACCATCACTCTTGATGAAGGTACTCAAATGGTTATGCCAGGTGACAACGTCGTTATCAACGTCGAACTCATCCACGCTATTGCTCTTGAAGCCAATACTCGTTTCGCTATCCGTGAAGGTGGCCACACTGTCGCTTCCGGTACCGTTACCGAAATTGTTGACTAATTCAAGTCTACAATAAATTTGTAATTATGCCTCTCTCTTCGGAGAGAGGTTTTTAAATGCGAATTTACTAGTTTTTTATCAATTTCTTATTAAGAATTACGCATTTCAATTATAATTAATTGTACTGGAGGTTAGGCGATGAAAAAAGAAGAAAATGATACCTATTTATTCGAGAAGAAATCACTTGTTGTGTTCCTATATCTCCTTTATGTGAATGATATATCATATGAGAATATAAATTTGAGATCCTTCGGTTTTAGTTTTGATCCTAAATGCAATTTCAAAGCTATCATCCGTTCTAAAAAAGAACACGATCATAAATATTCAATTCGCGTTTTCTCATCTTTGAGAGGTGTCAATTTCGACAATTTAGATGTTATGGGAAATGTGAATATTATCAAGGTCAAAGATATCCGTTTATTCGATTGCTTTGAACCAGAAGCTAGTTTGAATATCTATTTTGATGAAAGTCAATTCTATGCTATCGGATTCATCGAAGGAAAAGAAGTAAAGTATAAATCTAAAAACAAGAGGACTGAAGTAACTGACAATCTTTTATATTTTTTAGTCAATTCAAAGCAAAAAGATAACATCAATAAATCTGCTGACAGTTTTTTAGCTTTTTTAGTCAAATTCTTCACTCATAAATTAAAGACAGATTTAGTCATGGGAGCTGGTATCAATGTCGATTATGGAGCTAAATCATGGCCAGAGTTGATTGAGGCATTAAACACTGATTTTTATCAAGGAAATGAAGAAATAGCCAAGCAGATATCTTCGTATGTCGGAAAAGAATTATTCACTTCTTCAATGATAATGAAAGCCTCAGGATTTGATTCTTATAAATCTATCAATCATGAATTATATGAATTCAAAGAAGCGAAGAGTTTCCATGATCCTGATTCAACGTTATATAGATGTGTTGATTTTTTAGCATGCCATCCAGGTGTTGAAGTCATCACCTATAATTACGATACCAACTTAGAATACTTGATGAAAAAACGTGGAATGAGATATGTGACTATCTACGACGATTCTGCTTTCAACGATAAAGAAGTAGTGACTGCTATCTATCATGTTCACGGACTTCTTCCATATGATAGATATAATGAACCAAGATTTACGAATTCGTTGATTTTCAATGAATCCGAATATTATTATTTATATAACAATCCCTATAGTTGGAATATCGCTAAACAACTTCACGATTTTAAATTCAACACTTGTTTGTTCATCGGAATTTCTTTGACTGATCCTGATATGAAAAGATTACTCGAATTAGCGAGGAATTATTTAAAGTTCAATTTTATATTTTTAAAGAAAACAGAAGGCTATTCTGAAGCTGTATACAAGGCTTTGACAACATATTATTTCACCTTTGATTTGATTGTCATCTGGATTGATAATTACGATGAAATTGGAGATTGGCTTAAGACTTTATGAGAGATGTCAGAACTATTGATTTGAGCAATTTTAAAACTGCAAAAAAAGGAAAGAGATTTGTTTGCATTCTCATCGACTATTTTTTATTGGTCATTTTTTCTTTCATGATGTTTTCTCTTGCTGATCCTATTTATGAAAATCTTTCATATACTAAGAATGTAAAATCTCAATATGAAGTGAAACAAAATGAGACAATCGAAATTTTAAAAAGCACATATTTAGAGAAATACGATGAATCAAATTACGGCTTTATTAAA
Source organism: uncultured Prevotellaceae bacterium (assembly GCA_963653505.1). GTDB lineage: Bacteria > Bacillota_I > Bacilli_A > RFN20 > CAG-288 > Enterosoma. The sequence continues at coordinate 7,550 of CAVJWL010000030.1, forward strand.
ATTGAAAAAGATGCTGATAATTTTATTTTATCGTTGATTAAAACTTCTTATTACGAAAATGAAATGACATATTATGAGAAGAAAGATGATAAAAAAGTAGAAGTAGTCATCGAAAAGAAAGATACTCTTTCTTATCTTGAAGATGGTGTCTATATCAATTGTCGTATCAGTCAATATTATTTGAACTTTAGAACTGAGAATAAAGCTTCATATAAAAGTGAATTGGATATATTGACTAGAAAAGATTTGAACGAAAAATATTTAAAATTGAACGGTGATAATAAAGATCTGATACCTGAAAATTTTGACATAACTGATTCTTTCTATTTATCAAAAGATAATGCAACTAAATTATCTGATTATGTCAATTTCAATGATGATGCTGGTAAAAATTTATATACAAGAATTAAAAATCTCTATGTCGATGTCATCGATAAAGGGATTATTGAAGTTGAAAACAATTATCAACCATATCTTGATTCTTTGACTGAATTTAAGAATAATTTATATGCATATTCAAGAGGATTTGATTTATGTTTGATCATATCTTACTTGCTAGCATTCATCATTTGTTATGTTATATTTCCACTATGTTTTAAAAGAGGAAGAACATTATCATATAGAGTTAATTCTTTATTTCCACTTAGAAATGATAATATGGATTTGAGAGTTTCTAACTATATAATAAAATATTTGTTGTTGTTTATCGAACAATTTTCCTGCGTGTTCTTCCTACCATTATTCATATCTAAATTGAATGTATTATCTATGCCTTTCGTCTTTAATATCACCTTATTTCAATTGATCATCTTTTCGTTTTTGTTTTCTATTTTATCGATTGTTTTCTTCTTCATTTCTAAAGATAATCAGACACTATCTGAATTTGCATCTAATACCTATAGTGTTGATATCACTACTTCGATAGAACAGAAAAAAGTAATAAAGGATATGAATTCATTATGAATGAAACTGTTGAAGTTGAATATATAAAACCAAAACTTTATAAAAGATGGTTTTCTTCCATCATCGATTTTATGTTAGTCGCATTATTTGGAATAATTTTCTACGCACTATCTTCACTGTTAACTCAACATATCCCTAGTTATACTTCGATGGTAAATGAGAGAACTGCAATCCAAAATAGCACACCATTATACGATGGTAGTTCTAATCTTATCATCTTATCTGTTGAAAAAAGTTCGGATACTTATACTCAAAAAAAGACAACATTGAATAATGTGATTGAAGAATTTTATAAAGATACTTCATTTTTTGGTGATGATTTAACTTATTATTCTTCCTACCAAGAAAGAAAAAAGAATGCCACAAATAAAAGCGGAAGTAATTTATTTGAACTGGATGAAAAGACAAATACATATGTTGAAAAATCAGATATTCTCGATGAAGATTATTATAATTTTTATTATAAAGAAATCGAAAATTATTCAGTTTCATATCTAACTAATAATGCTAGATATAAAGAACTGACAAATACAATCTTTATCATATTTGTTGTTTGTTTATTTGTTGGAATGACAATATCTTTCTTTATTTTCTATTTAGCCATTCCTCTATTTTTAAAAAGAGGACATAAAACTGTTGGGATGTATTTGTTCAAAATATCGTATATCTCAGTTGATGCTTTGAATTTAACTATTAAACAATATTTGATTCGTTTTATTTTAGAATTCTTTATCGGATATCTTTTGAGTATATTGACATTTGGATTACCGTTATTAGTATCAATAACTATGATGCACTTATCAAAAACTGGACAGGATTTTTTTGATTATATAACCAATACCTATGTTGTTGATACAGCTAAAAAAGATGTATATCTTGATTATTCAGAATATACTCAAAGACAAGATATGAGTAAAAAAGCAAGTATCGAAGATAACGATTATATCATTACAAAATAAGTTTTTAATCGGCTTATAAATTTTAAAATCTTAAATAAAGATGTAATATAAATGAACTGGTATCGTGTCAGTTCATTTTTTACAATTTGAAAAATTAGAATAAAAATAGCCGCCACTAAGGCGGCACAAGTTTTACGATAAGCAATCCGTATACTTAGTATACCTGCAAGTTGCTAGTTAGGGAGGTTAATCCCTAAAACAGATTTCTTGCAATTATTGCAATCAAAATTTTTAGTTTATTCATGACATATCAAAAAATTAAATAAAAAAATACATAGTTATGTTCATTTTTGTTCAGCTTAAAAATCATTAAAAATGTTTAATTTTGTAATCAAAATCACTTATTTTGTCAATTATTTATAAGATTTTTCTCCTAAAGATTGTAAAGAATAGTTACAAAATATATAATTAAAAAACAGGCTATTTGTATAAGCCTAAAGAACAAAACATAAATTGAGGTTTTAAAATGGAAATAACACTGAAACATTTAACTAAGAAGTTTCCTAGTGATCCTAAGAGAAATAAGCCAGATACAGTCGCTGTCAATGACTTAAATATTGTCATTCAAGACGGAGGTCTTATCGGATTACTTGGTCCTAGTGGTTGTGGTAAATCAACAACGCTTTATATGATTTCAGGTTTAAAACAACCGACAGAGGGTGAAATTTGGTTTGGCGATGAAGAAGTCACTCATTTAGCACCTGAAAAAAGAGGTATTGGTTTAGTCTTCCAAAACTATGCCTTATATCCTCATATGTCTGTTTTTGATAATGTTGCTTTTCCTCTTACTAATTTAAAGGTTGTCACCACTAAAAAGGTTTTTGATCTTTTAAAGGTTGATTCACTATTAAAGATTTTAGAAGATCCTAAGACCTTGATTGATGTTATCAATTCTTCATCTTATAAAGATAAGATCACAAAAGATGGTGCTAGTAGAGCTATTATCTCTCATTATCATGTTGTCACTTCTATCGCTATTTCGCTATATAAATATCGCATTCATGAAGAAGCTGATTATCAAGCAAAATTAAATGATATCATTGCTAATCTTAAAGCAAAAAAAGAGAAGATTGAAGCTAAGTTACAAGCTAATAATATCAAAATCAATGATAAATATGAAGTTTTAGATGATAATGGAAAACCTGTAAGTGTTAAACGCAATTTGACAAAGGATGAAATTGATGCTCTTGTTCAAGAAGCTGCTAGACTTGTTCAAATCGAAGATTACTTGGATAGAAAGCCAAGTGAGATTTCAGGTGGTCAACAACAACGTGTCGCCATCGCTAGAGCTCTTGTTAAAAAGCCAAAGGTCTTACTCTTAGATGAACCACTCTCCAATCTTGATGCTCGTCTTCGTATTCAAACAAGAGAAGAAATCAGAAAGATTCAACAAGAAACTGGTATCACTACTGTCTTTGTTACTCATGACCAAGAAGAAGCTATGTCAATCTGCGATCAGATTGTCGTTATGAAAAAAGGTGTCGAGCAACAATGTGATCACCCCCAAGAAGTCTATAGAAATCCTAAAAACTTATTTGTTGCTAAGTTCTTAGGCAATCCTCCAATCAATGTCTTTGAAGGTACTGTTAAAGATCATAAAGTCATTGTCAATAATGAGGTTGTCTTTGAATCAGATAAGCTCACTGAAGATAAAGATGTTTATGTCGCTATTCGTCCAGAAGGTTTCTTGACTGAAACTGACAATAAAGACTACAGCATCACCATTCATGTTGATCAAGTCATCACCATGGGTAGAGATATGTCACTTATCTGTTCTCATCCTAGTTTGAGTGGTGACCAAATCAAGATTATTGTCGACAGTGATATCAAAGTATCGTTAGGTGATGTTAAATTCTACTTAAAAGAGAATAAAGTCTTCCTTTTTGATAGAAAAACAGAAGAGAGGATTTATTTCTAAATGGAAAGCAAAAATAACTGGAAAGCTTGGTTATACCTAGCTCCTGTCATCATCTTGATGGCTGTATTCACGTTTTATCCAATTCTCAACACTGTCGGTATCTCTTTCTTGAAGAACTACAATTCTTTACAACACACATCTGATGGCTTCACCTTTGATAACTATCTTGAAATCTTGATGATCAAACCTCAAAAAGAAATTCTTGGATATAAAGTTTATTTCAAAGATTTCATTCAAGTAGCTCTTCCAAATACGATGATAATCACTTTTATCACTGTTCCGATTTCTATCATTCTTGCTTTGACTATTGCTATTGCTTTGAATTCTATCAAGAAATTACAAAAGATATTCCAAACAATCTTCTTCATGCCATATGTCACTAATGCAATCGCTATCGGTATGGTCTTCTCTGTCATCTTTGATAACAATGGTATTTTCAACTACATATTCGGTACGAATACTTCCTGGTTATATGCTGGTTCTAGTGGTAATAATCCAAATTATTGGGCAGCGTTATTTGCCTTATCTACATATATCATTTGGCATTCGCTTCCTTATAAGATATTGATTTTCTTAGGCGGACTTCAAAATATTGATGGACAATATTACGATGCGGCTAGAATTGATGGTTCAAGTAAACTTAAAATCATTAAAAGAGTTACAATTCCGTTATTATCTCCACAAATCTTATATGTTACTATCACATCATTTATCGGTGCATTTAAAGAGTATACTAGTGTTGTCGCTATCTTCGGAACTTCTGGTGGATCATTTGATATGACAACCGGTCCAAGTTCGATGAAGACAGTCGCATTCTTCATTTACGATCAGATGAAACAAACTAATACTTTACAATATGCATCAGCTGGTGCTGTCATCTTACTTCTCATCATCCTTGTCTTCACTGGTATTCAAAAATATGTCGCTAAGAGGAGGGTTCATTATTAATATGGATGAAATAAAAAATACGAATCCTGTTGAACTTATCGGCAATACAAAAAGTCTTCATCTCGTTATCAAAGATGAAGGTATGAGTACTAAAAACAAAGAAACTGTCAGTAAAGTTACAAAAATTGTTTCTTTAATATTTGTTTATGCTTTCTTAGTTTTTGCTGCATTACTCTTCATTTTCCCGTTCTATTGGATGATTCTTACATCATTCAAATCCGGTGATGAAATCAAAGGATTTCTTCCTGGAATGGAAGGCGTTCAAACATTCTGGCCGGTTAAGTTCACTAATAATTATGCTGATTTGACGTCAAAATTCGACTTTGGTACTTATGTTTCAAATACTTTGATTGTCGGTATTTTCTCAACAATCGGTACGATCATCACTTGTATCTTATCTGCCTTTGCTTTTGCTAGACTTGAATTCAAAGGTAAGAATCTCATCTTCACTCTTCTTCTTTCTACGATGATGATTCCAGGTGAAATGATGATTGTCACTAATTATGTTTCTGTTTCTAACTTCGGATGGACTGGTGGTAGTAGAAGCGGTGCTTACTTAGCTATGATTATTCCATTTATGGTTTCTGTCTTCTACATCTATCTTCTTCGTCAAAATTTCTTACAAATTCCAAATGAATTGTATTTAGCTGCTAAAGTTGATGGTAAAACTGATTGGCAATATTTATGGAAGGTAATGGTACCTCTTGCTATGCCAAGTATTATCACTATCTTCATCTTAAAGCTTATGGGTGCTTGGAACTCATATGTCTGGCCAAATCTTGTCAGCGGTGGTAATGATGCTTTTAAACTCATTTCTAATGGTTTAAGAGATTCCTTCCAAACAGGTACTAATTTCGATGAATATGGTAGACAGATGGCAGCTACTGTTTGTGTCACTCTTCCATTATTATTCATCTTTATCATTTTTAGAAAATATATTATGCGCGGTGTCTCTAGAGCTGGTATTAAAGGTTAAACTTATAGGAGAAATAAAATATGAAAAAATCAGTCAAATTAGTTGTAAGTCTTGTCTCCATTCTTTCTTTAGTTTCTTGTAATAAAACAAATAACAATAGCAGTAATACTGCTAATAGTGGTAGTGCTTCTACAAGCACCGAATATGATAATATCAAAGTCGCTGGTGAAAAAGAAATTCAATTCTGGCATTGTATCGGTCACGACAAGATGAGAAATCTTAATAGAATCATCGAAAAATTCAACAACGCTCATAAAGATACTGATGGCTATAAAGTTGTAGCATATCAAATCGCTGGTGCTTATGATGACTTACATGATGCTGTTAAAACAAAGCTTCAAGCAGGTTATGTTCCATCAATCACTATGGGATATCCGGATTCCTTTGCTGAATATATCGGATCAAATGGTGAGAGTGCTTCTAAGATTTTAAATTTGAATTCCTTTATCGAAAGTGATTCTAATTTTAAAGCTTCTGACTTTGTAACTGAATATTATCAAGAAGGTACTAACTATCAATATTCCGGTACTTATTCACTTCCTCTTTATAAGTCTACTGAAGTCATGTATTACAACAAGACTGCTTATGAAGCCTCTGCTTTCTATAAAGCACATAAAGATGAGACCTATGGTAATTATGGAGCTAAGATCTCTGATCCTACTACATGGGACTGGGATACTCTTATCTATGTCGCTGGTGAAATTCAAAAAGAAAACAAGAATACCTCTGATTTCCATGCCTTAGGTTATGATTCTGATTCAAATCTTTTCATCTCTCAAATGGCTCAAAGAGGAATTCCTTATACCACTGCTAGTGAAACGGGAAACACTGATGATGAAAAGAAAGCATCTCATTTCCAATTTGCAAGTATTGTAAATGGAGAATGCAAAGGTGATGATGCCTTGGTTTCCTTCACTAATAAAATTTATAATTTGACAAAAGCTGGAACTCTTGTCACCCAAGGATCTTATGGTTCTTATGCTTCTGATCTTTTCAAAAAGAAGAAAGTCATGTTCACAATCGGCTCTACTGGTGGTTCTGCTTACAATGAACCAGGAGAAGCCTTCACCTGCGGTCTTTCTAAGGTTCCTGCTTATCACAACATTCAAAAATACATCATGCAAGGACCATCCTTGTGCTTCTTCAATACTAGCAATTCTAAGAAAGAAGCAGCTGCTTGGGACTTCTATGTCAACTATGTTGCTAATCCACAATACAATGCTGAATTAGCACTTGAAAACTCTTATGATCCAGTTAAGAAAGCGTCTTATGAAACTGATTCTTATCTCGATTGGATTGAAGATGGAAAAGAAGATGGAAAAGAAGATTTGAAAGCTGAACTCAAATATCGTATTCCTGCCTTAACTTCTACTTTAAAAGAGAGTTATATGACCTCTCCTGTCTTCATCGGTTCTTCAGCTGCTAGAACTCAAATCGGAAAACTCATCTCTTATACCAAAGAAAATGGTGGGGATGTCAATAAAGCCATTGAAAAGGCCTGGTCAAACTGCGTCTTAGCAGCCTAAGGAGTAAAAGATGAAAAAGAAATTAGTAACATCATTATTAGCCTTATGTCTTTTGACAGTTACAGGATGTAATGATAATAAATCATCAGCAGTTTCTTCTAATTCTATCAATTCAACTGTTAATTCAAACACTAATAAACCATCTATCACTCCTAATCCAACCATTGAAGATGAAGATGTCGTCGGAAATACTCATTTGAAATTAGATGCTGATTTATTCGATCTTGTCATGACAAATAAATCCAGTCGTGATTATGACGAGAATAAAGCTGATTTCAATGCTATCGGTGTTGAAAGAATGCTTACAGCTTCTGATTATTCTCCGAATAAATCAGGTGATGTCTTCACCAATTATGTCGATGGAGATACCACTCAATTTACAACCTACAATGGTATCTACAATGTCAAAGTCAGATATTTAGCTATCGATACTCCAGAATCAACTTCCGAGATTGAAGAATGGGGAAAGACAGCTTCTAACTTCAACAAGAGTAAATTGAAAAATGCTAAGCATATCATCGTTCAATCTGCTCAATGTGCAAAGACAGGTAAAAAAGGTGCTGCTGACTTAGATGGCTATGGAAGATCACTAGCTTATGTCTGGTACACCGATAAAGAAAATCCAACTCAAAATGATTTTAGAAATTTAAATCTTGAACTTGTCTATGCCGGATATTCACTTTTCTCAGGTAGCAAGAGTGAGATGGATGAAGATTTCTACAATGCCTTTATGAAAGCATACGACATCGCTTTCAACCTTAAAAAAGGTATGTTCTCCGGTGAAAAAGATGAGAACTATTATTACGGAAATTCTAAGTCATTGACTTTAGAAGACTTATACAACAAAGAATTTTATACAACCAAACATCCAAACGATCCAGATAATGAAGGAACTAGTTATTCTCAATTCTGCGATTATAAGACTAAATACACATTTGAAGGTGTTGTAACAAGAAAAGTCGGTACTTCCTTCTATATTCAAGATTATATCAACGGACAATATTACGGATTATATTGCTTCACTCTCAGAAGCTATCGTCCGGTCAAAGTCGGAAATAGAATCAAAGTCTCCGGTGTTCTTTCTTGGTATAGCGGTACTTATGAATTATCAGGACTCAGCTATTCTGAATTCGATCATCAAGATGGCGATATCGAATATGTCTTAGATGAAAACAATAAGAGAGTCACTGAAACTGTAACACCAGTTAAAGCTACTTATAAAGAAATCAATTCTGGCAAATATCAAAATGTCTTATGCGAACTCGTCGATGATTCCGGAAATGATCAAGAAGTCTATTTCAATAATGCCTTCAGTAATTACAAGGGTGAAATCACTAGTTATCCATCTGGTGGTACTGAAGAATTGAATGGTTATAATGATACCTATCCATTCTATAACACCGATAATTCGATGATATTATTTGGAAGAGTCGGTACTGATTACACCTCTAATACTGTCAGCTTTGATGATTTGATGTCTGCTACTAGCGATTATGTCAGAGTCAAGATTTCAAGAGATGTCGTCATCTCCGATGATGATAATATCGGTATCACTTCCTATCGTTATTTCACAGGTACTAAGGACATAAATAATAAAGAAGTTTATCATTATTATTCACCAAAGCATCCTAATATCGCCAAAGCGATTGTCGATGCTGGTACTGTCTATAATGGAACTGTTGATCCAAGCGAAAATGCTGAAATCACCCAACCTGCTAATGGCGATATCTATGTCAAAGGTCATTATTACAATGATGAAACTGATGGCGGTGAACTTGTCGATGTTTATAAGTATGATGAAACTGGATGGAAGATATTTGAAAAGAAGACAGGCCTTGATTCAAACGGAGATGATGTGATTGAATCCGGCAGCCAAATACAATTATTCAAGAATCAATATAAACGTAAGAAAGTGAATAGAATCGTCGGTATTGTTTCTAATTATGTCTCTGCTTCTGGTAAGAATTCGAAATATTCAATCAATATTTCTCAATCTAACGGAACAGATACTGATACTACATATGATTTTGATAATTTTGTCGAGGTGGATTGATGGAAGAAGAAGAGAAAAGAAAAGTTTCTAAACAACTGCATAAAGAAAGCCAAGAGCTATACGATAAAATTCAAAATGCTTTGTGCTTCGTTGTTATCGGTGGCATTTTCTTCATCATCGGAGTTATCTTTATCTTTTTATCTTTTAAAAGAGAAAACAATGTCATGACATCAATCGATGTGAGTTCACTTGCCTTCTATATCATGGTGATCGGACTTGCAGTTGGGACGGTATTAGGTGGATACGGAATTATCAAAGTTATCGTATCTACTTATAAAAGAGATGAAGTGTTGAAAAAAATAAATGGGTTAAAATGAAAGGACATAAAAAACACATGAAAAAGTTAGTTAAGTCGTCATTAGTCATCATCGCATCTTTGGGTCTATTCGGTTGTTCGAACAATTCTGATAAGTCAAATTCTGCTGCTTCAACTACTCCTACCTCTACAACTCCAACCTCAACAAAGCCATCCGATACTAAGCCAGTCACTCACACACTCACTTTCGTAGTTGAAGGTACTAAAAAAGTTGGTGAAACACTCACAGTCAGCAATGTCAATTTTGATGGTGCTGGTTTAACTCCAACTGAACTTGCTAATGTTACAGTCACAGTTTCTGATACAACTGCCTTTGAAATCAACGGAAGAAAATTGAAATGCTTAAAAGCAGGTGACTATACAGTCACAGTTACCTACAGCGGAACAACTGCAACTGAAGATGTCACTGTTGAAGAAGGTATCACATATTCAACAGTCGCTGAAGTTCGCGCTCTTGCTGTAAATAACGAATACAAACCAGTCTATGTTAAAGGTGTTATCACAGCTACAAGTGGTACTAGTGCATTCTTACAAGATTCTACCGGTGGTATTTTCATCTATAACTACTATTTCCAAGATACAGATACAGCTTGCAGTAATTACGTATGGCAATTAGGAACTACTGTTGAAATTCACAGTTATGTCACTGCTTATTATGGTGCTCCACAATTAACCTATAGTTATAAAGATACTACAACTAATAAATATGTTGATTTAGATGGAAGATTTGCTAATTTAAGCGAAGATACTATGACAGCACCAGATCCAATCGAAATTGGTGAAACTGAACTCAAAGCTCTTACTGTTGCTGATACTGGTAAGATGTACAAGTTTGTTGCTACCTATCAAAGTGGTGAAATTGAAACCACTAAAAAATCAACATTAAATTTCAAAGTTGGTGATACCTCTGTTAAGTTTGCAACTGATGGCAGTTCAAGTAAGGCTTTTGATAAGAAAATCAGTGATATCAAATCTCAATTTAAAGCTCTTGGACTTGAAGCAGGTGATGAAGTTGAAATCACTGCTCCGCTTTATTCTTATTCAACTAGTGCAAATACATTCTCATATTTCGGCTTTGGTTCTTCAATAACAAAGCATTTTGAAAAAGATACTCTTTACGCTAAATATTCTGGTGAATTAAAAGTTGGTCAAAAGTTAACATTCTCTTCTAGCTATAATGGAAATGCTGTTGAAGCTACCTATGCAGCTACTAAGGGTGCTGATTTAGTTACTATCTCTGGTAATGAGGTTACTTTAAATGCAGTTGGTGATGTCACAATCACTGCTACCTATATGGATGGTGAAACTGAAAAGACTGATACTGTTGATTTCACTATCGCAAGTGCTGATCCAGTTGCTATCAATACTATCGTTGCTGGAAACTCTTATTTTGTCAAAGGCCTTGTCACCGGTGTTTCTAATAAAGGATTTGTTGTAACTGATGCTACTGGTAGTATTTATGTTCATGTAAATGATGCTCCAACTGTTGTAGTTGGTGATGTTGTCACAGTTGATGGTGAAGTCAGCAATAGTTATCATGGAATGGTTCAATTCTCTACTCCAGAAGTCACTAAATTGACTGAAACAACAACTGTCACTGATCCAGAAGCTATCGAACTTACAACCACTATCGCTGATGGATTTGTCAGAACTACAAATACTGTCACTGATGTTAAGAAATATAAGTGGACAAGTACAGTTACAAAAGATGGAACTTTTGATTTACTCAATTTAGATGGCTCTAACACCAAGATTGAACCTTCTTATTACAAGGGTACATTAACAGCTGGTAATACCTATGAATTTGAAGGATTCTTTATCAGCTATGATACTACATATAAATATGCTTCAATGCTTCTTACTAAGGTTACAGAAAAAGCTCCAACTGAAGTCTCTGTCTCTTTAGATAAGACTGCTGAATCTATTGAAGTTGGTGGTACTGTTACCTTAACTGCTGATGTTAAGCTTCCTGAAAATGTCACTGATAAATCTGTAACTTGGGCATCATCTGATACAGCTGTTGCCACAGTTGCTGATGGTGTAGTCACTGGTGTTGCTGTTGGTACAACTGAAATCACTGCAACTTCTGTCGCTGATACAACAAAGAGTGCTAAATGTACTATTACTGTTACTGAAAAAGTAGAAGGAACTGTAATTACAGTTGATGTTCCAACTGTTTTCGGTTCATTTACTACAGCTCAAGATATTACAACTACAGCTAATGATATTACCTATGTGACAAATGGTGCATATAATGCTGGCTCCTCTCAATTAAGAGTTTATGCAGGTAAAGAATTAACAATTAGCAGTACAAAATATAATTTTGTAAAGATTGAATTCACTTGTGGTGCTGCTAAGGGTGCTGCTAAGGGTGGTCCAGATCAATTGTCAACAACAGTTGGTACATATACTTCTGAAAATAAGACTGGTACATGGACTGATAGTACAGGTGTTGCTTCTGTTAAATTTAGTTCTAACAAACAATGCCAAATCACTGGTATTAAATTAACTGTTCTTGAATCTGCTGTTTCTGACTAATCTTAAATAATTTGCCACTTTATAACGCTAGGCTTCGGCCTAGCGTTTTGTTTGCGTTTTAGTGCATTATTTAAATTTTTCTTGACTATTTTAGCTAAAAAATAGATAATAATTCATTAGTTTTACAGAATAATTTTCAAAATTGCGATAAAAAGCCGGGTTTTAGAAT
>CAVJWL010000031.1:0-19570 GCA_963653505.1 uncultured Prevotellaceae bacterium
TGTTATAAGCCATTCAATATCTATTTCTAAATATCGAATACTTTAACAGCCCCTTTTTAATTATTATTAAAAGTTGGTAATTATTTAAACTTTATTTCTCTTCTTTTTCTTTTTCAGGATAGGTAAAGCTTCCTAGCTCATAATCGTTACCGCTGATTACACCTTTAACATAGACATCAGCTTCAAAAGAAACTAATTCACCATCATTTAATAAAATATCTTTTTCAATCTCAACGTAGAAAGTATCTTCTTCTTTGTTCATCTCTATCTTTTTATATGTCTTTCCGATATAGATTATCAATATTGGGCTTTCAAGTTCTTCATCTAGTCCGTGCATATTTAAATCAGTTGTCTTGAATAATATGGTTGATTCTTTTTCTTCAAAGGTGACTGTGGCTGTCGGTAGTCTTTTCATACGTTTTAAATAGGCGTATTCATATGGATTGACTTTAAGAAGGGAAGTGATAACTTGGCTTTGTCCTTGTAACTGTGAATTTATATATTCTTTTTCGTATGTTTCTAAATAAGTATCTTTATTGCTGTATAAATCGACACCTAAAGCAAGAGCATCATCTGGGATTGTAGCACCTAAACTTGAAAGGATTGTAGGATAGATATCAAAATGCGAATATGTTCTGAATCTTTTATTCTCAACTTTTTTAGCGCTGTTGATGAAATTGACATATGTACGGCGAGCAAAGCCTTCTTTATCAGCTTCTTTACAAAAATAATTTGACATTGTCGGATGGTCACCAAGTATCACTATTGTCGTATTATCTCTGACATTTTCTGAGATATCTTCATTTCCATCTTTTCCAAAAAACCAAGTGACAAATTCATTGGCTTTTTTACTCGAACAAGAGATTACATTGGCATATTGATCATCCCCAAAGGTTGTTGGACAATCCGAGCACAAAAATCCATCTTGTTTTGAGGCATCTCCGACATAAAAATGGGTGTCGACAGTCAAGAATGTATAATTGAATGGTTTTGATTCATCATCGTAATTTTTAGCTTTTTCTATTATTTCGTCCTTTGCGTATTGATAAAGATGATAATCCATGAATCCCCATTGGTTTTCATAGCTAAGATTATATTTTTTATAATAGGTGTAATAATCGTGTATGGTATAATTTCCGTGGCTTTGATAATATAAATCTCTACCAGCAAAACTAGAATTAGAACCGCATAAAAATGTTTGATCATATCCTTCTTGGTTTAAAACATCGCCTAAAGCTATGACATTTGGAAAGAAACTCTCTTGAGTATCCATATTGTTTTGACCAAGTGAAGTCTTAAATGGTAATCCAGTTGAATAAGCAAATAAGGCGGCCATTGTCCAGTTTGTATATTCTAGAGTCGTTGCACCATTTAACACATTCTCTTCACCGTTGAAACATTCATTTTCAAGAGCTAAATCAGTAAGCTCTGGAATGTAATTATCTTCAAAATATCCGCCATGACTTTTATCAGAATATGTCATCTCAACGCTTTCAAGAGTCAAAAGTATCAGATTTCTTTTTTTAGTTGGAAAGGTGATATCAACATCACTTGGTGAGACATAACAAGTATCGATAAATTCTGACGGTGCTTTAGAATTGCTGATATATTCATCAACTTTTAAATAATTATAAGCAGAGACAAAGGAAGGAATTGCAAAACAACAAGCGACTACAATCGAAGAAATTAGAACTGATATTCTTGAGATTTTTAAAACTTTTTTCTTATTTTTAAAGGCAAAGTTAAAGATGAAATAGAGCAAGACAAAAAATAGAGTAGTGAAAACTGTCGGTAAAATAACTCTTGTGATGAATAATTGAACAGTAGAACCCGCTCCTCCATTCAAAGATTTGAGTTGAGAGATGAGTTCAAATAGAGATATGTTAGACCAATTTTTCATCATCCAGATGAGTGCATATCCGATAAAAAAGAAAACACCAGTCAATAAAAATGTGATGACTGTTAAAATGATTTTTAAAACTTTATATTTTGTCGCAGTGGAGGTTTCGTTATTTTTCATAATCAAATTTTAATACTTTCTTTTCAAAATATAATTAGATTTTTATTATTTACTTATTTATTGATTGTGAAAAGGCTTTCATGTTTAAAAATGGTTATGCACTGAGAAACTAGATTTTTATTTTTATTGTATTTATCATCTTAAATCTTTAAAATGTATGACATAGGTAACTTTATGATCAAAAAAACATTAAAAGGGTTTCAAGAAGAAATCAAAAATTCAATCATCAATGATAAAGAACTTTATTTAAAAGATCACAATATCAGTTTTGAAATCGAATCATTTGATAATTTTTATAGTTCTTTAAAAGATGGTGAAGTATTTAAATTAGTTGAAAAGAAATTATCTTCAAAGAAGAAAAAGAAAGAAGAAAAAAATCTCTTACCTTGTTACTTAAAAAAAGATGGTGATGATTTTGAAAAGATTTTAGAAGATCTTTTATCTCTTCAAGATGAAGCCCTTGATAAAAAAGGAATATATTCTCTTTATTTATGTCTTTCTTCTTTATCATTCAAAAAAGATGGAAACACATGTTCAATTCCAACCATCATCATTCCGGTCATCATTTATAATGATAAAAACGAATACTTTTTAAAACTTCAAAGTGATAAAAAAGCCCTAGAACATCCTTTATGGAAGTTAAAGAAAAACGATTTTCAAACCTTTTACCTTCCATCATTTGATGAAACGACAATTGATGATTACCTATTATCTCTTGATACCTATTTAAACAATGACTTATCTATCAAATATCAAAATGATATTCTCATCGACAATTTTGATTTGACAGTTTCTAAAATCAACGATGAATTAATAGATAACAAAGATTTCATTGCTTCTAATAAATTGATCAAAAAATATTATTTGGATATTCCTAAGAAGGATGAAAATAATAAACTCAATATCTATAATTCAAATCAATTACATCCTATTTTCAACAATGATGAAAGAATGACATCTGCTTGTTTAAAAGCTAAAAATAATGATAGCTTTGCTATTATGGCACCTGTCTATTCAAAAGATAATATTCTTCTTTTAAATATCATCGCAGAGGCTATTTCTGATCATAAAAAAGTTTTAATCGTCTCGAATAAAAACAATGATCTTGTCAACATTTATAAAAATCTTGAAATGCTGAAATTGGATAGTTTCGTACTTCCTTTACTTTCATATAAGCAAGATGAAGAGAAATTACCAGCTTTGAAGAACTTAACTTCTTTAAAAGCGCCATCTAACGCTAGTATTGAAACTTCAAATGTATATAAAGAGAAATTAGATGAATACAGTTTTGCCTTATATACACCGCTTGAAAGTTATAGTTTCACACCTTATGAAATTTATTTGAAACTTTACAGTTTGAAATCAACACCAGATATCGAAATAAAAGATTTTGATATCCGAGATTTTGATGATAGAAAATATCAATTTTCTTTGAACAATCTCAGTTTCATTCAAGAAGAAATCAAAAAATTCGGTAAGAATTATACCAATTATCATTTCTACGGATTTAGAATTTCTGAAGAAGATAATCTTGAAGAATTTGAAAAATTATTAAAAGAATGCAGTGAAAACCTTCAAACCATCAAAAAATTATTGAAACTTTTAAATCCGGAAAAAGATTTAAAAGAATATCATATGGATGATATCAGAAACTTCATCTTATTCTTGAAAAACTACTATAAATTATCGATCATTGATCCTGTATTCTTCTCAAAAGAACAAAGAGATGAATTATTAGAAATCTTCCAAGAAGCCCTTCCTTTAGTAGCTATTGAAGACACTTTGAAAAAGAGCATCAAAAGATTTGCTGATGATTCTATTTTAAAGATAAAGAATATCCATCAATTGAAAGATGGAATTGAATCTAAAAAGAAAAAATTCTTATTCTTCTTCTCTAAATCATATAGAAAAGATTTACAAAAAATCAATGAATATGCCCTCACTCCTCTCAACAAAAATGATGCCATAGAACTCATTCACCTTGTAGAAAATTATCAAGTGACTCATAAAAAAGTACTCGCTTATTTGAATAAGATCAAGAAATATTTATCTCCATCAACCTTTATCGATGAAACTAATTTTGGCAAATTTGTCGAAGAAAATCTCTTCTATCAAAATATAACTATCGATTTATCTTTCTTAAAATCAAAATCGATTGAAAGCTTGTATGCATTACAAAAAGAGATGCCGATAAGACTTATCAACGCTCTTACTTATCCTGAAAATGCTCAGAATTACTTCGATAAGAAGATAAGAAATTTCGATAAGATGAATGTTTTTGAAATCGATAATCTCATCAAGCATTGTCTTAATGAAATCACAAATCTAGAATCATATATCGATTTGATGAACAGATTAAATCAAGCTAAGAAATCGCATTATGACAGTTATATCGATGAATTCTTAAAATCAAACATTGATTTGGAATACTTTGTCGATTGTTTCAAAAAAGTATATTTCAAAAGCCTATTAGAATATTGTTATAAGAAATATCCGTGCCTAAATTCATATTCCAATAAAGAATATCAAAAATTAATCACCAATTACGAAAAAGAAAATAGTTCAAATTTAGTGAGCAATCTTAATTATATAAGAAGAAATGCCTATTCATATAAAGCATCAAATTATAAAGAAATCTCTCCTTCTTCTTTGAAAGCCATTTCAAAATTCAAAGATGAAGAAGCTACAATACGTGTCTTTAAGAAATATAGTGATGTCATCTCTAAATTAAAACTTATCTATCTTTCCACTGTTTCAAATGTTGGTGATATCTATTCAGATGATTTTAATTTTGATTTAACAATCATTCTAAAAGGTTCAACAATCAATCCACTTAACGCAATTCCTAGCGTTATCAAATCAAAACAAGTCATCATCTTTGGTGATGAAAATTATTATCATGATGAGAACTCATTAAAATTGGATTCTTTATATTCAACTGTTTCTATATATGATGAAGTAAAACTCAATCACACTTATTTAGATAGCAAATTATTCTCATTTTGTAATAAGATCTATTACAATTCAAATATCTTCAATTATCCATCTCCTTATAAAGATATCATCACCTATAGAATTGTAAATGTGACTAAAGAAAATAATGAAACTTCAATTGATAAAGAAGTCGAGTTAGAGCTTTCAAGAATCTTAAAAGCATATCCTAGTGAATCACTTGGTATTATCACTTCTGATTACAATCAAAAAGAAAGATTGAATTCTTCTTTAAATAACCTTCTATCAAAACTTGAAGTAGAAGAAAAACCGTATATAGCAACTGTTGATGAGGAAGTTCAACAACGAGATAATATCATCTTAGCTCTTCCATTCATCTTCCAAACCAAAGATTCAATCTTTGAAACAAAACAAGGAAGAAATTATGTCAATATGATGTTGACAAGAGCTAAAAAACATCTTGTAATCTTGAATTATAAGAAAATAGATGATCATTATCATAGAAATGTTTATTCCTATGGATTAAGAGATTTAAATGAATGTTTCTACAATATCAATAACCGAAATGAAAAGAGTGTTTTCTTCTCCAATGTCATCAAAGAAGACATCTATCAATTCTTATTAGATCATCATTTTGATGTTATCAAAGATTATTCATGTCTGTATCCAATTGACTTTGTCATTTGCAAAAACAAAACTCCACTTATAGCTATCG
This sequence comes from uncultured Prevotellaceae bacterium, assembly GCA_963653505.1. Classification (GTDB taxonomy): domain Bacteria; phylum Bacillota_I; class Bacilli_A; order RFN20; family CAG-288; genus Enterosoma. Next base: position 5,688 of record CAVJWL010000031.1, read on the forward strand.
ACATCGATAATCTCAAAGGTGAGAGTAAAAAATGCACCTATGAAAGAGAGCTATTAAGAAAATCGGCGCTCATCAAAAATGGATTACAATACATCAAAATCTCATCTCCACATTTCTATTCCAAAGAAAAAGAAGCTAAGCTTGAACTTCTTAGTAAAATCTCATCGATACTTTCAAATTCTAAATAATTTAAAAAGGTTGTTATAACTAAACTTCAGAATATAACAGCCTTTTTATTTGAAATTTAAATATTAGATATTTACAGTAGGAACTTTACCAAAGGTGTATCCAAACCAAAAAAATACAACTTTAAAATACAATTTATCACCAGAATAGACATTATACTTGATATGATTCATATGGTCGTATTTAAACTTGATTTCAACATTATTCAAAACTTCGTGTTCAGTATAAAATACATCTTTGACATACTTACTTGATCCTTCATCGAATGTTTTTTCAAATGGTGTTTCAGTTCCAAGAATACTGTCTTATGCAGTTGGTAATTATTAGCGGTGCTTAATAATTCTTTCCATTCTTCTTAGTTGACTCTATTAGTACTGATTTCAGGTACAGCACTTGTTGCTGCTTTTTTCAGTATCAATTTTTAAGACATGATTTGATTCAGTTTTATTAGAATTGATTTGATTTAACAAGATGACAGCGGCTATAGAAAGTACTAAAGTTAAGTTTTCGCCTAATAATATTAAGTCTTTTATAAAAGTCAACTCCGATATTTATCTATAAATTGTACATAAGTTACCTTATAGCAATTATTTTGTTTTGATTAACAATTATCAACTAGTTATCTGATCTAGAATATCCATTAATCATATGACAAGAAGCTGTATATAAAACATTCTTCAAACATTTATCAGTTTCAACTTTTGCTAATGCAGCAAGTTTTTCGTTAGCTTCTTTTAATGCTTTAGGTTTCTTATCATATTCATTTAAAATCTTATAAGCACCTGAGACTAATGATGCTTGATATCTTTCGACAAAGATCGAACATGTTTGGAAATGAGCGTCGACTAAAGCACCGATAAGTCGGTTAGACCAATAGAAATTATCAGTATCGACATCTAAAGTAGTATTGGAAAAATAAGCAGGAATGCTATCGACATTTGTATATAAAGGAACGACACTGTTAAAGGCGTTAGAACCAAAACATATCCATTCAATAGCTTGTAACTTCTTTGGCATATATCCTCTTATCTGATTGATAGACATGAAAGAAGTTCTTGAAATACCGATAGGACGATAAGCCCCTTTCATCTTTTCATCTTTAATCTTGCTATAGCAATCATAAATAGTTCCTTGATAATGAGATGAAAGGATATATTTCACATCTTCAACAGTTATCTTTCTTTCCGGTTTTAAACACCAAGGTAAATCATCGCTGAGGGGAGTATATCTAGCGTTCTCACCATCGAATTTAAAAGTATGAGGATTGAAGTATCTTAGCATATACCACGCTCTTGGGGTATTATAAACATGATCGGAATCATCATGACTTCCAAACGCAAGGCGAGGATTGAATATATTTTCACCTAAAGTCAAATCCAAATGATTATCAGCTATAAATTCTTTCAAATCTTTGGAGCAGATGTAATTTTCCTGCTTTGTAAATGCATCATCAAAATCAAATTCATCGATTCCAAATTGATTTGGCATGACAACATAGACATCATCTGGAACTCTTCTTGCGATATAATGATGTCCACCGATAGTCTCTAAATACCAGATTTCATCTTTATCAGAGAAAGCGATTCCGTTAGATTCATAGGTTCCATATTCTTCAAGAAGCTTTCCAAGTCTTATAACACCTTCTCTTGCTGTTTTTATATATGGAAGGACTAAATAGACAATATCTTCTTCTCCGATACCACCAGGAATTTCTTTTCCACTATCATCTTTATGAAGTCTAACAAGAGGATCAGCTCCTAAAACACGAGGATTAGTGGTGATTGTTTCAGTAGCTGTCATGCTGACATTCTCACTATTGATACCGCTAGCTCCCCAAATACCTTCTTTATTTGAAACATTTGGCATCAAAGTATAAGAAAGTGGATTATCAGGTAAGGTGATAGAGACATGTGAAATTACACTTTTATATTCTTTTGGTTGTTCTTTACTTTTTACGACGATCATTTTCTTTTCTGTGAAAACACCGCTTGGAGAATCATCGTTTCTAGCGATCATCGTTGAACCATCATAACTGGCTTTTTTTCCGACTAATATAGTTGTACAGGCCATAATTGCCTCCTTTAAATATTCTAGTTAGTTATAGCTAATTTAGAAAAATTAATCAAGCTTTTTCCATCTCCATTCAGAAATTTCTGGCATATCAAGACCGACTTCTCTGATATATTGAGAATGGGCGACTAGTTTATCACTCATCTTTTGATAGAGATAACCGCCTCTATTTCCAAGTTGTGGAAGCAATAAAATAGCATCTTTGACAAGGTGGAAACGATCGATATCATTTTGAACTCTCATATCAAATGGGGTAGTGATCGTTCCTTCTTCTTTATAACCGCGAACATGTAAGTTCTTATTGTGTCTTCTATAGGTGAGTTCGTGAATGAGGGTTGGATAACCGTGGAAATTGAATAATATCGGTTTATCTTTAGTGAATAACATATCGTATTCAGCATCGCTTAATCCATGCGGATGTTCACTCTTCGGTTGTAACTTGAATAAATCGACAACATTGATGACACGGATTTTAAGTTCTGGTAGTTCTTCATGAAGAATTGAAACAGCAGCAAGAGTTTCAAGAGTTGGTGTTTCACCAGCACAAGCCATAACTAAATCTGGTTCTTGTCCTTTATCAGTAGAAGCCCAATCCCAAATAGAAATTCCTTGAGTGCAATGTTTGATAGCTTCTTCCATACTGAGCCATTGAGGACGTGGATGTTTGCTAGCGACAATCACATTGACATAATTTCTGCTCTTCAAACAGTGGTCCATAGTGGAGAGAAGACAGTTAGCATCCGGTGGTAAATAGATTCTGACAACATCGGCTTTTTTATTGGCGATATGATCCATAAATCCAGGATCTTGATGGGTGAAACCATTGTGATCTTGTTGCCAAACAGTAGAGGCCATGATGAGATTTAAAGAAGATATCTTTTGTCTCCAAGGAAGTTGATTGCAGACCTTCAACCATTTTGCGTGTTGAGCGACCATCGAATCGATGATTCTTGCAAAAGCTTCATAACTAGCGAAGAATCCATGACGTCCAGTAAGAAGATAGCCCTCAAGCCATCCCTCACAGCAATGTTCAGAAAGATAGGAGTCAATAACTCTACCATCACTTGCTAAGAATTCATCAGTAGCAATTGTTTTGTTATCCCATTGACGATTAGTAGCTTCAAAGACATGATTCAAACGATTTGACAAGGTCTCATCAGGTCCAAAGATTCTGAAGTTTCTTTCCTTGTCGTTATAGACGATAACATCTTTGATGAACTTTCCAAGTTCCATCATATCTTGCCCATCTTTTTTACCGTGTTCTTCAACATCAAAGGCGTAATTTCTAAAATCAGGAATCTTCAAATCGCGCAATAAGTATCCACCATTGGCGTGGAGATTCATACCGATTCTGCTGTTGCCTTTTGGAGCTATTTCTCTAAGTTCAGATAGAAGTGTTCCATTTTCATCGAAAAGATTTTCAGGATGATAACTTCTGAGCCATTCTTCAAGTTGTTTTAAATGTTCAGGATTCCTTTCATCCATAGATATCGGAACCTGGTGAGCTCTAAATGAATTCTCAACCGGTTTTGAATCGACAATCTTAGGTCCAGTCCAGCCCTTTGGAGTTCTCAAAACTATCATCGGCCATATAGGTCTTGTCGCATCGTTATTTTCCCTAGCATGTTTTTGAATATTTTTGATTTCACAGATAACTTTATCCATCGTTTCTGCCATTATTTTATGCATAACTATTGGATCATCTCCTTCAACAAAATATGGTTTATATCCCATACCGCGAAGGTACATCTCAAGTTCTTCTTCTGGAATTCTACTCAAAACAGTCGGATTAGCTATTTTATATCCATTCAAATGAAGAATCGGTAAAACAGCACCATCATGAATTGGATTTAAGAATTTATTCGATTGCCATGATGTAGCAAGAGGTCCAGTTTCAGCTTCACCATCACCAACGATGACTGTTGCAATCAAATCAGGATTATCAAAGACAGCACCAAAACCGTGGTCTAAGGAATAGCCAAGTTCGCCACCTTCATTGATAGAACCAGGAGTTTCCGGAGCACAATGCGATGCTACACCACCTGGGAAGGAGAACTGTTTGAACAATTTCTTCAAACCATTTTCATCTTGGGTGATATTAGGATAGATTTCGGTATAACTTCCATCTAAATAATCATTGGCGACAAAGAAGTTACCACCGTGTCCTGGCCCTGATAATAAAATCATATCCAAATTGTATTTAGTGATGACACGATTGCAATGAGCGAAGACAAAATTCTGTCCTGGGACTGTTCCCCAATGTCCGACAATTTTCTTCTTGATATCTTCCATTACTAACGGTCTTTTAAGTAGAGGATTATCAAGCAAATAGAGCTGACAAGCGCTTAAATAATTAGCAGCTTGGAAATATCTGTTCAATTTTGAAAGATATTCGTCATCTAACATTTCATTTTTTAAATTCATAGTTACCTCCTATTTTTTATAGTTTAACACATTGCAAGTAAAACAATATAGGCCTTAGAAAATTTCATTCTTATCTCACTTTATCTCTGCTTTTAAAAATAGAATATCTTTGTATATCTCTCCTTTTTTAGAGATGGAAATGACGTAATCATCTTGTTTAAAGGAATGAGTTGAATATTCATCTCCGTTATAAGTGAATGTATCACCAATACATGGTATTTCTTTTATTTTCAAATTGTTGAACATTCCTTGTCCGATGCATTTAGAGAACGCTTCTTTCCTTGTCCAATAATAAATAAAATCTCCGTCATTTTTAAGTTTTGATTTTTCATCATTTGATAAACAATAATCGATGACTTTTTTTTCGACAATTTTTCTTTTTTCGATATCAACCCCACATTCTCTATCGCTTAAATAAAGAAGGACATAGTCTTGACAATGCGAAAGAGAAAAATAGCATTCATCACTATACGGCTTTTTCAAAGATGAATATTTGATTTCACCTTTTACATACCTACTTAAAAGATAAGAACCCAAATAGCTTCTTATCCGATCATCTTCCTGAAGATATTTAATAGCTTTTTGTTTTCTTTCTTCAGAAATAGAATTCAAAATTATCTCTTTTGAAGTTTTGAAATCACCGATGTTCAAATAATATATTTTTTCTTGTTTCATAAATAAAACCCAAGGTTTCCCTTGGGCAATTATTATACAGTAGGAACAGTTTTACTGCCATCCTCATTCGGATGATTTTCCATATATGAGACGATTGGTTTGAAGTTTTTCTCAACATTTCCAACTTTGCATTGAGATACTTTTTTAACTTCTCCTTTGACAATAGCTTCAGCTAAATCGTGACATCCTGCGTAACCACAATTACCACAATTAGCACCTGGTAGAAGTTTTTCGACATCAGCGATTCTTTTATCTTCTTCAACGTGTAAAAATTTCTCAGCCACTACAAGAAGAATTGCCATAACAACCCCAATTGCTAAAAGTATTAAAAAGGCGTATAAAGCTATCAACAAATAATTAGGATTTGAACTTGTTTCCTCAGCTAATAATACAAAATTCATTTATCTTCTTCCTCCATTTTTTTATCTTCTTTTTCTTCCATATTGTAATAGAGATTAAAATGACAACTTGTCTCTTTACATCCATGACATTTAGCCTCATTAGGATGGATATCCACACATCCCTTTGGCGGTGGTGTTCTTTTATAAAGAATAAAAGTGACAACAAAGATAGCGATGAGAATGACAATCACAAGGATTGCTAAAATAATTCTCAAAGTATTGCTCATCTTAAGCTCCGATACCAGATAATCCCATCATCGCCATCGACATGATGGCAGCTGTGATAAGAGCGATAGCAACGCCTTTAAAACAATTAGGAGTTGAATTCTCTTCAATCTTCATACGGATGAAAGCGAACAAACAAATGATGACCATAAATCCAAATCCCGTACCTAAAGCATTAGCCATTGAACTTAAGAAAGTATAGCCTGAATCAGTATTTCCTTGAACAACACCTAAGACAGCGCAGTTAGTTGTGATAAGAGGTAAATAAATACCAAAAGCCTTATAAAGAGATGGGGAGGTCTTTTTGATGAATAAACCAACAATTTGAACAACAGAGGCGATGACTAAGATATAAGTCAAAGTATCCATGAATGGAATTTGAAGAGGGTTTAAAATATAAGTATAAATCGGCCAACAAATAAGAGAAGATAAGACAATGACAAAGGTGACAGCAAGACCCATAGAGAAAGCAGATTTGATCTTATTACCAACACCGATAAAAGAACAAATACCATAGAATCTAGATAAGACAACATTATCGATGAGCATTGAGGAGATAATAGCTAATAAAAATGATGTGAATAAAGACATATTTATTTACCTCCTTCAGCATTTAATGTAGCTTTAGCTTTGCTTTCTTCTAAAGCTTTTTTCTTAGCAGCCATCAAGGCTAATTGTTCTTTTTTCTTCAAAGCTTTAGCGATATTGCTCTTGTGCAAGGACACAGCTGTGATGACAGCGATGACTAAGCCTAAAACAACAAAAGCACCGGCAGGTTTTGAGAAAAACGGCATTGAATAATCATAAAGATAAGTTTTAGTTGAAGCATCATAATAAGCAAGAAGAGGTATTCTGATGACCTTAGGAAAGAAAGTGAATATCTTACCAATAGTTATCATACCAGTTCCTAAGATTTCACGGATGATACCTAAGATAGAAATAGCGATGGTATATCCGATACCATTACCAAGACCGTCAAGAGTGGAATCTAATACTGTATTCTTATTTGCAAAGGCTTCAGCCCTTCCTAAAACGATGCAATTGACAACAAGAAGTGATAAGAATACACCTAAGGATGAATATAGTTCCGGGACAAATGCTTCAGTAAACATCTTTACAAGAGTGACAAAAGCTGCAATAACGACAATATAACATGGAGTCTTAGCTTCATCAGGAATGATTTTTCTCAAAGCTGAGATGATGATATTTGAACAAGTGAGAACGAAAGTGAAAAGGATTCCCATACCGAAACTAGATTCAAATGAGGTAGTGACAGCAAGTGCAGGACAAGTTCCAAGAATTGAGACAAAGAGAGGATTTTGTTTCCAAATACCATTGATAAAGGATTCTTTATGCTGTGAATTTCTTTTCATTTCTTCACTCATATTGTTCACCTCCTTTAAGGGAAACTAAACTTTTCTCTTTAGCTTCACCTTTAGCGACACTCAAAGCTTCTTTGACCATATCTCTTATCAAGCTAGCACCATAGGTAGCACCGCATTTGACATTTTCAAGGCTTTGTTCTTTATCGTTAGAATTGTTATAAACATCGACATATTTTGGTTCTAAAACATTCTTATAAGACTCAGTATCTTCGATTAAATAGATAGTGTAAAGTTTTGTTTCACTGGTGATACCGACAAGAAGTGTCACAGTTCCATAACTATTTTTACCATAGCTTTTGAAGATATAAGAACCTTTGTATTCACTATTACCTTCATATTTCCATTGTTTTAAGGTATAGGTGAGTTCATATTTTTCAGCGACAGATTTATCATCGTAAGTAACTTCTTTATAGTCATCGCTAGTTCCACCGAATATTTGAGGAAGGGATGATAATTCTTTCTTCTTAGCGTTTTCTTTGATTCTAGGAGCAGTGACAGCATTAGCTAAACCGATAACACCAGCACTGATAGAGGAGATAGCACCGAGGACAAGAGATACTTTTAAAATTTTCTTTACTAGTTCATTCATATTAAAGCACCTTCGTACATAAAGCCCAAACGATAACAAGAGATGTAGCTACAAAAATAGAACCTGCAACACAGATTTTTTTGATATTCCATTTATTGCTAGACCATTTGTAATAATCGATCATCGGAGTGAGCATATTACCAATCAAGATGGAATAAACAACTCCTTCAGGAGCGGAGGCAAATAATCTCATGATCGTTGTAAGAGCACCTAATGAGATACCATAGATGACTCTTCCTGGAACAGTAATAGGACTTGTAACTGGATCTGTTGCCATAAAGACAGCGCCGAATAATAAACCACCAGATAATAATTCATAAGTTGCAAAATAGAACGGATTTAATCTGACTCCATCCTTTAAAGAGTAATTAGCTCCATAAAGAATGCAACCAGCGAGAAGCATGAATAAATAGAAGGATAATAAATAATAAACAGGAATGTGGAAATCAATTGTATGTCTGATGACTAAATAAATAAATCCGAGGATGATAAGGACTTTACAAACTTCTCCCATAACACCAGGAATTCTGCCTAAGAATAAATCTAAAAGAGAATAATTAGTCAAAATAGGATTGTTAAATGTACCGGAATTTATTGAATTGATATTGTCAACTGAGATTGGAGTAGCACCTGTTGTTATCTCATAAGAATTATCGATGAAGCTATTACCAACTCCAAAGGTCTTAGTAGCAAATGGATTTGGATATAAATAATAGGATCCCCAACAAATCTTAGAGAATACCATACCGACAGCTGCTGGATTGAAGATATTATTTCCAGTACCACCGAAAACTAATTTTCCGATGATTGAACCAAACATAGCACCAGTTATCAGGACTAAATAAATGAGTGGTTCATTTGATGTTCTAACAGGAGAGATAAGTCCAAATATCAAACCAGAAACCAAAGGTACGATGATATTGGTAGATAGATGTTTTTTATAAGCAATTAATCCACTTTTGAGATGTTCTTTTAATGGATGTTTATCTCCATCTGTTGGAATTCTATTTTTGATCAAAACAAAGACGAATTCACAAAGTTCAAATACTAAAACAGAGATTAAGAGATTTCTTAAAGCGTATAATCTAAAAACAACGAAAGAGAATATGACAATTGGTAATAAGGCGATGACAACATCAAGCATCATCTCACTTGCATTACCCTTTCTTCTCAAATGCGGAGATCTTTCAGTAATTACTTTCATATTATTTCACCTTACTAGCAATCAATTTTGCTGTTTCAACATATTTCTTAACATCAATTTTACTCGTGCAGGAATAGGTGCAAAGACCACATCCAATGCATGCTTTTGGATTTAAGGCTTTCAATTTTTCGAGATTGACAGGAGCATGTTGCATAGTTTTCATGATGTCAACTGGCATAAGACCTACAGGACAAGATAAAACACAAGATCCACAACGAACACATGGTTCTTCAATTTCTTGTTTTCCTTCATTCAAAACGATGATTGAAGTGACAGTTTTAGTACAGATACAATCATCACTTGGAACGCTCGCACCCATCATAGGACCACCAAGAATGATGACTTTATCTTTTTCTTCATCTTTATACCCACCACAAGCATCAATCAAATATTTGACTGGTGTTCCGATTCTAACGATGAAATCAGAATGGGAATTGATACCATCACCTGTGACTGTGACACGTCTTGAAAAGATTGGAGTGTTGTATTTCAAAGCAAAATAGATACCGATGACTGTGGAAACATTGAAGTTGATGATTCCAAATTCACTAGGTAAATGTCCGCTTGGAACTTGAATTCCCGTGGCATTTTTTATCATGGCAATTTCCCATCCTTGAGGATAGAAATTACCAACTTTCTTAACTTCAATACCAGTATCTTTATATCTTGGATGTTGTAATGCGACATTCAATGCATGTTCAAGATCTTTGTAGATGCATTTGATGCAAATCAAAACTTTATGACATTTAAAAGCCCATTGAAGATATCTGATACCATCTAAAATACGATAAGTCTCTTCTAAGGTGACGGTGTGATCTGATGAGATATATGGTTCGCATTCAATATCATTGATGAGAATGGCATTTATCTTATTTTTAGTTTGAAATTTGATATAAGTAGGGAAAGAAGAACCACCTAAACCAACACAAGCGCAATTTTTGATGATCTCTGTCATCTCATCTTTGCTCATGTTTTGAATTTCTTCCTCACTTCTCAACTTGTAAGAAGGATCTTTATCATCTTTAAAATCATTTTTAATTTTGATAAAGTCTGTCATCTTACCTGAACGGTGATAATGTTTTTCATAACCGACAAATTCACCAGAACAAGTAGAATGAATCGGTTGATCGAAGAATGCTGCGTGACGCATGCCAATAACTTGATTTAAAAGTACATGATCTCCAGGTTTAATAAAAATTTCTGCTTTGTTGCATCTAGCATTGGATGTTGCAAGATACAGATACTCAGGGACTGGACATCTTAGAGTAGGTTTGGCACCAAGAAGTTTTCTCGTGTCAGTAATGTGTAATGTTTTTTTAATCATAAAAACCTCTTTTATTACTTGAACATTATATCAAAATAAATAAAAGAGGGTTATGTTTTTTACGCAATTTTTGCGCATGTTTTATGTTATTTTTAAGCCTTAAATGATAAATGCGCATTTTCAAATTCGAAAATCAAAATTTTATTATTCAACTGTCTATCATCAAAATCTATTTTCTTTTCAATTTCATATAACGATCTCTTGTGATAGATTTAACAATCAAATCTTCTCTTAAGTTATCATTAGAATTATAGACGACATCTTTTATGACGGATATCTTTTTCATATGACATCTTTTCATAACATTGCCACTTTTGACATTTGTAGCCATGAATTCAGCGGCAATAGTATCGATATTTGTTTCTGTAAAGAGGAAATCGATGACTGCTTTTAAAGCTTCTGTTGCATACCCATGATGCCAATAATTAGTTCCATAACAATAACCGATTTCACAATATTTATGTTTCTTGATATATTTCACACAAGAAATAGCGCCGATTATAGTAGTTGTACCATCATTTTCTTTAAGTGTAACACACCAATCAAAATGATTATCTAAATCATAAAGTGGCATCTTTGATTTCAAAAAATCATAGGTAACTTGTTCATTTTCATGCGCATCCCATGTCAAATACAAAGCGACCATAGGATCACTTGTATAGTTCTTGTAACACTCTTTGTAATCATCGATTTTAAATGGTCTTAAAATCAATCTTTTGGTTTCAATAATTTCTGTTTTTGCCATACGCTAAAATTATAACCGATATCATAACCAAAAGATTAAAAATTTCTTTATTTTCAAAACCTTTTAGAATAGAATATATCAAATTTATTTGAAGGCTAAATAAATTGAGTTCTCTTTATTTTTATCTTTATGTTCTGATTACTTATTAATGAAAGGATAACAAAATGAACAAAAAAAGAACTTCAGTCACAACTGAAACCAAAGTAGAGAAGATTGTAGCAGAAGGAATCACTTTTGATGATGTCTTATTATTGCCTAGATATTCTGAAGTGACACCTGATATGGTATCTTTGAAAACAAGATTGACCAAAAGAATCACTATCAACATTCCTCTTTTAAGTGCAGCAATGGATACTGTCACTGAAAGTCAAATGGCAATCGCCTTAGCAAGAGCTGGCGGTATTGGTATCATTCACAAAAATATGACAATCGAACGTCAAGCTGAAGAAGTTGACAAAGTCAAAAGAAGTGAAAACGGAATCATCTCAGATCCGATAACTGTCACTAGCGATAAGACTCTCAGCTATGTCATGAAATTGATGTCTAAATATCATATTTCAGGAATTCCTGTTGTCGATGATGGTAATCATTTGATTGGTATCATCACAAACCGTGATTTAAAATTCGAAACTGATAAGAACAAGCAAGTCGCAGATGTCATGACAAAAGATAATTTGATCTCAGCCAAAAAAGGAACTACTATTGAAGAAGCTGAACAAATCTTAGCTAAAGTCAAAAAAGAAAAATTGCCATTAGTCGATAAGAATAATGTCTTATGTGGTCTTATCACTATCAAAGATATTGAAAAAATCAAACAATATCCAAATGCAGCTAAAGATAAATTAGGAAGACTCCTCTGTGGTGCTGGAATCGGTATCACTAAAGATATGGATTTAAGAGTCAAAGCATTGATTCAAGCAGGAGTTGATGTCCTTGTTTTAGATAGCGCTCACGGCGATAGTAAAAATGTCGTCAAAGCCTTGAAGAAACTTAAAAAAGATTATCCAGAAGTCGATATCATCGCAGGAAATGTTGCAACTTATGAAGGTGCAAGAGATTTGATGGAAGCAGGAGCTGATGCTGTCAAAGTCGGTATGGGACCTGGTTCTATTTGTACAACTCGTATCATCTCAGGTATGGGTGTCCCTCAAATCACAGCTATCATGGAAGCTAGCAAAGCATCCAAAGAATATGATTGTCCAATCATCGCCGATGGTGGGATCAAATATTCAGGAGATATCACTAAAGCTTTAGCCGCTGGTGCTGATACCTGTATGATGGGAGCAATCTTTGGAGGGTGTGAAGAAGCACCAGGTGCAACTGAACTATACATGGGAAGAACTTATAAAGTCTACCGTGGTATGGGAAGTATTGCTGCTATGGAACAAGCCCATGGTTCTGCTGATCGTTATTTCCAAACCGGACATCAAAAATTAGTTCCAGAAGGTGTTGAAGGAAGAGTCCCATATCGCGGATTTGCAAGCGATGTAATTTTCGAACTATTAGGTGGCCTCCGTTCCGGTATGGGATATGTCGGTGTCAGCACTATTGAAGATCTCAAAGAGAAAGCTCAGTTCATCAAAATCACTGCCGCTTCATTGAAAGAATCACATCCACACGATATCGATATCACTAAAGAATCACCAAATTACACAAGATAAAATTTGTAGAAAGAAGAAAAAAATGTCTAAATCTCCAGTCACAAAAGAAGAAAAGGAAGAAATAAAAAAATCAAAACAGGAAGTCAAAGAATTAAAGGATAAGAAAATTCAATTAGAACTTGATTACATCAAAAAGAAAAATGAAATCAACGATGCTAAAAAGCAAGAATTAGAAGACTTAGAAGAGAAATATCATTACGATAAACTTGCAATCACCTCTCCTTTAAAAGCTGAACGATATTCTTTGAAGATGCAACAAAAAAAAGCTCATCGAAAATTGAACGATGCACCTAGAAGATCAGTTCTTGAAGAAGTCGGCAATGCAGTCTCTCATGGTGTCGGTGCAATCTTTGCAATCATCGCACTTGTCTTGATGATTCAAAAATCAACTGATGGCTTAAGTCTTGCAGGTGCTATCATTTATGGAACTTGTTTCTTCTTCCAAATGTTGTTCTCATGTCTCTATCATTCTTTCAGAGGGGGAACAAAGGTAAAAAGAATCTTCAGAAGATTTGATTATACTTCTATCTACCTTGAAATCGGTGGAACTTGTGCACCATTATATCTGATTTACATGGTTCAAAAAATGTGGGGATTGACTTATGGATTATTTTTCTTCATCATCCAATGGACACTTATAATTATCGGTATCACCTTCGTATGTATCTTTGGACCTGGTAGAATTCGTGGACTTCATTTCTCTTTATTCTTCGTCTTAGGTTGGAGTTCTCTCCTATTTGTTCCTAGCTGGATTAGACAAGATTTGAATCTCTTCTTCTGGATTATTATGGGTGGTGTCACTTATACCCTTGGTATGATTCCATTTGCAGCTTTAAAAAATAAAAAAGGTGCCCACTTTGTATGGCACATAGTCGTTCTAACAGCATCAATATTGATGTGGGTTGGTATTTATAAATACGTTTTCTAAAAAATCAATAAAAGGGGCTGTTAAAGTATTCGATATTTAGAAATAGATATTGAATGGCTTATAACA
>CAVJWL010000032.1:0-19380 GCA_963653505.1 uncultured Prevotellaceae bacterium
TTTTCTATTAATTTTTTATTTATAGTGCTAGATTTTAAATTAACTATGGTTAAATTTAATCAAAATAAAAAACCTCTCCTATGAATTTTTAAGAGAGGATTATTAAATCAGTTTTAATTATTATTTTTCGACATCAACTGCTGGTTCTTTTTTATCTTTTAACACAATATTCATCACGACACCTAAGAGGATAGAAACAGCAGTAGAAGTAATGGTGATAACTGGATTTTCTGGATTGATAAATTTCAATGCTAAACCACCGATACCAGAGACAAGGATAACAGAAGCGACAAAGATATTCTTAGTCTTACCCATATCGATATGTTCGTTGATCATCATCTTAACACCAGAAGCAGCAATGAATCCGTATAACAATAAGGAAACACCGCCAGTAATACATGTTGGAATAGTTTGTGTGATTGCCATAACCGGAGCTAAGAAGCCTAATAAGATAGAGAAGACACAAGCTAACATAATAACTTTGACAGATGCAATTTTAGTAACACCGACAACAGCAACATTCTCACCATAAGTAGTATTAGCAGCACCGCAGAAAATACCAGAAACAGCAGTAGCAATCCCATCACCCATAAGGGTATTGGTAAGTCCTGGTTCTTCAAGAAGATCTCTTTGAAGAAGTCCAGACATATTCTTATGATCACCGATATGTTCACAAATAGTAACTAAAGAAACAGGAATGAATAAGACTGCAATAGCACCGATTTGAGATGCGTTGAATGGATTTGATGTGAGTTTAACAAGTTCGTGAGCATCATTGAAGACATATAAGTTTCCAGAAGTGTAGTTCCAATTGCTTGGCATAAATAAGAACTTAGGAACATCGATGAAAGATGTAATTGTGACATTGGCAACTGTCTTTCCAGCTTCAACATCATATTTAGTAAATAAATTGATAACAGGAGATAAATCTACAATATCAAAATATGCATTCTTGCATCCATAATAACCGATGAGTGTGAAAATCAAAGCGACAAGATAACCAGCACCCATACCTAAGACAAACGGAATCAAGGCAATAGTTTTCTTTCCGTAATGAGCACAAACAGCAGTAACAAACATAGCAACAAGACCACAAAACAAGGCAACAAGATTATATGATGTTCCATTTCCACTTGCGGCAGTTAAATTGGAAATTGCAGAAGCCGAAAGTCCTAAGCCAATAACCATAATAACTGGCCCAACAACAATTGTTGGAAGTAATTTATTAAGCCATTCAACACCAGCAAAACGAATGACTAAAGCGATAACTACATATACAAGTCCAACAAAGGCCATACCGATTGGTAACGCCCAAAGATTTGCAGTTCTACCAATGAGTTCACCACCTTCATCAAATACTGATACACTTCCTAAACTGACAGCTGCTGCCATAGGAGAAATATATGCGAATGATGATGCTAAAAACATCGGAGATTTCATCTTTGTCAAAAAGATATAAATCAATGTACCAATACCAGCAGAGACAATAGTTGGTGCAATCAATGCTTGAGCTAAAGAAGAACCATCGACAGTTATAAATCCATTAAAGACTAACAACGGAACTGTGATACAAGCAACAAACATTGCAAGTACGTGCTGGATTGCTAAAATAATCCAGTTTTTAATTTTCTTAGGCGACTCATCTACTTCTAGAATTAGACCGTTAGCATGTTTTGTTTCCATACTTCCTCCTTTAAAGTTTTTTAATTCAAAAAAAAGAGGCTATTCTACCTAGCCTCTAAAAAATGCGATAGTTTTAACTCTCTTTATAAGAGAGATTGAAAAAGACTTACAAATGTAAGAAACGACGATACGATGTGATTTGCCATTTATCATTTGATTCATCATTTTAAAAACCTAATCTATTATAAAATTCTAAAAGACAAAATGAAATGATTTTATATGTGGATCACGATTTTAAGCATTATATTAAAAAAGAAAGCGCTTATTTATAGACTTTTTAAATTTTAATCAATCACTTAAATCTTCATAATGACTAGGATATTGAACAACAATTACATCAAAATCCTGTTTTTCAATATCATCCCTATCACAACCGTAATTTGTATCTAAGACATGATCATAAAAACCTATACCTTGGAAATCATATGATTTAGTATCACCAAAAGTCATTTTACGATCTTCTTTATTATCAGCATGGTGTCCACTAAAAAAGCAATATTTCTATTTTATTAAATCGTATCATCAAACTTTATCTGAATTTATAGATAGTTGTTTTGACATTTATTAAAGAAAAAAATTATTTCATGTTGTATAATTATAAAGCCTATCAGGGAGGTTTTATAATGTCAGAAAATAAAAAGAAATATTTTTATATCACTACGCCTATTTATTATGCTTCCGGTAACATTCATATCGGACACACTTATTGCTGCACATGTGCAGATGTAATCGCTAGATATAAAAGACTTAGAGGATATACCGTCAGATTTATGACCGGCTCTGATGAACACGGTCAAAAAATCCAAGAAAAAGCAATCAATGCTGGAATGGATCCTCAAGCCTATGTCGATAAAATCGCTGAATCTTTCAAAGAAGTTTGGAAAGCAATGGATGTTTCATATGATTATTATGTCAGAACAACCGATGATTATCATGTTAACTGTGTTAAAAAAGTTTTTTCTGAACTCTTAGCAAAAGGTGATATTTACCTTGGAGAATATAAAGGTTGGTATTGCACTCCTTGTGAAACTTTCTGGTCAGAATCTCAAACTGAAACTGATGAACACGGAAATCATCTTTGCCCAGATTGCCATAGACCAGTTCACCAAGACAGTGAAGAAGCTTATTTCCTCAATGTTAAGAAATTCGTACCAGATCTTTTAAAGTTCTATGAAGAACATCCAGGTTTCTGTTCAAAAGATAAAATCAATGAAATGGTAAATACCTTTATCAAACCAGGATTAGAAGATTTATGTATAACTAGAACTAGCTTCACTTGGGGAATCCCAGTTGATGAAAATCCAAAACATGTCGTTTATGTTTGGATTGATGCTCTTTTAAACTATATCTCTGCTCTTGGATTTAAAGGAGAAGATGATTCACTTATGAAAGAATATTGGTCCGATGATTGTGAAATCATTCAATTAGTTGGTAGAGATATCACTCGTTTCCATACTATTTATTGGCCGATTCTTCTCAAAGCATTGAATCTTAGACAACCAGATAAAGTCATAGTTCACGGACTTCTTCTCACAAGAAGTGGTGTCAAACTTTCAAAATCACTTGGCAACGCTATCTCACCATATCCATTGATTGAAAGATATAGTGTCGATTCACTCCGTTATTATTTAGTTAGAGAAATTCAATTCCAAGGTGATGGTGCTTTCACACCTCTTCAATTCATCGATAGATTGAACGCAGATTTAGCAAACAATTATGGAAATCTTGTCAATCGTACTCTTTCAATGATCAAGAAGTATTTTGATGGTGTCATTCCAGAAACTGATTTGAATAATCCAAAATCTGATTTTACAAAGAAATTATTTGAAGATGTAAAGACAAAGATTGCTCAATATGAAGCATATATGGATAGCTATGATATAACTTCAGGAACAGCAACTGCTATGGAATTAGTCAACTTAGGAAATAAATATTTTGATGATATCGCTCCATGGACTCAAGCTAAAAACGGAAATATGGATTTATTAAAAGAATCCTTATATGCAGCTGTTGAACTCATCAGAATCGGTAGTATCTTATTACAACCTATCATGCCAGAGAAAACTAAATCAGCTTTGGATCAAGCAAAAGTTCCAGAAGAACTCAGAACATATGAATCTTTAAATACATATAATAAACTCGCTGGATATACGATTGAAGACATCACTCCTTTATTCCCAAGATTGAAAAAAGATGATGAAATCAAATACTTGACCGAACTCATCGACGGACCAGAAGAAAAATAAGTAAAACTAAAAGAACATTCAACGTACAAATAAATGTATGCGAATGTTCTTTTTTAATCCAACTTTATAAATTCTTTAAGATTTGTATTCCTTTAATATCATCAGTTTGAATTTCTGCTATACGAGTTACTTCTCCATCAATTTTATAATAGAATAAGTCAGTACAAGTGGCCCAATTCACATTTGGAACAAAGAAGAAAACTATCAAATCTTCCTTTTCCCAAACACTGATATCACTTCCTAAATAATAAGAGTAATCTTGAACAAAGTAAAAAATCCTATCATATCTTTCTTCGTAATAATCAACCCTGCGGTTATTGGAATCATAGACATCTTTATCAATTACTTCATTTATTTTTTCCCCATCTTTAGTATGACTTTTGAAACACTTTGTATAGGAGATTTTATTTTTTTGAAAATCATCAAATTCAAATGTTTCAACATTTTTTATCTTTTCATTTTTAGATATACAGACATTTTGGATATCTTTTGAATAATAATCCTCATATGAGACATTAAGAATACCTTCTTTATCGATATCAAAATCATCGTTCTTCTTATCAATTGAAGAGGAAATATGACTCGCTAAAACCACAGAGCCACCAATGATAGCACCGCAAGCAACTAAAGATATACACATTATCAATATATTTCTAATCTTTTTTGTCATAACTTTCCTCCTTTTTTTATAATATACCACTTATAAAAATATAAGTCAACTGTCTAAATATTAAGAGAATTTATCACTTAAAAAAAGCCAAATAACAAAATTAATAAAAACTTTGTTATTTTGGCTTTATTTTTTCTACTTATTTATCTAATGCAAGTTTAATGATTTATAAATCCGAAACTAATCATTAACGATTTTGAATAGCATCAATTGGTTTCTTATTAGCAATTTTAATAACTGGTAGGAGAGCGGAAACTATACTTACCAATGCAGATACACCCAATAGTATCAATACTATATATACGTTCGGATTCATAACATTAAAATTCAATGTCTTAGAAACATTTTTATTAACTAAATAGGAGACAACAAATGTAATGATGGTTGATAAGATAAAATTGATGATACCAATGATAAATGCTTCTGAATAGAAAATCTTAAAGACATCACTGCGTTTTGCACCAACAGCTCTAAGAATACCGATTTCTCTCTTCTTATTATTGATAGAAACAGAGATAAAATTATAGAAGAGAAGGGCGGAGAATACTGCTAAGACAATACCGACATATAAGAAGGCTTTGGTGAGAACAACAATCATTGTTGATATCATTTGGACTTGACTTAAAGTCTCATCAGAAAATTCCATACACCATAATCCTGATTCAATTGCTGTAGCTTCAATATCATCAAATGGCTTTCTCTTATCCATATAATATTGTAAGAATTTTTCTTGTTTAGCTTTATCATTTCCAAATCCAACAATGTAAGAACTATTATCGTTATTTGTTGAAACTCCAAGGTTTTCTAATTCAGTTTTAAGTTTTGTAGCCGAAGCTTTATTCATGAGAACGCCACGACTATTTTTAATAGTATTTAAATCATATCCAACAATCTTAAGTGTCTTAGTTTTACTTCCACTATAACCTAATCTTACTGATAAATCTGTTGGTAGTGAAGTAACCTCCATCAAAGATAATATCTCTTGTATCTTGATTTTACTTTGTTTAGATGCCTCTGCATATTCTTCTAAACTAGTTTTGTACATATACCAGAAGTTGCTTACAACCTGATTTTTATTGGTTTCATTCAACGGTTCTTCAAATCCAAATTCACTGATTATATTTACAAGTCTGGAATCATTTTTATATTTTTCATAAATAGAATCAATCTTTCCATTTATATAAGAATTAAGGATGTTTTCTTGATAATTAGAGATAATATTTAAAATTTTGCTATAGGAAATAATTCCAACAGCACTGAATGTTTCTTTTAAATAACTCTTATATGCTTCTTGATATTTATCATAATAATATGAGTCAGTGCTAAGGTATGATGAATTTACCTCAAAGCCAGAAACGAAATATTTGATATAGGTCAAGAACATACTATATTTAATATCATCACTCATATTGTTATAGGAATCTTCATCATCACTGACATATCGTCCATCATAGATACCTTCGTATTCACCACGATTTAACTTTTTGATGATATCAAGATGTTCGTTATAAAATTCTTTGTAGTTATCATAACAAACTTTATAAGTAGCAGCTCCATTGCTATGATACATAGCTTGATATGTGTCTAAATTTTTAACACTATATTTGTTTGTGCCACTATAATCTGTATAAGCACCATCATATGTATGATCAACTGAAGAACTATCTTTATCAGATGAAATACCAAAGTAATCATCAACTGAATAACAAATATCTCTTCCTAATAATATTTCATCATCATCCAAACTTGTTTTATTCTTATCAAGGAATACCATTTGACCATCTGAATAATAATTGACAGAGACATTAATCATATTTTCATTATTCATGTAAATGCCGTTATTTAATGATATTGAATCATCTTGTGTTGTATCAGATTCACTCTTAAAAATAAGAGTATGGATATTGGTTCCATTCTTCAAAGAATAAAAATTACGATAGTTAGAATCACTCATGATCTCACTTTCTTTTTTACCTTTGAATGAATCATATTTAGATGGGAAACCAGTATCGATAATTCCGACGATTTTATAGTCTATCTTTTGATAGGAACCACTAGAATAATCCGTGCCTGAAATCGTAGAACCGATAACTTTATCTTTAGTAACATCAGTTGGTCTTATATAAGTAGGATCGTTGACATTTGTTCCGATACCTAAATCCTTATAAGAATCATAGGCGAATAAAGAAATACAAATTTCATTCTTATTTTGTGGAAGTGAGCCAGTATCCAATTTTAATCCTAAATCATCAAGAACGGTTTGATTGACATTCATAAATCCAGTAAGACGAGTCAAATCATAAGCATTTGCAAGTCCGACAGGAACATTAGGACTGAGAGTTGACGAATTTGCATCAATTTTATAAACATTCATACCAGTCTTATCTTTGATATCATCAATATATTCTTGTTTAAAACCATAGATAGTTCCATTATCGGTCTTAGTTTTTGCAGATACCGTTGCATTCTTGAGTTCATTTTTAGTGATTGATGAAGAAAGAGCGTCTTTAGTGCTGAAGAAAGCTAATGTTGAACTAGCTCCAAAAAGGGAGAAAGAAGCTGTAGCAAGAATGATTGTAAAAGCGAGACGAACAGGTTTAACTCTCATAGACTTAGCACCCATACGGAACGCATGTCCTAAGGAAAATTTACTCTTGATAACTGAGAACTTATCATTACCAGTATCTATTTTACTAGAATCTGTTGATACAAATTCTTCTCTGTTGCCGCTTTTATCAATTCTTGCAGCTTCACAAACAGCTTCATTAACACTAGGATCAAGAGAGATAAATGTTTCTTTTCCGCTTTTAGAAATAGCATCATTGATGAGGTTTAAATCATTTTGATCAAGTAAGTGATTTGGATCAATACGGATGATGTTATCACCTATTAAAGAAACACCATCATTTGCTTTTTTGCTTTCAACACTAGTTTTAGTGATATCAGAGATGACAACGCCATCTTTGAGTTCGATGACACGGTCTCCGAAATGTTCAGCAAAATCTCTATCATGAGAGACGACAACGACAAGTTTTTCTTGTGATAATTTCTTTAAAGTTTCAAAGACCTGTCTACCTGTATTGCTATCTAAGGCACCAGTTGGTTCATCACCGAAGATGATCTTTGGTTCCTTAACAAGAGCTCTTGCAATAGCGACTCTTTGTTTTTGACCACCTGAGAGTTCATTCGGTTTTCTTTGTCCGTATCCAGCCAAATCAACTTGTTCAAGAATATTATTGATAGCTTCTTCGGTAGCCTTTTTATGCTGTAACTGCAAAGCTAACGCGATATTCTCTTTGACAGTAAAATCAGAAAGAATGTTGTATTCTTGGAAGATGAAACCTAAATATGTATTTCTATAAGAATCCATTTCACTGCCATTGAATTCTTTACTAGACTTACCGTTGATGATGATTTCACCTTCATCAGCTTTATCAAGTCCACCCATGACATTCAACAATGTTGATTTACCAGAACCTGATTTACCTAAAATAAAAACAAAGCCTTTCTCTGGGAATTTCAGAGAAACGTTGTTTAAGGCATAAACAGGATCGGAATTTTTGACCTTGTATACCTTTTTTAAATTTTTAACTTCTAACACGTTTTAAATCTCCTAACCATAAAATTATACATGCAAACCTATAGTTAGACAAATCAAATCTTATTGTTAAATAATTTAACCATACAAAAAGCCAGGATTTTAATATTTCCTGGCTTGATATTAAACTACTTTTCTAAACCTGCGTATCTCAAGATATCGTGATAACGTTGTTCAGCATATTTAGCTGACTTGTTGAGAAGTTCTTCAGCGTGATCAGGATTGACACGGAAGAGTTGTGAATATCTTGAAGAAGTCATGACAAAGTCACGGAACTTGCTGAAATCAGGTTTGCAAGACATAGTGAGAGGATTCTCTCCCTTTTCCAACTTTCTTGGATCCCAAGTGAAGGTGAGGAAGTAACCAGATTCAACAGCCATTTTTTCTTGGGCCATGGAATTACCAAGACCACCTTTAATACCATGGTTAGCACATGGTGAATATGCCATGATGAGTGATGGACCATTATAAGATTCAGCTTCTTGTAATGCTTTGATAGCTTGAGCTGGATTTGAACCTAAAGCGATAGAAGCGACATAGACATGATCATATGCCATGGCCATAAGTGCCATATTCTTCTTGGCAGTCTTCTTACCAGAAGCAGCAAACTTAGCGATTTGACCAGTTTGACTTGATTTGGACATTTGACCGCCAGTATTAGAATAAACTTCAGTATCAAGGATGAGGATGTTAACATCATCTTCAGCTGCTAAAACATGATCAAGTCCACCGTATCCGATATCATATGACCAACCATCACCACCTACAATCCAAACAGATTTATCAAGAAGATCATTCTTCATAGATAAGAGAACTTTAATTCTATCATTTTGAGAAACAGTGATGTAGTGAATCATCTTTGGAAGGATTTCACGAACATGAGCTCTATTCTTGATATTAGCCATGTAATCATTTAAAACATCCTTGAGTTCTGGTTCAACACAGTTGATGTTTTCCATAATGATACGGCAGATTCTAGAAAGCTTTTGATCAGTGGCAATTCTCATACCATAACCGTATTCAGCATTATCTTCAAATAAGGAGTTAGCCCAGGCGATACCTTCATTGTTCTTATTAGAGATGAATGGGGTAAGTGGAGTAGAACCATTGTAAATAGAAGAACAACCAGTAGCATTAGCAACAAGCATATCAGTTCCGAAAAGTTGACTTGTCAAACGATAATATGGAGTTTCACCGCATCCTGCGCAAGCACCAGAAACTTCTTGATATGGCTTATGGAAAGCAATCTCTTTGACAGTTCCAGCTGGATAATATCCAGTCTTTGGTTCAATTTCTTTATATAAAACTCTAGCAGCAGCTTCATGATGGAATTCATGTTTTGCTTCAGAGAGTTTCAAAGCCTTTTCCATGACAAGTTTGCCATTTTCATCTTTGACCATCTTGCCATCAGCATCTTTCTTTGGCTTACCAGGACAGACATTGACACATAAACCACAGCCGACACAATTCATCGGTGAAACTTGGATTCTAAAATTCAATCCTTTGACATTTGGACCACCGATGGCTGGTATGACATCAGCTCTTTCATCTTCTGGAAGTTTAGCGATATCTTCATCATTTAAAAGGAATGGACGAATGGTTGCATGTGGGCAAACAAACGCACATTGATTACATTGAATACAATTCTCTTTCTTCCAAACAGGAACACGATCAGCGATAGCTCTATCTTCTTGGAAGGTGATATTTGGACGCATTGTTCCATCTTCAAGTTCCCACTTTCTAAAGGTAGAAACAGGAAGATCATAACCACCTAAATCATTGATGATAGAAACATATTCATCCCAATATTCGTCGCCAGTCTTATTTCCACGACCAGTAACTTCTAAGTCAGCCCAAGCTGGATCGACTGTGACTTCTCTTAAGCCTTGAGTACCTGCATCGATAGCTTTGTAGTTGCTTTCAACAACATCTTGACCTTTCTTAGCATAGGTCTTAGCTGCAAATTTCTTCATCCAATCACTTGCTTCAGCATATGGCATAATCTGTTGATTGAGATAGAAGAATGAAGCTTGAAGAATAGTATTAGTATGTCTTCCCATACCAGTTTCAAGGGCGATCTTATTAGCATCGATAACATATAATTTTGCATGTTTCTTTGCAAGTTGCTTCTTCATCTTGTTAGGCATTGACTTAACAAGAGTTTCATCATCCATATCAGTATTGAGTAAGAAAGTACCACCATCCTTCAATGATGAAACCATATCAAACTTCAAAATGTATGAATCTAATGAGCAAGAGACAAAGTCTGCATTTTCAACATAGTAAGTAGAATGAATTGGAGTACGACCAAATCTGAGGTGAGAACGAGTGACACCACCAGCTTTTCTTGAATCATAGGCAAAATATGCTTGAGCATATTGATGAGTTTCATCACCGATGATCTTGATAGATGATTTATTTGCAGAGACAGTACCATCAGAGCCTAAACCATAGAATAAGCAAGAAGAATAATCATGATCAACTTTATAGTCATCATCGACTGGAACAGAAAGATGGGTGACATCATCAACGATACCGACTGTGAATCCAGTCCAACGATTTTCAGCATTTAAGAAATCATAGACTGCTTTGATATGTTTTGGAGCAGTATCCTTAGATGAAATACCATAACGACCACCTAAGACTTCAATATCATTTCTTCCGCCTTGTTTTAAAGCAGCAAGAACATCTAAGTATAATGGTTCACCATCAGAACCAGGTTCTTTTGTACGATCAAGAACAGCGATTTTCTTAACAGATGCTGGGATAGTCTTCAATAAATGTTTGACAGAGAATGGTCTATAAAGATGGACTTTGACAAGACCGACATGTTCGCCTTTCTTTAAAAGGTCATCAACAACTTCAATTGCTGTTTCAGTTGCTGAACCCATAGCGATGATGACTCTATCAGCATTTGGGTCACCATAATATGTGAATGGAGCATATGGACGACCAGATGCTTCAGATAACTTATCGAAATATTCACAAGCGACATCAACGATTTCATTTTCATGAATGTTTTGAGCTTCTCTACCTTGGAAAGTGATATCGTCATTTTCAGCACCACCGCGAGTGACAGGATGTCCGTGTGGATTTAAAGCTCTCTTTTTGAAATTTTCAACTGCGACTAAATCTAGTTGTGATTTCCACCATTCATCATCGATGAATTCAACATTTTGAATTTCATGAGAAGTTCTAAAACCATCAAAGAAATTGATGACTGGTGTAGCAGCCTTGATTGCGATGAGATGTGCAAGCGGAGAAAGATCAGCGACTTCTTGTACAGAATGAGCACAAATCATTGCTGCACCTGTTTGACGGCAAGCATAGACATCACCATGATCACCAAAGATAGATAAAGAACGAGAAGCTAAAGATCTTGCAGCACAATGTAAAACTGCTGGAAGTTCTTCACCAACCCATTTATAAATGTTTGGAATCATCAATAATAAGCCCTGGCTAGCTGTATATGTGACAGCTAAGGCTCCTCCTTGTAAAGCACCATGAACAGCACCAGATGCACCAGCTTCTGATTGCATTTCAACTACTTTAACAACATCACCAAAAACATTTTTCATTCCAGCGGCAGCATATTCATCGACATGCTCTGCCATTGGACTAGATGGTGTAATAGGATAAATTGCAGCGACTTCACTGAATTTATAAGAACCAAGTGCAGCAGCTGTATTACCATCAACAGACTTCATTGTGAATTTCTCTTTAGCCATATATTTCCTCCAAGAATACCTATTGGTATAAAGATTATTATATTCTTTTCTTTTTTATTGTAAAAGGGCTTTCTAAGCAAAAAAACATACAAATTTAGCTATTTTTAGTTAGCTTTATATAACTTTTAGTCTATTTTCAAATTCTTAGATTTTTCTTTCTCTTTAATTATCTTTCTTTTCTATGTAAAATAATGGTGTTGAAAGCTTAAATATAAGCAAAAAATTAAGGAGTTAATTCTATATGGCAAATTTTGTTTTAAGTTGTTGTTCAACAGTTGACCTACCAGAAGAAGTATTAAAAGCAAGAGACTTGCATTACATTCCATTTCACTATATTCTCGATGATAAAGAATATGTTGATGATTTAGGAAAGACAATTCCATATGATAAGTTCTATGAAGCTATGGAAAATGGTGCTATGACAAAAACATCACAAGTTTCTGTCGGAGAATATATGGACTATTTTTCCAAATTTTTAGAACAAGGATTAGATATTCTTCATGTGACTCTTTCTACAGGTATCTCTGGAACATTTAATAGTGCTACTACTGCTACAAATATCTTGAAAGAAAAATATCCAGAAAGAAAAATCATCATCATCGATTCTAAAGGTGCATCATCTGGATACGGATTATTCATGGATAAATTAGCTGACTTGAGAGATGAAGGAAAATCAATCGATGAAATCAGAGCTTTTGCTGAAGAAAATAAATTGAAATTAAATCATTGGTTCTTCTCAACTGATTTAAAGTATTATGTAAGAGGTGGAAGAATTTCAAAAACATCGGGTTTCTTCGGAAGTCTTTTAAAAATTTGTCCATTATTAAATATGGATGAAGATGGTAGATTGATTCCAAGAGAAAAGATCAGAACCATCAAAAAAGTTGAAGAAGAAATCTATCAAAAAATGGTTCAATGCGCAGATAATGGATTGGATTATGATGGAAAAGTATTCATATCTGAAAGCAATTGTATGGAATATGCTCAAGCCGTCGCTAAACTTGTCGAAGATAATTTCAAACACATCAAAGATGGAAAAGTTCATATTTATTCAATCGGAACAACTATCGGATCTCATACAGGTCCTGGAACTGTTGCCTTATTCTTCTGGGGTAAAAAACGCAGCAACTAAAAAATCAGCTATGGCACAAACGCCATAGCTTTTATTTTAATATCCTTTTTTATTCTTATCAAAAGCGATATCGACATCTTTTTCAGCGACATGTTCAAGACCAAATGAGAACAAGTCTTTGATGTGATGATCGGTCAAATGATAATAAACAGATTTACCTTCTTTTCTATAATCGACAATATCATGTTTTCTTAATACTTGAAGTTGATGGGAAACAACAGATTGAGAAACATTCATAACAGAAGCGATATCATTGACACATAACTCATTATTGATGAGCAAACAAATGATTGTCAATCTAGTGCTATCACCAAAAAGAGAGAAGAAATCAGATAATTTATCAAACGATGAATTTTCAAGCAAAGAATCTTTTATTTCTTTAAGATTCTCATCATATGTTTTAGTTTCTTTTTCCATAATTTAATTATACAACAATTTAAAAAAATCTATAATTTTTATTTCAAATTTATATTCATTCTTATAACTAAACAAAACAATACTCATTAATAATATTATAAATTGTTAATTAAAAATAGCTAAGTCATCCACAATGGAAAACTTAGCTATTCTAACATATTTTATACTTTCAAATTGACACTTGCGTTTTATAGGTGGTAAGCCATAGTTTTATTAATCGAAACAATCTCTTTGATCAATAAGCAATAACACTTGTTGATCCATTATTGACAGTGATGAGTCCAGGATAAACAGTATTGAAGATATAATACTCATTCAATGTGTTATGAGTGCTCTTTGGATCATGGTATATAATTGTGACAGTCGGCTTTTCGAATTTTTGTCCTCTTGTGGAGCTGATGACTCCAGAGTTTGTAGAAACAAGTGATGCAATTTTCTGATTCATGGTGAATCGATAGAAGGCATAAGCACTAATAGAATATCCAGTTCCGACTTCATATAATCCTGTATGAGTGAGAAGCGAGTTCACATCACAGTTTTCAATCCTGCCTTTGTTGATTGTAGCTAAGCATGCAAATTCTTCATTTTGTGTGACATACAAATGTTCATCCGATTCAAAAGACATAACTTTTTCGAATATACCATAGCAGACATATTGATGTGAATTTGTGTTACTTTCCATTTGGATATTACCTTCTATCTTACAGTCGATAATTTTTCCTGTGGATTCGTTGGTATAGACTAGTTCTCCTACAGAGAAAGTATTCTTATATTCTTCCGCATGACATCTGTTATCATCCTGAATATTGTAAGTTGTCTTGAATTTATAACTTCTAGATCCAGTAACTTTGCAGTTTTTGATAAGTCCTGAGTTATAGATTGAGATAAATCCCGCCTTGCAGTCGATATTCTCAGTAGAGAAGCTTGGGATACTGACATTAAGAGATACGACTTTGCCCTTGAGACGATAAAAGAGGCCTGACATCTCTAAATTCTTGCAACCTTCGAATGTGATGGTATGCCCATTTCCATAGAAGATACCGTCAAAGCTCTTCGATTGGCTACCTAACGGAACAAAGGAGTTGAGAGCGATGTCATTCTCTAAGACATAGCATGCAGAGCTGTCGTTGAGTGCAATTGCAGCAAGAGAGACACTATCCGTAATCTTCGTGGCAGTCTCCGATTCCATGAAATAAGTGCAGTTATCGCAGAACAAATCATTGTCTTCATCGACATGGCTAGTCTTTTCTAATGTGATAGTCTGAACATCTCCACAACGGGAACAGGTCTTCGTGATGGTTCCGCCTTTTTCACAGTTAGATTCGGTAGTACTTGTGACCTCATAGTTATGACCATAGGCTTTTACGGTCACAGAATTTTGAAGGATATAAGCACATTCATGACAAATGATTTTTGCAGTATATCCATCCTCGGTACAAGTTGCCTCTTTTGGCTGTACCATTATTTCAGGAGTATGTTCAGCTAAAGGAAGTTCAACAGTATAGTCCAATTCACAGCGATTGCAGTGACGAGATTCACTTCCATTGGAGCTACAGGTAGAAGGATTTGTGCTAACGACAGTAAAGTCATGTCCTAAGGCTGGAAGTGCGACATCAAAGTTTTGTGTTTCGAATATCAAATTGGTGAATGCGAATGTATAGGTGGCTTTTCCATCTTCTAAGCAGGTTGCTTCTTTCTTAACAGTTGAAGTAACATCGGATGTTTCCTCATAGACTTCAGAAGAATTATTCTTACAGACAGCTTTTGCATAACACTTGGTTGAATCCTCATTGCAGGTATAAGTTATTTCATAATCATGACCTAAGGCATCAAGTGTCCTAGATTCCTTTAAGACTTCATTGCAACGTCTACATTTTGTCTCCTCAGTCCACCCACCTTCTAGACAAGTAGGACCTTTTGCCTCTTTCGAGACATAAACATCATGTCCTAATTTCTCTAAGACGACTTTATCTTCAACATCGCAGCGTGCACAAACTCTCTTTTTCAGTCCGTCTAATGTACAGGTAGGCTCTGAGATAATCTCATATTCTGAGTAATTATGACCGAGTGCTTCGACATCTCTTTCTTCAGTCTTCGTATCACAGCGACTGCAATGTCTTTCTTCTTTTCCTCCGGTTATACAGGTAGGTTCAATAGAATAGGCCCATTCTGTGATATCATGACCGAGTGCGGAGATAGCTCTTGTGGTCTCTTTTCCACAGGTTGTGCATTTTGCCTTTTCGCTTCCTTTGTCAAGGCAGGTTGCCTCTTTGACAACAGTCCAGTCCCCGTATGTGTGGAGATGTCCTTGTTCAACTTCACCACAGGATGTTACTGAGAAAAGAGAAAATAAGAAGGAGCCTAGTAATACTAATCTCTTTGCTTTCATGCCTTTTTTCTCCTATTCTTGGTAGACAGAATTATAGATGACTGTCACTTTATCATTTTTGAAATAGTTATCATTGTTGATATTGGAAATATTGATCTTTTTCCATTCTTCTTCAGTTCCTTCATAGTGTACGACAATTTTATCATCGTTATAACTAACATCACCGAAGAAAAGATCTGAGATATTTGTTATAGTCTTAGGAAGATAGATTGTGGAAGCAAAAGGAAGACAATAGTCCTTTTGTTCAGCTGCTTGGAAGACTTTCTTGAGGTAATACTGGTGTTTGTGACTACAATAGGCATCATCTGTAAAATCATAGCCCTCTTCAAAAACAGCGATGTTGTTTATGGCACATGGTAAAGGGTATGTATTTTCGCTAGATGTTGAGAAAGTAACGACAGATGAATTCTTCTTAAGTTTTATCGTACCAAGAGAAGAGGAACAGTTGACAAGTCCACCTTCAACATTCAAATCAACGCTTCTATCAGAGCTTAAAGAAAGTGTCAAATTAGCTCCTTTTGTGTTGACCTTCTTCAAATTCTTAGAGGAACTTGATACAGTGAAGTTTCCAGTATCAGGAAATGTCATATCCAAGGCATTTGGAAATGGGATTGCAGAGTTGAAACGATTTGATGGTTCAAAAGTAACATGTTTGACAGCATCATCTGATTTTCCGTTTTTGATTTTTTCCCAATCATACTCTTCACCATCTAGGTAAAATCCGGAGACAGGAACATCATCGACTTCTCCACGGATTACAACATCACTAGGAAGGTCATCGATGTATTTCTTGATGGAGTAATAATCCTTTCCTTTCACTTGGGAATAATAGAGATTATTATCTGTGTCTTCAAACTTCTTTGCTTCAACTTCGCAGGAAGCTAACGGAAAAAGCATAGTAAATAAACCCAAATAAGATAGATATTTTCTTTTTAGCATAATAGATAACTCCTTTGTTGCCAATCAATAAGGCTGACTTAATAATATACCTTCCACAACTTGTTTTCAAACATTTTATACAGGTAAATCAGCATTTGTTTAAAATAATGTCAAAAATAACAATTTCATAAGCAAAAACGCTTATCTACTCAAGTGAATAAATAAGCGTTCCATTATCTCTAACCCTTACTTGATAATGAGTAGTTTTTATTATCAAGAACTAATTAAATTTGATCTAAAAGTCTTAAACATTAATAACTATAATAACAATAACTCAAGTCAATAATGATATAAACATAGACATTAACGATTAACAATAACAATATCTAATTAAATAATCTATGAATCACCATTCTTGATAAAGGGAAAAGAAAAGTAGATTTAGCAATCAATCATATTGGTCAAATTAGTTCTATCAATTGCCATTTGTAATTTTTGAATTTTGTCAACGACCTCATCATATTCTTTTTGAACCAATGAAACGTCATAATTTGTTTTGGTGTATTCTACAACTGCAGATCTATAATTTGCAGATTCTCTAGTGAGAGGAGCTCTATTTTTCAATTGATTTAATCTAGATTTTTTAGCTTGAAGTTGAGCTAAGAAAACAAGTGCTTCAGCAATTGTCATATCAAAACCTTCAACAATAACTGTTGAATTAGCATATGATAATAATTGTTTAAGATGTCTGATATTATCATCTATTTCATCAATTTTCTTACTAAGTTCGACATAATCATATTCACTGACAATCGGCTTTTCATTTTCAGCGTAAGTAGTAAGACATTCTCTTTGTTCATAATTTAACAACTCGTTTTTTTTCATCGTTAAATTTTTGATATCTTTCATAATTTCAGTATTGCATTTTTGCATATTTGTTCTCCTCTTTCTTTTGTATTAAATTATAAA
The DNA here is from genome assembly GCA_963653505.1 of uncultured Prevotellaceae bacterium. Lineage (GTDB taxonomy): Bacteria > Bacillota_I > Bacilli_A > RFN20 > CAG-288 > Enterosoma. Next base: position 17,712 of record CAVJWL010000032.1, read on the forward strand.
CGCTTAACTATAAAATGTCCATATAAGAATTTTCATTGCAATTTAAGGCGCTACAATAATTACTATAGTATATTTTAAAAATATTCTTAATATTTCTAACAACTACAACAAAACAACTCTTTATGATATATAGAATTTTTCTTTTTCACTTTCAGATAATTTAATATCTCTCTTTTTCAATTTATAATTGATTATCTCATGAACTATAACCATAGTAGTTGCTAAAACGATAATCAAATATGGTAATAATGAGAAATTTTGAATTGATTTTGCAAATAATCCATATAGAGGTGAAACTATCAAATTACCACAGTATGCAATTGCCATTTGTAATCCCATGACATGTTGACTTGTCTGTCTTGAAAATCTATATGGAGTAGAACGAATGATTGCAGGATAGATTGGAGCACAACCAATTCCTATCATACAAATGCCGATGATAGAACAAATATTATCAAATGGTAATACTGAAAGTATCGCACCTGTTAATAATATGCTTTCACCAATTCTTATCATATTCTTCTCTTTGATTTTTAAAGAAACAGGTCCACAGATAAATCTACCAACGGTAATTCCAATAAAAAACAACGAATCTAATCTCGCTGATTGTTGAGTGTCAAATCCTTTAGCTCTATTGAAGAAAAATCCTATCCAATTTCCTGTAGTAGTTTCTAAAGCACAGTAACAGAAGAAGCCTATCATCGCTAAATAAAATATTGGGTTTTTAATCAAATCTTTTTTATTAGTATCATCAGAACTTTCGATACTTCCTTCCTCTTTGACTTCTAACTTATTTACCTTATTCCATAAAGGAAGGGAGCAAAATGCGATTGCTGCAATTCCAAATTGAATTATTGCTAAAGTCAAAACGCCTTTATTCCATCCTTGAGAAGAATTACTTGTATCGATAAATGGTGCGATGATAAGCGGTGAGATAGAAGCACCAACTCCCCAACAACAATGGAGCCAATTCATATGGATTGCTTTATAATGCAATGCTACATAATTATTCAAAGCAGAGTCAATAGCACCAGCTCCAAGTCCCATCAAAACAGCAATCAAGAAAAAGGCCCAAACATAATCAGAAGTAACTAATGAAAAGCACACAAGTCCAAACGCTGTCAAAAGAATCGAAAACGAAACAACAAATTTAGTTGAGAATTTCTTGATCATCTTTTCAGAAAACAAAGATGAAATAATGGTACATCCACTTATTACAAGACCTATGTATCCAGAGAAATCCTCACTGACATTTAAATTATTTGCTATTGCTGGAAAAGAACTTCCTAATACACTATCTGGCAAACCTAACGAAATAAATATCAAATAAATGACAACAAGTAATAATATCGACATTTTACACCTCTATCCATTTACAAATTAATTTTATTATTTGATATTTTTTCTTTCAATAAATTTAAAATCTTTTATCAATCTTCTCTTAAAAATATACTGATTTGTATAATGCTTTTGATTTGACAAAAAGTTTAAAAAACCTTTAATGGTTTAACAGTATTTTCACTCGATGATATTTTATGTAATTTTTACATAAAATAAGAGAATATTGAATCAAAAAAAGTACTAAAAAGAAGCGAAATTAAGCCAAAAATTAATGATTATAATATATATATATTATATACATAGTATTACTTACAAATCGCAAGCAGTC
>CAVJWL010000033.1:0-19303 GCA_963653505.1 uncultured Prevotellaceae bacterium
ATCCATTTAAGATACAAATCATCCTAAAGACCAAAGATGTCTTCAAATTCAATGCGGCGGATTACATGCTTAAGCTTGGAGATCCTACTAGGTATGAGAAAATGATACCAATCGATACCTCACTACTGATGAAGGAAGCTAAAGAAAGCGAAACTAATGCAGAAGGAAGTTATGACAATGTTGTTACAAAAGATAATGAACCTTATACAGTTGTCAAATCAAATAATTCATTTAAAGTAGAAACTTTAACTAAAGCAAATTATAAAAAATATGAAACCTCTAAAACATCTTTTATAAAATTGATGGAAAATATGAAAAACAATAATGGATTATATGGCTTCCATTATGCGGGAGGTTCTATTTCCAAATCTGCATTGATAAAAGCAAAAAAAGCCTATATTTTAGGAAAAGAATATGAAAATTATCAAATGCCAGCAAACAGCGTGGATTTCAATTTAAAAAGTAAAGGTTATATAAATTTCTTTGCTGGCACATATGGTAGTTATACTTATACAGGGTTTGGTGACAATTGTTTTTTCTCAGTTCATGAAGTTATTCGTGATTCCAATCAAAAAATAAAAGAGATAAGAGAAATCAAAAAAATTTATGAATGCAATGATAGAACAAAATCAAATTCATATTTATACGAGTATGTCAATTCAGATTCTTCATCATCAAATTCATTATATTCAGCAAAATTCACATATAAAAGTGGTGAACGAAAATATGAAATTCCTGGAGAATCAAAAGAAACAAGAAAAACATTCAAAACTGATTCTGATAATGAAACCAAATATTTAGATGGTTATACTGAAATTTTTGATACTGAACAATTAGGTAACCGAAATTCAACTTTAAGAAGTACTATCAATAAATATACTCAGAATATCTTTTATTTTGAAATCCCAGTCAATGATGGGGAATACTGCTTAGGATCTATTGATGATGGAACAGGTGCTTACTTGATGTATCTTGATATCGGAACTAATGCATCAACTATTTCTAGAACTACAATACTTGAAAAATTCGTTCAGACAAATATATCGTTCACATATCCTACTGGTATTGTATATTACAATGATGAAAAGGAATATATCTTATGTTTGAATATTCCTACTAATTATTCAGGAACTACTACTATCCAAAATAAAAATGATTCTCTTAATATCAATAATACAAATACAAGTATAAAACCAACACTTACATATGATTCTAGCCTTTCATTAATTGATTCTAATCTAACCAATATAACTATAGATGAAGGTACTAAAGGAACATCTACAATCATTCAACGATTAACCTATATTGATTACAATACCAATGATGGAACAACAACTAAGATTGTTGCAACCAAAAAGGATGATGGAACAAACGAAGGTAAGTACTATACTCTTGAAGATAATTCATGGGTAGAAACTACTGCAGACAAAGTTACCATTTATAAAGTTGGTGAAGACAATGTAGGAACTGTGATAACAATTACCGATATTGATGTTACCTATAATTCAAATACGATCATTTTCACATTTAGAATTGATGGAAAAGATATTGAAATCACCTATGATTTATCAACTACTAGTGTATCTTCTACTGATGGAACTGCAATCTATTATGAAGATGGTTCTTATACAATCACATTCAAAGTTGGAGATGAAGAAATAACAATAACTTTAACTAAAGGTGATGATGGAAGTTATACTGCAACTATAGAAAAGGTACAATCACAAAAAATACTGATGGTACTTATTCGATAAAAATTTAAGGAAATAGCATGGCAAGTCGCCATGCTATTTTTGTTAAAATTCAAAATATTTTTTATCATCAATTTCTTTACTATGGAAATAAATGGTGTTTTTAAAATTATTTTTACCGACTAGTTCATCTGCTTCTTTTTTGTTTTGATGGACATTGATTCTAGAAAAATAGCAATGGTTTCTATATTTAAATAAGTAGTCTGCATAACTATTTTCATCGATAGTTCCTGTGAAGATGATGTTTGTATCTATGTAATGATCAACTATCTTTCTGGATTTGATATTTTCTAATTGAGGATCTTCTATCAATATCACATCTGCATTTTTATCTTCCCTGATTTCTATTTTATTTTTTAAATAAACATTTTCTTCTTTAATGAAAAATTTAGCATTTTCTAATCTATATGGAATATTCTCATCATTCAATATCGATATTACATCTATATTTCTTCCATTCTTTGGTAGAGGCAAGATTTTTGTACCGTTTAAATTCTTGATAAGTGAAATAAATGCTTTTATATTTTCTTCATACGATTTTTCATTGAGATAGGCAGAATCTACTATTGCAATATCTGCTTTTATATTTCTTAGTTCATCGCATTTAAAGACATTATTTTCTAGATAATCACCTGTATATACAATTCTTTTATCCTCAAATTGTATTTCAAAAGAAAGACTTCCAAAACAATGACCACTTCTTCTTGGTAGAATAGTGAGGTCATCTATTTTCTTGATTTCATTCGGTATTAAAAATTCAACATTTTCATATTTATAAGTCAAACAATCATATGTCGGTTTTGAACAATATATAATTCCTTTAAATCCTTTAGCGGTAAGTTCTTTTATAGCCCCTGAATGATCTAGATGTGAATGTGATAAAAATAAATAATTCAATTTTGATATTTCTATTTTATCAAAATCTGGCATTTCACCTTTTTCACCTATTCCACAATCTAGAAGGAATTGTTTTTCTTTTCCTCTAATTAAAAAACAATTTTTCCCATGTTCTTTAATTCCACCTAAGGCTTGGTATTCCATTTATCTAACCTCTTTTAAACTATCTTTTAAATAATATATTTTCAAATTAGAATTGACAAATATATTTTGATTTGAATTCAAATAATATTGATGGTCGTTTTCATCCTTACAGACAATATGATAGCTTCCACCAAGACATTGTGAGTTGATGACTTTGACATTCACCTCAATATCTTTTAGCTCATTTAAAAAGATATCTTCTGGTCTTAAGAAATGATTATCATCAACAAATGATGCTTTACCGATGAATTCAGCAACAAATTTATTCTTTGGATGCCAATATATATCTTCAGGTTTTCCTTGTTCGATTATCTTTCCTTGATTCATAATGATGATTGAATCCGAGATTGACATAGCTTCTTCTTGATCGTGGGTTACAAAGATACTTGTTATTCCTAAGTTTTTGACTAGATTTCTGATTTCAATTCTCATCTCTTCTCTTAGCAATGCGTCAAGAGCTGAGAGAGGTTCATCAAACAATATGACATCCGGAGATATCGATATCGCTCTTGCAATAGCAACTCTTTGTTTTTGACCACCCGATAATTCATTCGGAAGTCTTTTAGCATAAGAATCCATCTTGACAAGTCTTAAGGCATTCATCGCTTTTTCTTCAATATCTTTTTTATTCTCTTTGAATTTTAAAAAGAAATCTTTAAACGATGTTTTATTACGATTTGAAAGTGCAAACATAACATTTTGTAAAACAGTCATATTCGGCCATAATGCAAAATCTTGAAACACAAAAGCGATATTTCTTTTAAATGGTTCTACATCGATGTTCTTTTCTTTATCAAAGATGATTTTATCTCCTAATGAAATAGAACCAGTGTCTGATTTTTCAAGTCCAGCGATGATTCTTAGAAGTGTTGTTTTACCGCATCCAGAAAGCCCTAAGAGAGTTGTCAAACTCTTACTTTCAATCTCTAGATTCAAATTTTCTAATACTTTGTTTTTATGATCGAATGATTTTGAAATATCATTAGCTAGAATCTTCATATTTTCTTATGTTCCTTTCTACCTGTAATGAATTCAAGGGCTAAAAGAAGTATCAATGTGAAAAAGACAGATACAACTGCAAGAGCCATTGCTGCTTGCTGATTTCCTTGTTCGAATTGTCTATCGATATATAACGAAATAGTATAGTAGCTCGGTGGCTGTAGAAGTTTAGCAGTGACAAGCTCTCTCAAGGTGATGATGAATGTCATCGCAAAACCATAAAAAGCCCCTTTTAAAGCTTGAGGTAAGACGATGAATAAATTGACTCGGAAATTATTTTTAAAATAAACATCACCAGCTTCAACCATCGATTTTGGCATTTGTAAAAGACTGTTCTTGATATAAGACAGCATACCAGGAAGGAATACCACACAATATCCGATGATAAGCATCCATTTTGTTCGATAAACAGGGAAAGCTTTATAAATAGAATTGAAAAACATAATCATACCGATACCGATTACAATATTAGGAATCATCTGTGGAAGCATCGTTAAAAATTCAACACCTTTACCTAAGACCTTTTTCTTATTTCTAAAAGAATAAATACCAAAGAACAATCCGATGATAAGAATGATTGAAGTCGAAACAAGACCGACAAATAAGGAGTTTCCAATAGCTTCAAATCCGCTTGAAAATCCTTCCTCTCCATAAAATGCAATCCGATAATTATCAAAAGTAAAATTATCTTTATAAGTAAGATTCTTATACAAAACCTTTTTAAAAGAAGAGACGACAATTGTAAATAGAGGTATGAAAGTAGAGAAGAAAAACATAATCACTAAAAAGATAGAACCTAAAACACAAGGTAGCATTTTATTGTTAATTTTACCTTTACCCTCATCTTTCAAAGCGACAGTTTTCTTATTTGTCAATACCATTTGAATAAACCACAAAATCATACAGATAAAGACCAACAAGGAAGCTAGAGATGAAGCAAGTGAGAAATCAATCGGAGCTACTTGCATCTTATTTGTTATGATAGTGGTAAAGACTAGAACATTGATTTCAGGACCAAATGTCGCTGGAGTTCCGTATTCACTCAAAGCTTTGACAAAAACTAAAAAAGCACCGATTGCAAAATTAGGCAAAAGAATCGGCAAGTAAACCTTGCTGAATTTTGAAAAACTATTCTTAACATAAATATCATCAGCATCATCTAAACTTTTCGGAAATGACATAAAAGCCGATTTTAATATCGTCATTAAAAATGGTGAAGTATGCATCGACATGACCCACACCATACCAAAGAAAGAATAAAAAGATTTAGTCAGAGGTCTTAATAATGGAAAATTACGATAAATGATTCCATTTCTTTGCATGAACAACATCCAACCCATGGAATTGATATAGGGAGGTACCATGAATGGAATTATCAAAATCAAATCTAACCACCAAATCTTTCTAAGCTTAGTCTTTGATAAAACTAAAGCTTCAATGATGGCGATAAACGAAGATAAAAGAGTGACAGAAACACCAAGAAGTAAAGAATTTGATATCGCAGTTGCTGTCTCTTTTAATGTGAAGGCATTTTGATAATTGGAAAGAGTGAAGACACCATTTGAGTCTAAAAATGATTTTGAAAACACATTGATGATCGGCATCAAAATAAAAAAGACCAATAAAACGCAAATTAGAACACCTATAGTCAGGTATTCTAATTTACGCTTGTCTTTCATAATAGAAGACAAAAATTTCATATTTACTTATTCAATAAAGCGACAAAATCAGTAGCTATTTTAGTACCATTACTTGCCATATCATCCCAATTTAAATTGCTGAGTTGGTTGATAGAAGAATATCCAAGTCTTGAAGAGTCAGCACTGATATCACTTCTTCCTGGAAGAAGATAAGCTTTAGAAACTAATTCTTGGGCCTCTATTGAACAAAGATAATCCATGACTTTCTTAGCTTCATCAACATGAGTAGTAGAATTCATAATCATAGCAGGACGAGCGTTGATGACAGTACCACCTTTTGGATAATAAATATCGATGCTCTTCCCTTTTTTCTTATCAGAATATGCGTTGTAATCAACACCTCCGACAAGAATATCGATTTTTCCTGATTCAACATCTGCTAGTGCTGTTTTATTTCCACCACCATTTTTAAGTCCGGCATTTGCCCAACTTGTAAAATCAGCCTTAGCACTTGTTTCACCTTTTGAAGAAACATATCCAGCTAAGAAATCCTTACAGGCACCAGATTTAGTAGGATCTGGAATTGACATCTTAGCTTCACCTTCATCCTTTAATACACTGTTGATTTTAGAGGTATCTCCAAAATCTGACCAATCCAATTTTTCAATCTTATCTTTATCTACCATATCAGTATTGTATAAAACACCGACAGCTGAAGCACTAGTTCCCCATATCTTATTGCTTTCATGTTTAAATTCACTTGATAATTTATCACTATCAACTGGTGTATAAGCCATCAAATCAAGATTGCTCAATGAAGAAATACCATCACTCCATGAAGCAAGAATCAAAACATCGCAAACAGGATTTGATTTTTCACTTTCAATCTTAGCTAATAATTCACCAGTAGTACCAGATGTAACTACCATTTCAATATCGCTATATGTTTTTTCAAAACCATTCTTCAAATTGGTTTGCAAACCAGCAGGAGAGGGCATATAAACATTGACTTTCTTCTTTTCAGTAGTAGAGCTAGTGGGAGTTGTTGAATTATTACTTCCACTATTAGTCGAAGTAGTAGATAAAGAATTACCTCCACAGCTTGCTAATGATAAACTGACTAAAGACATACCTAAGAATAATTTTCTATTTTTCATTTTATTTTTCCTCGAAAATTATTCTAAAGCAATCGAAATACAATAGCTGTAAAGCATTGTAAACATTGTAATGAGATTGTAAAGAATATCAAAGACACATAGTCATATATAAATTCGATATCTATCGTCCATCTTTAAAATGCATTAAACCGATAAAGCAAAATTGAAGCGTAAAAATAACAAATTTTAAAAATGTACTGATTTCCATAGAATTTAACCACCAAAAAAGGCTATCACCTTTCTATATTTTAATAGAGAGATAATAGCCTCGTTATTTTTAAAGATCAGCAGTGTGATAAACAGCTTGAACATCTTCGATTTCATCAAGAGAATCGATGAGATTTTCAACCTTGGCTTTATCATCATCACTTAAAGTGACTTTATTTTGTGGGATATAAGTGACTTCAGCTTCAGTGAATTCAGTGATGCCTAAATCATTATTGATGACTTCTTTAGCTTTTTCAAAAGAACTTGGAGTGACAATGACTTCAATATTGTTTTCATCTTTGCTGACAGATTGAACATCGACATCAGACATGATGAGGGTTTCTTCAACTTCTTCGACTGCTTTATCAGTATCGAAGGAAACAACACCAAGATAATCGAAATTGAAAGCAGCAGAACCGGAGTTACCGATATTACCGCCGTGGTGAGTGAAAGCAGCTCTGACAGCAGAGAAAGCTCTCTTTTCATTATCGGTAAGAGTATCTACCATGATAGCGACACCACCAGGACCGAAACCTTCATATCTACCTGCGACAAAAGCGGCTGCATCTTTATCTTTAGCTTTAGCAATAGCTCTATCGATGACATCACGAGTGACGTGTTGTGCTCTCCACTTTTCAATAGCAGATCTTAAAGCGAGGTTATCTTTAGGATCAGGAACACCCGACTTAGCTGCAAGATAAATTTCTTTACTAGCTCTGTTGTATAATGCTGATTTTGCTGCATTATTCTTAGCAATTGTTTTTGCTCTAACTTCGTGTGCTCTACCCATATTTTTTACCTCTCTATATATGTATAAATTTTGCATCATAAAAAAACGATGCCTTAATATTATAGTTACCAAATAGTTTTAGTTACAAGAATTTTTCACATTTCTAACAAAAAAACTCTAGAAATTTTAGTTTTCTAGAGTCAATATGCATCATCAATCGCTTCTTAAAGCCTTAACTGGGTTCTCTCTTGCTGCTTTTAAAGATGGGATAAGAGCAGATACTAAGCCGATAACAACAGAAATAGCTAAGACAATGACCATATGGTACCAGGTGAAATTACAAATAGTACCTACATAATAAGAAGGATAGTAGTAATTCATCATCTCATTGATAGGGAATGAGACAACAAAAGTCAAAAATGAACCGATAAGACCTGCAAATATTCCGATGATGAAGGATTCTATTTCAAATGTTATCGCAATATCTTTCTTTCTAGCACCAAGCGATCTAAGCAATCCGATTTCCTTCTTTCTTTCTAAGACATTATTAGAAGTTAAAAGTGCAGTCATCGAACAGCTGACAAGAATAGAAACACAGGCAAAAATCAAAAGAATAGTCGAGACAATAGAGATGACTTCCCCGATATCTGCAATCATTTCGTTGTTATTTTGAGAGAGATATTTAACCTTTTCATCATCGCTGACAGAATCATTGAATTCATCGAGTTTTGAAAGCAATAACTGTCTTGATGATAAATCTTTGGGGAATATGACAACTTCTTCAACTTTAGAATATGCATTCATATAAGCTAATAAACTGATCAAATAGTCATAAGCTTTATCGACATTTGAAATGATCAATTTTTGAAATTCAGTCAGATACTTATTCAAGGTTTCCTCATCAGTCAAATCGATACCATAGAATTCATCAAGAACCAAATCAGCACCAAAAGTTCTTGCTTCTTCAAAGAAATAAGTCGATTTCAAATAATATTGCAGTTTTGTTTTAGTTGAAAGAGGATAATAAAAGGTGAAGTATTGATTGACAACAGAATTGATCTCATCGATTGGAAGGGTTGATTCTTCATGTTGAAAATTATATGTTTCGATGACATTTTGAATGTCTTCGACAAATTTCTCAGCTGGAGTTGAATTTTCGAAAGTCATATTTTGAGCGAAGACAACTTTGTTTTTGATATTTTTAGAGAAATCAGATTCTTCATTCTTAGAAGTGAATTCTTCCTGCAATTCCTTTGTATAACATAAAGCTGGTGAAAGAAGTGAAAATGCAGAAGTAGATTTAGCTCTGATAATACCAGTAATTCTTAAAGTAGTTCCTTTATCAGAATTATAAAAATCAGAATCTTCATCTTTATATTTCGAATAGAAATTCATCGTTCTAGTATTATTAAGACCATCTTTTACAGTGTACGTACTTGATTCTTTATAATAATCATCATTATAGAAAATCTTATATTCTTTTCCTTTTTTATCTTTACCATCTCCGATGATATCATAAAATGAAATACCTTTAACTTTGTTATTACCACTAGAATCTATGACATCTTCTTGAGAGTCTTCTTTATTATAAAATCCTAATTGTTTTAAGATATTGAAAGAAACTCTGTTATAAGTATCAACGACTAAGACTAAGTCAGTCTTTTCGGTTGGAAGAGAGCCAGCAAGGAGGTCATACTGATCTAAATTTCCATATAAAACATGGAAAATGTTATATGGAAGATTTGATTGACTCGCATAATAATTATAGGAAGTCAATGAAGTTTTGACTTCATCATAACCACCGCTCACTTTCCCAGATATTGATTCTGGATATTCAGTCATCAAATTGAAAGAATAATCATTTCCGTAACTCAAAATATAATCTTTAACAATGCCGTCATCTTTTAAACTGTCAAGATAAGAAAAATACTTAGTTGAAAAATTATTATAGGTATATGTCACCTGAGTTTGACTATTTGGATTGACATACGGATAGATTTCATCAGTGCTTGGATATCTGACATTGACGTTCAAAGAATCTTTGATCGACTTTTGATTTTGACTAAAAGCTGTTACAACTACAGGAAGTGAACTTGCTGATTCTTCACTGAGTCTTTTAGAATAAGACGTGAAACCGCTGTTTAACGCCATAAAAAATGCGATACCGATCATACCAAAAGAATTAGCGACACTAGTGAGAATTGATTTCCACTTTTTAGACCAGATATTTCTCAAAGAAAGTTTAAAGCTAGTAAAAAAAGAAAGCTTTGTTTTCTTTAAATTTAAACTTGATTCTTCTTCAGTTATCAGTTCATTCAAACTATCTTTTTCTACCATACCATCTTTTAAACGGATGATGCGATCTGAATATTTAATCGCTAATTTTTCATTATGAGTAACCATAATGACAAGTTTTGTCTTTGAAATATTTTTCAATATTTCCATGATTTCAATGCTTGTCTCACTATCAAGAGCACCAGTTGGTTCATCGCATAAGAGAATAGAAGGAGAAGAGACAATCGCTCTAGCAATGGCAGCCCTTTGCTGTTGTCCACCACTTAACTGATTCGGTCTTTTTTTAAGACAAGAACCTAGTCCAACTTCTTCAAGTGCGACTTTAGCTTTCTTTCTAGCTTCCTCATCCTTAACACCGCTGAGTGTTAAGGTCATTTTGACATTTTCTAAGATATTGAGAGTTGGAATCATAAAATAGTTTTGAAATACAAATCCGATCTCATGATTTCTATAAGAATCCATCTCACTGGATTCCATCTCTTTTAAAGACTTATTATGGAAAATGATATCACCACTTGTGATATCATCTAATCCACCGATAAGATTTAAAAGTGTTGTTTTTCCACAGCCCGAAGGTCCAAGGATTGAAACAAATTGAACAGATGGAAAAGTCAAATTTATATCTTTTAAAGCTTTAAATGTAGTTCCTTTATCGATTACATACTCTTTTTGTAATTCTTTAATCTCAATCATTCGTATAATATTCATCCAATCTGTCGTTCAATTCGTAACAACGGATATGATTATCTTTGGCAATGCTCAAAAGTGAGATATACAATTCTTCATTATTATCAGGATAATTGTATTCTTCCATCAAAAAACGCTTGGCATTTTCATTGACATATGGAATATCTAATAATCCTGTTTGTTGGAAGAAACAACATGTCTTATTAAAATACATGCTTGGAAGAGAGGCGTTCAATCTGAATTCTTTTAAAAAGATAAGGGTGTGTTCATCATTGTTGCATCTCAAATTCAAATGTTTGCGATAATTGTTAAAATCTTGGAAACGAATCAAATATTTAGCAGTTGACATGAAGGCTTTAGCTAATTTTTTATATGGTTCTTTTCTAGTCGGTTTGAATTCATCTAAAAGAGCGTTCATCAAATCAACATACTTATATTTTCTTAAGACCATCTTATAGTCATAATTTTCAAGAATGCTTGAGAATTTCTTCTCCTCTTTGAAATATGAAATATCTTCAAGATTTTCTTTTGTGAGTTGAGCAAGTGATAATTGTTTGAAAATCTCATTCATACTTTTAACTGGTGTAAGAGTTCTTTTACGAAAATTTTCATTGTGATCTAAAATATCTTCAAATATATCTAAATTATCCATTTTTCACCTCTATAACATGAATATTCTTTCTTTCAGAGAAAATAACAATATTATCATAAACTTTAAATGTCTCAATATAGGTAGCTATATCGAGTAACTTATATGACTTCTTTTCAGAGAAAGAATAAGCCATGAGCGTTGTAGTTGAAAGTCCGATATCATTGACAGTATAAATGATGATATCTTCATTCATAGGTTTAAGATTGCTTATATAAAGTCTGAATGATGTCAAATCCGTATGCGAATAGCGATCGTTTCTACCACCAGGAGCACTTGTGAAATAAATGCTATCAACTTTAACTTTTGAATTATCAAAGAGAATGATACTATCTTTCTCATCAAAATGCTCATCAAATACTTTGATTCCATGAGGAGTTTTTGTGTAGAATTCACCTCTAAAATTATTGATGAATACCTTCTCCTCGACATCAGTATAACATGGGAAGGTGACATTTGTTAGTTGATTGTTATCATCAAGTACCATATATGTTCTTTCACCAGTTTCTAAGAAATATGAATTTAAGAATTCAACTTTTTTAATGTCAGTAAACTTAACGCCTTCATGTTCGATTATTCTTAACAATTTTAAATCAGGAAGTGAAAATTCAGCTAAAACAAAATCATATGCATTTTTAACATCATCTAAGAAGAACTGAGGTACTATCTCATAACCCGGTCTTGTCAAAACTGAAAAAAAGCTTTTCTTATCGAGAGAAAAACATCCTCTATAAGGAACAAATCCGGGGATAAGTTCACCAAAAGAACAACATTCTTCTTTAGTCTTTCTATCTCTCACTTTAATTCTTCTGATCGGATTGAGTTCAACGATATATTGGCATCCTTTGTCGACTAAAAACATCGGAATTCCCATATAATCGATTCTTGAATCGACCAATTTCATTCCATCTTTAGAATAAGTTTCAAAGAAACTATTCTTTCCGATGATCACTTCATCTCCAATAGGCATATAAACATCGACATCAAATAAGTGTCCACAAGTTTTGAATTCCATATCAATTTCCTTTCTAATTGTCATATTTATCAACAAAATTCTTCAAATATTCTTCATATACTTCTTTCTGCTCTATATATGTACTATGTCTAGCATTATAAATTATATGCCATTCTTTGTCACAAGTCATCCAATCATACATAGCTTTATTCTGAATAGGTGTAGATTCATCATCAGATCCTGAAAGAATCATAACTTTCGACTTGATATTTTTTAATTTATCAAGATATTCGTAGTCTTTTAAATTTCCTAGAGGTTTAAAGTCACTAGGACCCCAGGCAGTCACATAACTAGGGCTTGTCTTTTTCTCCCTTGTCAAGCATTCAGGAACTTCTTTCATCTCATCTAAATTTTTGACAAACATCTTCATATAATTGATATTCGCTCTTTCAAAATCTTTTGATGAATAATCATTTGTTCTTTCAGCTTCTTTGATTGCAGCTTGATCTTCAGGATTTAAATATTTCAATAATCGATGTGTTTCTTTATCCCATAAAGAAGCGCTAGCAAGAGTTGATGATAATGTCAAAGATAAAACACCCTTAGGATTATAATCACACATATAGATGATAGCTAACATTCCACCCCAGGAATGTCCCATGATATGGACTTTATCAAGTTTTAATTGTTCTCTCACCTGAATAAGTTCATCAACCCATGTTTCCTTATTATATAAAGAGGGATCATTTTCAAGACCTAAACTCGATAATCCACATCCGTATTGATCATACATGATGATAGGTCTTGAATCATAATCGCTGAATTCATCTAAAACCTCAAAAGAATTATGAGTAGATCCTGGACCTCCGTGAAGAAATAATATCGGAGTCTTTTTATATTGACTACCTACGATTCTCACATAGGTATCTTTTTCTTTATCTTGCAATTTTGTTTTCAACATCAATGTCTTAATATCTTTCATATGTTCACCTTCAAATATTTTAAATCCAATTATAATGGATTTTATATGTTTTTTTTGTCTATTTTTTTATCAAATATAAATTTTTAGATTATAATAGCAAATAGGAAAATATACTGCAAAAAAATCTTATGAAATTCACTAAATTCTTAAAATCAAAACAATTACAAATGATAGGATTGAGCATACTCACTTCATTTATAATTTTAACATTATACTTTACTACTCTATCATTTTTATATCCTAGTTATTCAGTTGATGGAATGGCAACCGATAGTTATCTATTCATGTTAACTGGTAAATTGATGAGTGAAGGTAAAACTCCCTATATCGATTTCTCAGATCATAAAGGAATCATCGTATTCTTCCTTCAAGAAGTAGGGTGGATAATTGGTAAACGAACAGGTGTAGCATTTATCAACATGATAGAAGTCTTCTTATCTTGTTACTTCACACTGTTATGTATAAATGAATTATTCGAATTCAATATCAAAGAACAAATACTCACTTGTTCTATCTTCGCCTTATTATTCGCATTTGTCTTAGGTGGAAATGCTGTCAGTTTAATTCCTTTACCATTCTGTATTTTTGCAACCTTCCTCTATATCAAATCGATGAAATCAAAGAAAACTCTTTATATGTTATTAGGTTCTTTAATAGCTGGACTTTCAATCGGAATCAGTTTTAATACAAGACCGACTGATGGTCTTGCAAGTTTATGTCTATATCTCTACTGCTTCATTTGGTACTTAAAAAATTATAAAGAACACAAATTCGATCTCATCTATAATATTTTACTCGCTCTGCTTGGATTTATAATACCGCAGCTTGTCATCTATCCAATCGCCTATTACAAAGGATATATGGATGCGATGATCAAAGCTAATTTCAAAGATAACATCACCTATTTAGGATATTCGTCTTATCTATCTTCAACCCTTATTTGTATGGCTGCTGTCTTAGTCTTTGCAGCATTAGTATTCCTAATGATCCACAGAATCAAAAATAAGGATAGTGAACTATCAAAATTCTTGTTCATAATCTCAATACCGAATGTTATTTTCTCAACAATTTTTGCAAAATTCACCCATTATTGGATCAGTTATTTTGGATTCATCGTTCTTGTTATCATCTCATATTTTCACTATTATCCGTTCACAATTAAGAAAAAAGAAGCTACCGATATCTTAAATATCTCATTAGCTTCTTTAAATATTATCATTGGATTTACAATCTTTGGAATCTTTAGACTCGGAAATATCAATATGAAATTTTCAAAAGCCTATCAAGATTCTATCTACAGTGAGGTCAAAGAAAATATCACTGAAGAAGAGCTCAAAACCAAAGACAAAGTATTATTCTTAGACGTCAATTGTGGAATTATCATCAAAACTGAAAATCAAACCTCGCTATCTATCAAAGCATATCATGATTCCTTCAGCAAATTCAATGAAGAAGCTAAAAGTGAAATCATGACATATTTAGAAAAAGTCAAACCGACCTATATTGTCTTGAATGAAGAACCAGATTTCATCGATTCCGTAAATGACACCTATAGACCATATATCTTAGAACATTATGAAGCGATGATAGATTCCTATCCTGAGAACAAAGTCAAAGTCTACAAACTCAAATAATCACTGTTCAATTTTAGTTTTCGAACGAGTTATCTTTCTCCACTTTGGTTTTGTTAGAATTCCGATCATAACACAAAGAGCGTTATAAATTATAAAAAGTGGGAAGAAGATGATTGATACAATCATTATCTTCCTATTTTTTATGACCAATTTATCTTTGGTATAAAGATAGGAAACAGCCGGTTGGAAAAAGAACGGAATGAATAACACTAAACAAACAGCAGTGATAGCAAAAATCAAGAAAAACCACACACTATAACTCTGAAGCGGAATACTGAAAGGATAATAGACATTTATAGGAGCGAAGAATATTGTATAGATAAAGCAGTAGATATAGTAGATTGGAAACCAAATCTCAGCGACAAGCGAAGCTGGAATTGTATAGACATTTAGAAACATATCAAGTTCTGCCATCTTGAGTGAGAATTTGACATCTTTTTTAAATAAATCCTTCCAAAATTGTTTAAACAACTTTGTTCCATTATTCCAAAATACTTTATTGATACCATTTCCCATTCTCGTATTTCGATTATAGACATCTTTCATCGTCTCTGGTTGATCTTCATAGACGATAGCATCATCGATATATTCGACTTTGATATGGTCTTTATATAATCTATTGATTGTGAATTCAAGGTCTTCACTTGCACTTTTTGCATCCCATTTATAAGCGACATTGGCATTCAACATAGCACAACCACCATTCATGACACAACCTAAATTCAATGCACTTCTCATTCTACAAGCAAAGAAATTATCTCTTAAATACCAAAGTCCCATACTGCAAGAGATGATGTTATCAGTCAGATTGCGTGAATTTTCAAAAGTGCGTCCTAATAATACACCTTGATCAGCTGCTTTGTTACATTGGATGACATAATCATCTTTAACCTGCATATCGGCATCTAAGAACAAAAAGAATTCATGAGCATCATCACCATCTTTCTTCAACACTTCTAATCCACCTTTGACAGCGTATGATAGCTTTGCATGCTTTGGATTTGGATCATTGATTTCAATGACTCTAGCTCCACATTCTTTAGCGTATTTAACAGTGTTATCAGTGCAGTTATGAGCGAAGACAACAACTTGAAGTTTATCTTTAGGATAATTGACTTTAAAACAACTAGTCACACTATCTTTGATGACATCCTCTTCATTATGAGCGCGGATGATAAATGTGAATTTGTGATAATTTGTAGTATCTTTATATTTTTTACAAGGGATGTAAAAGATAAACATGAATAACAATTGAAAGATAAAAGCGATACCGACAAAAACAATGATAAAGATATTGACCCACCATAGGACTGTATTAAGTATATCCATCATTCGTCCTCCTCATTTATTGGTTCGAAATGAACAACGGCTAAATCGACGATTTCTTTTTTCATCTTGATAACTTGAATTTGAAGATTTTTATAAGTGATGACATCACCGACACGTGGGAATCTCTCTTCTTGATGAGTAATAAAACCAGAGACAGTTGTAAACTCATCATCGAGTTCATCAGGATCGATATTGAATTCATTCAAGAAATCATCGATATTAGTATCTCCATGTACTAGATATGTATTCGCAATTTTAAGCGGTGTGATTGATTTCTCGACTTTTTCATCTTCATCCCATAATTCACCAACCAATTCTTCAAGAATATCTTCCATTGTGATGATACCTTCAGTACCACCATATTCATCTTTGACTAAGACTATGTGATGATGGTTTTCTTTCATCATCATCATCGCTTGAGATATCATCATCGTTCTAGGAACTGATACTATTGGAAGAGTCATAGCATTTATATCAACTTTTTCACCTTTGACTAAGGCTCTTAAAAGAGTTTTAACTGGGATATATCCAATAATATGATCCATATCTCTTTTATAGACAATGATTCTAGAATGACTGAAGCAATTCGGTTTCTTTAAAAAATCATCGAGTTCAGTTTCAATATCATATCCAAAGAGTTTGACTCTTGGTGTCATGATTTCATAACAGTTAGTCTCTTTAAAATCGATTGATTTATGCAGCAACTCACTCTGTTCTGAATCGATAATTCCTTCTTTTTCGATCTCATCAACCATATTTTCTAGTTCTTCATCACTGGCGACAAGACTTTCTTGTCCCGATTTAGAAATAAATTTATTGGCGATGAAAGCAGTAAATTTAGTGATTGGAAAAACAAAGGGGAAAAATAAAACTTTTATCACTGATAAAAATCCTAAGGAATGTTTAGTGAGAGAATAAGAATGATCTTTACTGATGACCTTTGGAGTTATCTCACCGAATATCAAAAGAATGAATAAAAGACTTAAAGAAGTGATAGTAGAAGCAATATCTCCAAGGACTGGTTCTAAAACATCTTTAGATAAAAGAGTTGCGATAGAAGAAGCTAAAATATTGACAAAATCATTTCCAAAGAGAATATTTGCAATCGTACTATCATAGTCAGCTGCAAATTTTAAAGCCTTCGCACTTCTTTTATCTCCCTGTTCAGCTTCCGATTCTAATCTTGATAACTTGACCGAACTGAAAGCCATATCCATACCCGAAAAACATCCTGATAAAACTATCAAAACGATTAGGAGAATTATATAAACAATATCTTTGATTGCCATTATATTTTTTCTCCTTGATTCTTTTCACTGATAGGACCGACAAGCTCTTCTAAGACATCTTCCGTGGTTATCATTCCAAGAAGTGTATTATCTTTATAAACAAGTGCGACTTGAGTCTGTTTATTTCTAAATCCTTCAACCATATCATCCATTGTGATATTCGGAGATACGATATATGGTTTTTCAATAGAACGAACTATGGAACATTTTTTATCTTTCAAATAATCAGCTAAATACGATTTGACAATCAAAACACCGATGATTTTATTCGGATTTTCATAGTAGACAGGAATTCTTGAATAATGAGCTTGAAGAACTTTCGAAACGATCTTCTCGTTCGACATTCCTTTCAAATCTAATGTGTACATCTTTTCTTTTGGAGTCAAGATTTCTTTAACAGATGTATCTGTGAAATCAAAAGAATTTTGGATAATATCAGTCTCATTTTCTTCTAAAACACCCTGTTCTTCATTATCATCGAGTACTGCATTGAAATCTTCTTCGGTGAGCTCAGGTTCTGCCTTTCCTTTGAAAATCAATTTCACAAGGTTTGAAATACCGACAAAGATGATTGTAAGCGGGAATAAGATGATCAAAAAGAATGCTAAAGGAATAGAGACAGCTTGAGCTATTTTATTAGGTATTTTCTTACCTATCTGTTTAGGTAGGGTTTCGCCAAAAATATATACGATGATAGTGACGATGACAGAAATTAAAACTGATGCAAAAGTCTCATTCAATTCTGGAGTCACTTTCAAAAACAAATATGTCGACATGAATGACATGAAAACATTGACAGCATTATTACCTATTAAAATAGTATTCAATGCTAAATCAAATTTTTTAGCGATCCAAAGGGATACTTGAGCTGATTTTTTTCCTTCATCAGCTAAAACTTCCATTCTATATTTATTGATAGCACTATAGGCAGTTTCAGAAAGGGAAAAGAAAGCTGACATCAAAATGAAAATCAGAATTAAAGTTAAATAAATTATACTTTTACTGTCCACAAAACACCTCACCTTTTAGATTTGATAAACTTCATATGGTCTACAAGTTTTAAGTCATGTTCTTTGACAAATCTAACTGCTTCATAAATAGCTCCATCATCACAAAGTTGTTCTGGAGCATGGGCATCCATTCCTAAAATACAACGAGCTTGATATTTACTAGCTAAAGAAAAGAAATAATCAGTCGGGTATATCCATCTCATCTCATCACCGATTTTTCTTTTTCCATTTCTGATACCAGCGACATTGACTTCTAAAGGAATATCATATGCGATTGCTGTTTTGATAAGGTCAGAGGAAACTTTTTTGCAATCCCCATCATAATTAGATATCGATGATAAGAAATAATCAGGATGAGCAAATATAGAAAATAAACCACTTTCCATAGCTTGAATAGCTAAATCTCTATATAAATATAATTGAGATGCCGAAGTTATATTTTTAAAATGGGTATACAATTTTTTATTTGAATCCATAGCTGAATGATTACCTAAAATCATGTAATCTAAGACACCATTATTCAGTTGTTCTTTAAAAAAAGGAAAATAATCTGGAAAGCTTTCAGCTTCAAAACCGACAAAGATATCGATTCTATCTTTGTATTTTTCTTTTAAATCTTTGATAGATTTCAAATAATCATCATATAAAGAAAAATCACCCCTTACAAAAGGTTGAGAAAATCCAGGTAACATTGCGTGATCAGAAAATCCGAGGTATCTATAACCATATCCAATTGCTTGTAAGACATATTCTTCATCTTCACCAGTAGCGTGACCACATCGTTTGGTATGCGTATGATAATTAGCTTGTAACATAATGATTATATTTTAAATCATATTTATTGAAATATCAAATTTATACATAGCAATTGAAAAAAGCAATAAAGATAACGCTAGTCATTACTCATAGGCCAGCATTTTAAATATATTTGCTGGCTTTTTTATGAGA
>CAVJWL010000034.1:0-18636 GCA_963653505.1 uncultured Prevotellaceae bacterium
TATTTAAAACTACATCAAATAAAAACGGTTACATTCATTTATTTTTGATGAATTTAGAAAATTAAGAGCAACAAAAAAGGGGAACCTAACATTCCCCTTAAAATGCGATTTGATTAGTTAGCTTCGATAGCGCCGACTGGGCAACCAGCAACAGCTTCATCTAAAGCAGCTTCATCATCAGCGGAAACTTCACCGACAACGCCAGCTTTTCCATCATCTTCGATGACGAAAACATTTGGGCAAATTCCAGTGCAAGCACCACAACCGATGCAAAGATCTTTAATAACATTAGCAGTTTTAGCCATAAATATTTCCTCCAAGTTATTTACGCCTATATTTTAGTTATAAAATAGCGGTTAGACAATGCTAAATTTTTAATCACAAGTATAAAAGAAATATCAATAGTAGAAATTTGTTTCTAAAAAAGATAAACAAATTGATAAAAATATAGAGAAATTTAATTTTTTTATTGACTAGTGATAACAGATTCGGTATAATCTTTTTCGCATCCAAAATTTAAGGGTCTTTAGCTCAGTTGGTTAGAGCGTCCGCTTGATAAGCGGGAGGTCGGTGGTTCAAGCCCACTAAGACCCACCATCAAAAAGCAAAATCAAAATCACTCGGAAACGAGTGATTTTTTTGTTTTTATCGCTTTTGTTTTTTAAATAAAAGTGACTAACTTTATCTATTAAAATTTTTGTAAAATATTAGAAAAAATCAATAAAATGTAAAATATCGTATTTTTTTAATAAAAATTTACTTGAAAACGCTTTACTTTTGATTTTTAAAGAGTTTTAATATTAGTGGTCGGGGAAGATAAAGGATTATGTAACGCCAAAAAGAAATCTGTCAATGATTCTTATTTGGCCATTTTTTTGCTTATTTTATGCTTTATTTGCTTCTTTATTATGCAAACAAATATTTTTTAATTCATCAATTGTGGTTTGTGGTATTTCTTGATATTCACCTTCTTTTAGATCATTTAAAAGAATATTGCCTATTCTGATTCTCTTTAAAGAGATGACAGGATGATTCAATGTTTCCATCATATGTCTTACTTCTCTCTTTTTACCTTCATGAATAATGATTGAGAAAACACAATCTTCTTCATTATCTTCGATGACATTTGCAACTGCAGGATATGCCTTATAACCTTCTCTTATAATATATAATCCCTTTGCTAATTTATCTATTTCATCTCCATTGACTGGATTTTTAACATGAACTACATATTCTTTATCTGGAGATGAAGAAGGATGAGTTACTAAATTTGCGAATTCTCCATCATTAGTTAAGATCAATAATCCTTGTGAATTTTGGTCTAATCTTCCCACTGGAAAAACACGTCCATATGATTCAGGAACTAAATCGATGACTGTCTTTCTTCCTTGAGGATCAAAAGCTGTAGACACAACATCAACTGGTTTATTTACCATCAAATAAACAGGTTTTATTTCTTCTTTAGGATTGATGATTACACCATCAATTTCAATTTCATCATCACTTATACACATAAAACCTAATTCTTCAACTAAAATACCATTTACTTTGATTCTTTTTTCTCTCAATAATTCTTCAGCTTTTCTACGAGAACAATAGCCCAATTGAGATATCACTTTTTGAATTCTTTGTTTTTCCATGTTTAAAACCTTTAGATATTTTTTACAAAATCTTATTTATTATACTTGATTTTTGGTTCCAAAAAGTATATTATTTATAAGCTTTCCTTTGTGGCTGCGTAGCTCAGTTGGTAGAGCGAGCGGTTCATACCCGCCATGTCAGGGGTTCGATTCCCTTCGCAGCCACCATTTTTTTAAGCAATATTGGTAGATCAATGGACCAGTAGCTCAGCGGTCTAAAGTCCTCGGCCCATAACCGAGTTATCGCAGGTCCGAATCCTGCCTGGTCCACCATTTGATAAGATAGGTTTGATAGAAATATCAACCTTTTTTTATTTTCTAAAATTAATCGTAGAAATGCCTAGATACTAATCTAGGTATTTTTTATGAATAAAAAACTATTTTTTCGATATTTTAAAATAAAGTATCGATATAATGTTAACAATAATCAATTCAATTAACATATTCATTGAATCAACAAATGTAACTTGCTATAATTTAATCATTAACTTAGATAGTTGTTGTTAGTTGATTATTGAATAAGCAAAAAAAGAGGAGGAAGAAAAATGCCAAGATTCAAAGAATTAATTTGTTCAACACTTATGTCGACGATGTTTTTGTCTAGTCTTTTTTTAACAAGTTGTAAAGAAGATGTAGAGTATCATTATAATTTAACAACTTCTGGAACTATCTATTTTAATGGTGAGCAAACAATCTCACTAATTCCAAGTGAGTATAATGAGTATGCAACTACATTCTTATCAACTATTTCAAAAGATGATATCACCTTTGGTGGTACATTAGTCGGTAAAAATCTCAAAGAAGTTGAATATGTCAGTGATAAAGAAGTCAAACTATCTGTAGATGGAAAAGTTACGGCCGATAGTTCTAAAAGCAAAGAATTTGGAACAATCAAAGTTTCTCATAAGGCCTTAAAAAATAACGCAGATGGAATAGCAACTTTTTATGTTAACTTTGAACCTGAATTAACAACTGAAGGTGTAACCATTAGAACTATTGGTAAAAAGAAAAATTATTCTAGCAAACTTAAATTACCATTTGGTTCTTTTATCGAAGAAAATGTTAATACTACAAATATTACAGTCCCACTTGATGATGTCACTGTTGATGTGAAATATATAAGTACTACTGAGATAGATATTCAAGTCAATAATTTTGAAGAATTTGAATATGAAGGTAAAACATATGAATTTCCAGTTGCAAAATTAGGTGCAAATGTAACTAGCTTCAACAAAGATTTATATATTGAAATTGGCAAACCTGGAGCAAGTGCTCTTCTTTATTAAGAGGAGGAAAGCAATATGAAATTTAAAAAAGTATTAACAGCACTTGCTTTGATTTCTTTACCACTTTCAACAGTCAATCCATCATCTTATTCAAATAAGATAGTAAACAATATTCAAGTTAAAGATGCGAATTCTATTGAAAGTTCGCTCTTTGATGGTCTTCTCAATTTGATCAAAGAAGAGGGTGGTTCTTTAGTCAAAGATTTTCTTGTTTCAACAGCAAATTATTATATTTGTGAAAGAGTATTTGATAGCATCGGACTTGGATATTCAGATACATATACCAAAAACATTAAAGAAGTAAATGAAAAACTCAACTCCATTCAAAGTGATTTAAAGCAATTGATCAAATCTCAAACAGTAAATCAATCCGAAAAAACTATTTATGATTTCTATAATATTGTTGATGTATTTACAAATGCTGTACATCCAATTTATATGGGATATAACGAATTACTAAATCTTGAGAAAAATGGTTTATCAAAAGAAGAAGCTTATACTAAAGAAACGGATTTTTATAACAATAACATTAAAAATATCTTTTTTGGAAACGGAACATCAACTGGGTCTCTCTATAATCAATTAGCATCATTATATGACAAGATTTTAGAACCTAATATCATTTCAAATAATACTCTGATGGAACATTATGTTGTCACTTATGAACATCGTTGGGCTTTTAATTCTCAATCATTCAAACCGAAGAAAGATTTTTTGAGTTATGTTTCTGCAAATGCATTACAAGGATTTACTCTTTATAATTTCCAATACTTAAAAGAAAGAGAAATCTATCAAAACGACGCTGCGCAAATTGCAGTGTTAGAAGGTCGTTGGAAGATCATAAAGAATAAATCCACAGCTGTCTTTGATTATTTGCAAAAAGAACTCACCGCCCTTGAAAATGAAGAAACGACAAATAAAAATAACAATATGATAATCCACTATGCGACCGGTAAAAAATTATCTAAAAAGCTCTACGTTGGTGGTTTACTTTTGAAATCAAATAGTCATTTTACATATGCCTATTCTAGCAATACTACAAGACAAGGAAATATGAGAAATGTTGAAGTGATAACTTTAAATGCAAGAAGCTTTGCCAATCAAATTAAAAAAGATTTTGAATCCTATAAAAGGAATTATAGAAAGGGTAATAATTGTACTTTAAGTGATTTTTTAAAGGATGCCGGATTTGAATGTGATGATTGGAATAACAAAGGTTTATACAGAGGTCAAAATTATAAACATAAAGGTACCAAATTCAGCACTGAAAGGTGGCAGTTCTCTGTTGAATACACTGACCAAAAAGGTATAAATCAAAATTCATATTATGGTGATGTCAAGCAAAAAGTATTAGGAACTCCATCAACACGTTATGGAGATGCTAGCAATTATAAATTTATGGCTTTTGTCGATACCAATGGATATTTGATTGGCAACGATAAAAAATACGAGCAAATTTATGATGATAATGGAAATACTATCGTTGATCGTGTCTATGGCTTTATTTGTAAAAGCGGCAGTAACGCAAAAGGTGAAGTGGGAAAGGTATGGTAAATAATATGAAAAATAAAATTATATATTCAATAGTCTGTCTTTTGATAACTGGTTCAGCCTTATTTTCTTGTAACAAAAAAACAGTAGAAAGTACTTCAACAAGCACTACAACTGATGATTATGTATATGCTTATTGTAATATTTACTATAATGCAGGTTCTGGAAATTATGGAAGTTTTACAATCAAAGCAATGGATGAAGGAGAACTAGAGACTGAATTCACTGATTTGACTAAATTTAAATTAGGGAATGCATTTTCTAATATGCAAGTTGCTGGTGCTACATATAACGAATATGAAAATAATATTCGCTTTGATATCACAGGAGCATTAAGCGCTGGTGAATACGGGACTATTGAAGGAGAAGGTATCTTAAAAAATAGATCTGTCAAAGTATCCATTCCGATAACTGAAGCATCTGCTTCTACTGATGATATCATCTATGAAGGTCTTGAAGAGCAAAAAATAAATATTTCACTATCTAATGCTTGTTTTAATAAAGACATCAAACCATCAGATTTCAAATTGACAGGCGCAGCCAAGAATATGACAGTAGAATCCATCGTATGTGAACCATATGTGGATGAAGATGGAGATGAACAACTAACTTCCGAAGCAACACTTACATTAAAGGGAAATAGCAATGGTAGTGATTACGCATATATTTCAATTAGCAATAGCGCCACTACCTATAACAAAGATATCGATTTCTCAATCAAAACTGATTATTGTGGTGCTTACATATTAAATGATTGTATCGATACCTTCACTTTAAGCGATGTTGTCAACATTCAAGCTAGCAATGTAGAATTCAGTGATAACATCAAAAAAGGGGACATCTCATTTGATGGTGTTTTAAAAGATTATGCAACAGTGAAAAGTGTTGAAAAAGTTAGTAGTCAACTCTTAAATGTGAATTTAGAATTCCCATATACCTATTTAAATACGAATAATACTGGTAATATCGGGTATATCAAATTCAACGAAAATGCGACAACAACAAAGAAAGAAGTCATTTGCACTGCTATTGTTGGTGCACCGAAAATTCATAGTACCATTCAAGTAGATGGCAAAAATGTAACTATTGAATTTTGTCTTGAAAATGAAGAATGGAATTTATTAGATTTTTCTCCTTTTACCTTAACATATCCTAATGGCACTAAAATCCTTCCTAGCAATGTGGAAGTCACAAATATCGAAAAAGATGTAACTATCAAATTCAAAGTTCCTGATGATTGTTCAGGATTAGTATATTTCACATTAGAAGACGCCTATGATATCATTTCAACTGATGGCACAACAAAAACAAATATATCAGTAAAAACCATTTTATATATTTAAACAAAATAATAAAAACATCGTCGATTTTAATTCAATATTTTGTGATTACAAATTGATGATGTTTTTTATTTGGAAAATTCGTAATTTATTTATCTACTTTTAAATTTTTGCAATTGCTTTTTTGATATAATTATCTAGAAAGAAAAAGTGGGTAAAGAAAATGGGTATTTTCAACACAATATATTCTAGAAGCGTTCAATTAGTCTTAAAAATGGCGATGCCATTTATCAAAATAAGAATTCCGCAAACTCATTCTGATTTATTTGATGTTGTCGATATTATCAAAAAAGAAAATTTAAAACATCCACTTATTGTCTCTGGAAATCACGTTTCTAAACATCATAAAATCCAGAAATTATTCTCAAAATTAAAAGAAACCAATATCGAATTTTCTTTATTCACCGATGTAAAATCTGATCCTACATTTGAAAACATTGAACAAATATATGAATTTTACAAAAATAATTCATGCGATAGTATCATCTCAATCGGTGGTGGTAGTATCATCGATGCTTCTAAAGCACTAGGGTGTAAAATAACATCACCAAACAAAAAATTATCATCTTTTAAAGGAATTTTAAAAGTAAAAAAAGACATTCCTTTTTTGATAGCATGTCCAACGACTGCAGGAACTGGAAGTGAAGCAACTATTGCAAGTGTTGTCGTTGATGAAAAAACAAATGACAAATTTGCAATCAACGATCCTCATTTAGTTCCTGATATTGCAATCCTAGATAACACACTTCTTGACTCACTTCCAAAAGATACAATTTCAATCACTGGTATTGATGCTTTATCTCATGCTGTTGAAGCATATATAGGAAGAAGCAATTCTAAACTTACAAGAGAAAAAGCTTTAGATGCAATAAAATTGATTGATGAAAATCTTGTCAAATTTTATAACGATCCAACTGATTCTGAAGCAAGAAATAATATGCTGATTGCAAGTTATGAAGCAGGTATCAGTTTTACAAGAGCATATGTCGGATATGTACATGCATTAGCTCATGCAATAGGTGGACTATATCATCTTCCCCATGGATATTGTATAGCTATTCTTATGCCTTATATTTTAGAAGCCTATGGAAGCTCAATATATAAATCAACTGCGAAAATCAATGATCAGCTTTCCCTCTCAGATAAAGAAGCTGTTGATGAAGAGAAATGCTTAGCATTTATCGATTGGATTAAAGAATTGAATAAAAAACTCAACATTCCTGAGACATTCGAAAACAAAATCAAAGAAGATGATTATTTAAAACTTGCAATCCACGCATTTAAAGAAGCTAATCCTTTATACCCAGTACCAAAGATATTGAACATTAAAAAATTAGTTGAAATAATCAAAAAATCAAACGGTGTAAAATAGGAGATTAAAACTGAAATGAAACAACCTAAATTCATAAAATACAAATCAACAATTGAAATGGTAGCTCCTTCTTTTGGTGTGACAACTGAACCATACATAACTCGTTATAATAAAGCTATCAAAAATCTTGAAAGACTCGGTTTTAATATCAAAGAAGGTGATAACGTTCATAAGGATTGTGGAATTGTCTCCTCTAATACTCCCGAACTCAGAGCCAAAGAATTTATGGAAGCCTATGCTAGTACTGATAGCGATGCTATTTTTTCAGTCGGTGGAGGAGAGTTGATGATTGATATTCTTCCATATATCGATTTTGCAAAGTTAAAAAAACTACCACCAAAATGGTTTGTCGGATATTCTGATAATACAAATTTAGTATTTCCATTAGCTACAATGGCAGATACTATCTCTATCTATGGTCCATGTGCGACAACCTTCTATGAAAAGCCAATCAGATTATCTGAAAATAATACCTTAAAAATGTTGATGGGAGAAAAGAATTTCAAAGGATATAAATATTATTCAAAAGAAGTCAATGATATCGCAAATCCTCTCAATAGAATCAAATTAGATCAGAAGAAAGTCATCCAAGATTTTAATTATAATGAACCATTCTCTGGTGTCTTATTAGGTGGATGCTTAGATTGTCTTTTAACCTTATGTGGAACTAAATTTGATAATGTCAAAGCCTTCAATAAAAAAAACTCTGAAGGAGTGATTTGGTTTTTAGAAGCTTGTGATTTAAGTGTCTTATCCTATAGGCGTGGTTTATTCCAATTGAAAGAAGCTGGTTGGTTTGATAACGCAAAAGGATTCATTATAGGAAGACCATTATGTCTTGAACAAGAGATTATGAATGTCAATCACATAAATGCAGTGACTGATATTCTTTCAAGTTTCAATGTCCCGATATTGATGGATGTTGATTTAGGACATCTTCCACCAGTCCTTCCAATCAAGTCTGGCGCTCATTGTAAAGTCACATATAAAGATAAAAATATCTTCATGGATTATGATGAGTAATCTTCTATTCTTTTACTTCTAAATATATTTTCTTTTTGATGGTTAAATATACTAGATAAGAAACTCCAAATATAAATAATAATATCGCCCAAAATTGGGATGGTGTCAAATTAGGAATGAATGAACCTCTGTAATCTCCGCGTAGGAATTCAATTAAAAATCTAAATGCACCATAAAAAATACAATAAAGAGGAAAGACTAGTCTTGTCCTCTTTTTAAATGCGAGGATTAAAAGAATAAAAGCTAACAAAAATAAAAATATAGATTCGATAAGATTAGTTGGTATCACCTTAGTATCAGTTGTCAAAAATTTAACACCGATCCAATAAAATGGTGATGTAACATCAACTTCTTTTCCGTAACAACAACCAGACAAGAAACATCCGATTCTACCAAAGGCATGGGCTAATGGAATTCCACATCCTGCAATTGTCAATAAATATGGTAAACTCCCTTTTCTTCTTTTTCTCAAATAAATAAAATATGTCAAAAAGAAACAGAGAACGCCACCTATTAATCCACCAAAAAATGTCATTCCCCAAGAGAATTTATATTCGGTTGGATTTTGAATATAATCGTATAAATTTTGAAATAAAATAGCTGAAATTATTCCAAAACCTATCGAAATAGTAAGACATATCTCATAATCTGTTGATGTTCCTTTTTCAAGTTTACATATTTTAAAGAATTTCTCTAATGCAAATAAAGAACAAAAAACACCGACAATTAAAAGAAGTGCGTACATGACATCAGCTATTTCTTTATTCAGCATCTTCAATTCCTCCGTTTCTCTTCTTATACAATATATACATTGCAATTAAATAAGCAGATAAACCGACGATGACTGATATTGAATAGACAACATAACTTATATTGCTCATATCATATTGGTAAAAAACATTCACAAGATCTGTATTTAAGAAATTGAATAAGAAATGACCGATTATCGGTAAGTATAAATTTTCATACATCAATGAAATCGATGACAAGAAAATACCTAAGACAAATGTATATCCCATCTGTAAAAGAACTAGATACGGACTATTTCCAAAGAAATTGATTGCATGCATAAGTGAAAATAACAAAGAAGAGAATAAGATGATCAAGATATTTTTATACTTGTTTTCTTTTAAATAATTTTTAAAGAATTCTATCGAGATAAATCTGAACAATAATTCTTCTATGATGGCACATACAAAAGTATTTAGAATTGTAAATATGAAAGTAAAATCAATAACGATATTAACATTCAATCTGAAGACAAAACAATATGTAAAATTGGAAAGTGGGCCTAAGATAAAAGGAATAAGTGTAAATAACGGAAGTCCTGAAATATTGACTGTTCTTTTTAAATCGGCTTTTTTTATCTCATAACAAATCAAAATTATGAGCAAAGTAAAAAGAAACAAAGAAATAGGTTTAGAAATAAAACTATTATCAATCCATCTATCAAATGGAATCATTTTAATCCCTAAATACAATGCTAAAAGATATAAAAATGTGAATAGCAAATTCTTTGTTTCTTTATTCATAATCAATTTTATTTATTGTTGAATATCACATAGAAGATGACATCTTCAGATTTAGTAGTTCCGTTTTCAGTATAGGAAACAGTGATATTGACACCGCATAATTTTCCGTAATTAGAGCCTGTAACCTTAATTGTTGATTTATTTGAGAATAAACCAAAGTATCCAACTGTTATATTATTGGATGTATATTTTGTAATGCTGCCACCTGATGAAAGATTTAATAATTTAGTGACGTCAAAGGAATCTCCATCCACTGTCAATTCTCTTGTTGTCGAATCAAAAGTAGCGTTATCTAAATTATCGCTGTTAAATGTTGTTTTAGTATCTTTAAAGGTGAGATTACTTCCAGTATATGTGAAGACCTTACTGAAAGTTTTCTTTTCATCATTCTCACTATTTACAGTATTGATAGTGATAGTTGCACTATCATCTGCTTGTTTTTTATTATCAACTACTTTACCGTTATAATATGCGTGATTTCCTGTGATATTTCCATTTTGATCAACACTGATAACATCTTCATTTGATGATGTATAAGTTTTTGTCAAAGAAACATCATTACCAGATTTGAAATAATTAACTGAATATTTATTTTTTGTATTATCTTCAACGCTCAATGAATCATAGGTTTCAACATATTCGTCTTGATAGGTGAAGTCAAGACTTTCAAGTCTATTCATCATCGGATAGAGAAGGTTTTGTCTTTCAACAGATTTATAGACATCAGAATAATAATAGGTTATCAAATCTGTCTTTACTTTTTGTAAATTAACATTTGATTTATCAGCACCATAAGTTATTTCGGCATTATATATTTCATTTGCTTTTTCAATCAAGCTTTGAACACTATTAGTAGCAAGATGTGTTGAGATATCAAAGATTCCCGTAGCTGCTTCTTTATAGTTTTCAAGTGTTGCTTGCATTCCATCCATTTCACCTTCTACAAGTTCGCTTGGACGATTCATTGTTGAAGTTATAAATGGATATGGAGTTTCACTGACATTATCTCCATTGATGACTTTTCTTACTCCATCGATTTCAAATTTTAAACTCTTGAGTTTATGTTCACCAGAATTAGTGTTATCGATGATGAGTTTGATACTATCAAGTTTTGATGGGATGTTATATTTTATTGTGACATCACCGATTGAACTATCTCCATTCTTGAATGAATATTCATCACTTGTCACATATTCAGAATAGACATTTTGAATTCTTTCCATGGCGGTCTTATTGAGTTTGATAGTTGTAACATCATTCTCAGTTGATGTCTCTAGCATTTCAGCAAGAACTGTTTGCATAAAGGCTATTCCATCTTTTGTCATGAGTTGATCCATATCAACAGAGACACCAGGAACTAATTTATTGATGAATTCATTGATCTTATCACTATTTGTATTTGAAGAAGAACTGGTATAGGATTTGATCAAAGCAACTAAAATTTCATCAGCATATGGAGAGAGTAAATTCAAAATATTCCCTTTGTTATAAGCAAATGGTCTGATGTCAGGATTTTCTTCAGTTCCAAAGTTTCTAGTGAGAAGTACATATGTATCCGATTTTCCATAACTATAAAATTCAAAAGAATAGAAATTGCTAAAATCTTCAGTCTTGAGATAACTGTTAAAATCAGAACTTATTGTATTAGCAATACTTTGATATATTTCATCAAAATCGACTTTGTCAACAATATTTTTAACTGTTTCATTGCTACTAGCAAAGGAATTGATGATATCAGATACGCAAAGACTAGAATGCAAAAAAGTATGGGTATCTCCGCTATCATCTTTATAATTTTGAATATCAAAATTAACAGGTAATGAAAGAGGAGTTTTATAAGTGTCAAGAATTGTAATATCATTGACTTCATATCCTAAGATTGAAGTGCTAGCTTTGATTTCGCCAAAGCTGATTCCCATCTCAAAAGAAAGATTGACACCTTTTTTATAATCATATGATTTTATATCATCAAATGCTGTTTGCAATTCAGGGATTGCTTGAAGAAGAGTTTTAACAATAGTAAAAGAGACAGTCTTTTTAACTGTAGAATCACTTTTTAAAGAGACCTCAATCTTAACATCGCCTTCTTTTTTTGCAGTGACAAGACCATTTTCATCAACACTGGCTAGTTCTTCATCAAGAGATTTAAAGATGAATTTTTCCGAAGAATCGCCGCTCGAATATGCCTTCAATTGATTTGTTTCACCAATTGATAAATATTCACGATCATCTTCTTTTAAAACAACAATCGCTTTTCTAGTTATTGTCTCTGTTTTTTGACTATTAGAATTACCGCTAGTCGAATTAGTTTTACATCCAGTAAGAGAACTTACAAGTAGAAGAGGAAGAACAGCTATCATGATTTTTTTCTTCATATGACACCTCCATTTAGGATTTGTATAATTTTATCATTAAACAAAAGAAAAAGAGCTTATATGTAATTATTTTAATTAAAAATAATTAAAACAACTTACAAAAAGCTCTTTCAAAATCAATAAATTTCTTCAATCTTATTCTTATTTTTACTAACTATCGAAACGTTTTTAATACCATCTAGCTTTTTTAAATAAGACATCAACTTTTCAACTTCTTTTTTACTAGTTCTATATGCAAGATAGATAGAGATCTCATAATAATTTTTATCATCTTGATCTTTTTTGATTTCAAACGAATAATTCTTAACGAAAACTCTAAAATTTGAAATTTCTTTTTTAATCGAAGAAGGCATGTTTTCAATAAAATCAGTGGTGATGATGATTTCTGGTGACTTTTTATCTAAGAATTTTTCGATATATACAAGACCCATCAAAAGAATGAGAACTAAGACAGTAACACCTGTTGCTTCTAAAACAAATCCAGAACCACATGCCATACCAACAGCTGCGACAAATAGTAAGGTAGCAGCAGTCGTTAATCCCTTGATATTGAACCCATTTTTAACAATAGCACCAGCACCCATAAATCCGATACCACCAAGAATACCAGCAGCAATTCTTGAAGCATCATAATTCAAATCAGAAAAATCAGCAACATCCTTAATAACTAATTTTATTGCAAAAATAGATGTTGACATAATAAGAGAACAAGCAACTGAAACAATAACATGGGTTCTTAAACCAGCTGATTGTCCTGTCATCTCACGTTCTAATCCTAATAAACCAGAGAGAAACGCAGCGACTAATGCTGTTAAAATTGTAAATAGAAATATACCGTAATCTTTAATTTGAAGTAATGAAATAAACCAAGAATCCATATCTAACTCCTTTTAATAGGTAAAAACATTATACCAAATTCAAGATATTTAAATTAATTTTATATTGAATTTTTTGAAAATTTTCTATTGCATTCCTTAATTCAAACAATTAAAGGAACTATTTTTATGTTCGAAACAAATCAGAGAACAAGAATCCAAATTTTCATTTTTCAATTTAACCATATTTATCAAACTGTCATCATATGTCTTTAAATAATAAATTCCTTCATCTAAATTCATACAAGAAGAATAAATGGTGATTTCATATTTATCATCTATTTTGCATAGGCCTCTTGTCTGGCAGACAGAATCTAAAATGTGGAAAAATTGATTGACACTGGAAATTTCATCAGAATCAGATACTGAAAAATAAGAAGTAAAACAAGCTCTGACAAATCTGCTCTGACTTGATAAGTCACCAGGAAGAGAAAATGAACCCATACCTCTAGAATAAAATTGATCATCAAATTTAAATGTCTTTTCCGGTTCACAGTTTGATAGATTTGAATAATTTTTCAAATTTTCTAATTGATAATTAAAAGAAGGATTATTAGTCAAACAACCTGTAGGATTATCATAGATATGTATACCATCTTTCATCGATTCAACAACAATGCATCTTTTATTATCTTTAAGAATGTAGTGAAGACTTGCAGTTTTATAAATCTCATTATATGGTGTTTTTACAAGATTTATCTTTTCAATCACAGCTTTAGCTTCATCGACATTTTTACATGTCGATAAGATATAAGCGATGAATTCATATTGAGCTACATTTTCTTTATTATCATCAACATCATTATAGCTTGCATTTCCGACAAAATTTAAGCCTGCCATTCCTAATCCACATTCATTCATAGCATCATAAAACATCGGATAATCATTATCGATATGTGCCATTCCTATTATTGCATAATGATTATCATTCAAACCTAAATGTCTAAAATGAAATGGATATCTTCTAGGAACGATAGTCACTTTCTCACCATATGAAAATTCATAATCAAGATTTCTTCCAAAATAAGTATTTTTTGTTTTATAAGAAACAGCAGTACACATAATTCATTCTCCTTTTATAGTTAAAATTCAATTGAAGAAGGATCAATAATATCTTCTTCAGTTATTTTTCTAATGACTTTACAAGGAACTCCTCTTGCAATGACACCACTTGGAATATCTTTAGTGACAACACTACCAGCTCCAATCACACTATCTTTTCCTATAGTTACACCTGCAAGGATTGTTGAATTAGCTCCTATCCAGACTCTATCTTCAATAGTTATAGGTTTTGATGTACCGATTCCTTGAGCTCTTTGACTTGGGTAAATAGCGTGACCAGAACACGCTAATACACAATTGGGAGCGATGAAAACCATATCTCCGATATTCACAGGTGATGTATCTAAGATTACGCAATTATAATTGAGCAAACAAAAACCATGTAGATGAATATTAAATCCATAATCACAGTGAAAAGAAGGTTCAATACCACAAGCGTGATAGGTTCCCAATAAGGATTTTAATATCGCTTCTCTCAATTCAGTTTCAGTTGGTAAACTCAAATTATATTTTTGACATAAGGTTTTAGCCTTCAATTGTTCTTGCCACAATTCCTGGTTATGTCCGTTGACATATCCATTGTTTTCTTTGATTCTATCTATGATATTCATAAAATCTCCCATCTTAACTGTTATTTTTTATTGTTAGAATTCATCTCTAACTGTCTTTTAATCCATGCCATTAGTAATTTGACAATTCTTTCTTGTTCGTTTTCTGTTAGTTCACGATCTTTTGGAATATGATACCATTTGTTTAGACAACCCCGACAACAACAAGCACATGCATGTTGAGCAACAAACACTGGATGACCGCGCATAGGTGTTTGCTTGCCATCGTTAGGTATATTCATAGGTGCAAGTCTTGTACGAACAAAATCGACAGCATGCTTTTGTATTGTATCCAAACCTTTTTCTTCGATATATTTGATATCTTTATCGGTTAAGTGAAATTTTGAACGAAATGGTGATTTTTGTAGTCTGATAAAAGTTTGATCAATTGTTGCCATAATATTTAAACCTCACAACTTAAAATATAACATCTTTTCTTTTCAGAATACGATTTGTTTCATTGTTTATTCTAAAGGCTTATTTTTTTGCAGTTTCTTCATCAATTTTAGTGTATTCACCATCTTTAATGTGCCACCTTCAAAAACTTCACAAACCAAACCAATTGAACCCCTTGGTACGAATAATGTTTCTGATTCCCAAGAAGTCTCTTTATCAACTAAAATTTAATGTAATCTCCCATCTTTATAGTCATTTCCATTTTTATCTCCTCAAGGTATTAAAGTCAACAATCTAATATCTCCATCTTTCGATAATTGCCATGCAGTTGTAACAACATAATTATTGATAGTTATCTTTGCTTCAAAATTAAACGTGAAGCTATTAATAGCCTTAAAAGTAGCAGTTCGAAAATCCATATTTTGCCTTATATCCTCAATCAATTGCAACGCATTATCTTGATTATACCATATCTTTTTTAAAAACTAACTTTTGTCTCTTTCATAATAAATGCTTAACAAATATTCGATTTTTCTATCTTATACAATTATATCTTCGTTCCTGATAAACTGTCTTATTTATTGTACAAACATCTCACAATAATCTCTATCATTAATTTTCTAATTTGGAAAATGAAATGTCAAATGGTCATAGTCTAATCCAAACAATAAACCGAACCAGTTTTTCTATGTTATTTTTAAATTTATTTATTAGCCTAAATAGAGAGAAAACGAGCACATCACTTTAAAACTTTCCAATATCCGCTTTTCTTTGATCCTATTCTTTCTATATAACCTAGTTCCTTCAATTTAGATAAAGCGTTATCAATTGTAGTTTTCCCTAAATTGCATAAAATGATTAATTGAGCTTTTGTGACATTAGCATTATTTCTTATTTCAGCTAAAACCTTAATTTGAGATATAGTTAAATCTTTATTACCCACTTTATTGCCCACATCATTAATTCGATTAAACGGAATTGTTACCAAAATAAAATTATCGTTTATCAAAATTGATTTTTTAGTGTATTTGGAAACGATTGTTGGCACACCTCTTCCTCTGAATTCAGTAGCGATATCATTTGAGAGAAACTTTGAATTACTGCCTGTTACATACACTTCCAAATTCTCATAATTCAAATATCCATTCAAAGTTTCAACAAAGTTTTCCAAAATATGAACTTCATCCAAAAAAAGATAATAGGCCTCGTTTTCGTTTTTGATCAAACTAAATGTGTAGGCCCTAAACTTCTTGGAATTAACCAGAAAATGGCCTTTATCATCTTTAACTCTAGTAGGCAACTCAGGAAAGAAAGCATCCAGTTTATCCACATCATCATCAAAAGCAAAAGCGAATCTGATAATATTTGCTGGTTTTGTGCCATTTTCTAAAAGGTATTTATAAAAAATTCTATTTAAAAGATAAGACTTTCCACACCTCCTAATACCAGTAACTATCTTAATCATGTGATTACCGATACAACTTGTTAGTTTATTCAGATATTCCTCTCTTTTAAATTCCATAATTTTACCATCCTATTTAGTATTTTTTCGTATTTACGAATTTTTACTAAATAGGATTTGCTTTGCATAAAGATCTTAGAATGAGAAAAAATCAAACAAAAGAGCCATGCGAGAAGAAGAATCTGATGGAAAAATCTGATTTACCACGCTAATAAATGCCGAAAAATCAAAAAACTCTTTGTGACAAAGGATGATTTTATCTTTGTTGCATGTCAGGAGAATGGGTAAAAGAAAAATAGTGGCTTTCGCCACTATCATTTTTTCTTTCTATTACGGACAAAATCTAACTTTGCCCTAATAACGAAGTGTTCCGGGATCTTCAATTATTTTTTTAACTTTTGTTTTATAAAAGGCTTAATGGAATTTAGAATGATAGCTGTACAACGCTTCAATTGCTTTTCGCTTGGCTCTCTTTTGTTGAACATCTTGAGCAAAAATTGATAATCATTATAAGGATTGTTATCGTTATAACTTGTAGGTTTGAAAGCACTATCATCATATAATTTACGTAGTAATTTTCTTGAGAAAAGGCCACTCTTCAAACTTATAAAATTATTCTTGCTTATAGCATCGTATAACTTGAATTCTTGCTCCCATATACTTGCTTCAGAATATAAATCCTCAACGCCGAATTTTTTGATGCAGGAACTACCAATAGGAAATAATTCATTATTGTTAATTTTATTTCTAATCGTGAACAAATATCTAAGCCCTTCTTTTCCACAAATACAATTAGTGGAGTGATTTTCATCTTCTACGCAGTCATATATTTCCCATTCTTTTACTGCATCATTCCAGTTATTAGATTCGGATTTATCAATTACTTTTTCAATTAAATTACCGTAATTAGATGACATAGGTTCTCCTTTCTTTCCTTTATAGAGGCTTTTGCCGTTTGTGTTAAAACAACCTTTCTTGCACACACATCTCAATTCCTTCATCTATCTTAGTCCAGACTTTACCAGTTTTTACAATCTTGATAGGTACGACGAGTCTTCTAGGATTCTTGAAGTCATATGCATAATAATCTTTGCTCATATCATCAACTTGAAAAATCAAATTTTTCCATTTACCAGTTGCGTGCCAATTGCAGTATTCTTCAGTTGATATCTTATGAGTCCCAATTAAATCTACTAAGCCAATGATTGCAGATTTCTTCGTATCTACTAAAGCGATAGTTCCACGATGTTTTGTGTCATAGGCACGAACATCAGAAGTCTTCTTCCCATCTAGAATCTCATCAAGGTACTCTCGAAGCATTACTAGTCTGTTCATATTCATCCTAGCAAAGATGTAATCTTGGCTTTTAATAGTTTTTTTCTTTCATTATAGAAGTTTTCAAAATTAGCAATATCCAATGATTGGTTTTCTGGAATATATGCATTTTTCTTAAAATCAGCTTGTTGTTGAGCGGTCAAATCATCAAAATATTGTTGCAATGG
Source organism: uncultured Prevotellaceae bacterium (assembly GCA_963653505.1). Lineage (GTDB taxonomy): Bacteria > Bacillota_I > Bacilli_A > RFN20 > CAG-288 > Enterosoma. The sequence goes on from CAVJWL010000034.1 coordinate 18,025, forward strand.
CATATCATTCTTACTGCCATTTTCTCTTCCTTCTAAATATTGTAAATTTGGTAATCTATTACGCATTAATCTCCATTCAGCCCACTTTTGCATTGAAACACCTGATGGTTGGGATTGACTGAATCTTTCTTCCGGATGAAGATGATCTTGTTCGTATTTTGGACCAGCTTTTAGCCAATCGGTACTTATATAATAAAGTATTTCACAAGCGACTCGACTGCCCTTTTCATAATTCAAAAATTCTTCTATCTTATTGTCATTAACTTAAAATTCATATATTTGATCAAGCGTTTCAGTGCACATCACATAATCATAACTATATAAAGCATTTTTCATCATTTGAAGTTTTCCGGTTGTTCCAGATTTAAAAAATGTGAAGAAACTTTTACGATATATATATATATATATATAAGCCTTTATTCCATCTATGCAATCCATATAATTTGGGTTGTAATATACTGTGAAAATTATAGGAACCAAAATATTCCAACTATTTGAAAATTCAACCATAGTTAATTTAAAATCTAGCACTATATTATAAATTCAAATCTTTTTTTAGCTCATCAACTGTCATACTTCCATTTATTTTTAAACCAAAGAAATTGAAATATT
>CAVJWL010000035.1:0-2737 GCA_963653505.1 uncultured Prevotellaceae bacterium
AAGAAAATGAAAGGAAAGAAATAAAACTATGAAATACGAATACAAAGTCATTAGAGAAACTGAAATTAGAAATTTAGAACCAGAGTTCAATATGTTAGCTAGACAGGGATGGAGAGTCATCTCCGTAGTCTTTGATTATGATGAATTCTGCTTTGTGGCAACGCTTGAGAAAGTAAACTAAATGAATCGATGACAACCTTAAATGATTGTCTAATCTTAATATGTGCAATATACATAAAAGTAGCGATGGCATCTTGATTATGAGATTATCCATCACTAAAATAAAGGGCTAGAGATAAACATCCTTTCAGGGGATTCCCAGTTCCTGGAAATGTTTGACTTATCTCTTTTTCCTATTGTCCCAAGAATACTTTTTTGGGATCGTTCTTTTTACTATCTCAAAGGTTTCTTGTTTTTGTTTTCTCTAAAAATGAATAAAGAAAGGAGAAGAAAACAAGTATGAAAAACAAATTTAAGAAATCTAAGATTATCGTCCCTGCTCTCGCTTTGATCACTGCTACGACAGTCGCCAGTGTCACTGGTACTGTGGCATGGTTCACAGCCTCAAGAGCAGTCCAAGTCACTGGAACCAAATTCCAAACCACAACTTTGGATAGCAATCTCAAGGTCAAGGTCGAAGCCTATCATGAAGCAGGCACAACCGGCACAAACAGCTCGACTCCATCCGATACCGGAACAGTCACGGTCGACGGTCTTATGACACATGGCTCCTACGCTGCAAGCAGGTTAGCGACTGGCGGTGAAACTGAGACAACTGCAAATCTCTATACTCCTTTAATGGATTCTGATTCCGTCACAGGATATGAATCCAAGGGAAGAGCTGAGACAAACGGCGTTTCCGCTAGTGGCAGTGGTACTGATGCTAAGGTCTATCCATGGAAGGCCGGAACCAAGACTGTTTCCAACGCATCTACCAACATCTGGTATGGCGTCGCATGGAAGATGACTTTCTCCATCGACTCCGAAGTCACTGGAGTCACAAACACTCTTCATTTCGATCCTGCGAGCTCTGTCTTTACCGATAAAGCTACCGGAGATGGAACGAAGACAGCAGCCGGCTTGAGAATCGCCTTCATGACTACTTCAAATTATCTTGTCGCTGCGGGCGATAATGTCACTACACATGTCAATGCTGCTGATAATCGCTATGAGTATACTGAAGTAAAAGAATTATCTTCTGAATCCTACGCAGCTGATACATGGTTTGCCACAAATACCACAGCAAAGGCTTTGACTCAAGAAGAGTTCAATTCTTACAAGAATAATAATGGTGCCAATTATGGCAAGACTCTTTACAAGGGAACCAAGAAATCTGACACTGAAACTTCTTACAATTCCTATTTTGTGGATGTTGCCAGTACTACTTCCATGACTTATCCAAGCGATGGTGCCTCTGATTTGAAGACAAATGCAAACTATTACTATCTTGGCGATATCACTGCCACACAGGCTCTTACAGTTATTGCCGTCGCATGGTTTGAGGGAACCGACCCTGCCGTTGTTTCGACATCGACCATGAGTGAAGTTTCTGCAAGCCTCAAGTTCTTCTCTAGACAGGCATAAGTAAATTGATAATCTTAGAAATCTAGAATTTTACCTTTGAAACAACTGGGGTCCATGGGATAGTCCAATCCAATGGACCCTTTTAAATGTGATTCATTGTAAATTCATGGATGATAATAAAATTAGAAGGGCTGAAGTAATGGGCTATTATCGGAATTTGTCCGATTAGGTGAAAACAACTAACTTTTCTGTTAAAATAAGAGGTGATATATAGAGGTCATATTATGAAAGCAAATGAACGACATTTGTTGTATTTTAGTAATGAAGATATCATGGTAGAAATTCCTTTCTTTCAAAGGCCTTATGTTTGGAACGAGAAGAATTGGGCTGATTTATTTGAATCTATTGTCGAAGAAAAAGAAAGGAAAATGCCTTTTATTGGAAGCTTTATTTATCAAGAGACAAGCAAAGAAAGACATTTTTTAATCATTGACGGGCAGCAAAGAATAACAACGTTATCGTTGTTGATAAAATCATTTGTTGATCTAATTGGAAAAGATTCAGATTTAGGAACCAAATTTAGACTTTTGTCGATTATTTTTAAAATCGAAAACGATAATCAAATGTGTTCAATCTATAAGCCAAGATTAATACCATCAAGTTGTGATGCCAAATCATTCTATAAAGTAATGGACGCCAAAACTAGGATAGAAGACCTTGTAAACGATAATGATTCTATTGCGCTTGCATATAAATATTTTTATAAGAGGTTTTTGGATATTCGTGATAAAGATAGTAAACAATTAATAGATATAGGAAATAAGATTCTGACAACAAATGATTTCTTTTTAATTATTACATTAGGAAAAGATGATGATGAGCAAAAAATCTTTGATTCTGTCAATAATTTTGGTCAAAGATTAACTTTTGCTGATAGCATTAAAAACTTTCTTTTCCAAAAATTGCGTTCGTTAGATTCTAGTGATTCCACTCATACAAGGGCTATGAAAATCTATAAAGATAATTGGGATACACCATTTTATAGTGACAATAAAAAGGAGTTTTGGTATCAACAGAAAAATCTTGGCAAGCATGACTCTACTAATTTAGAAGAATTTTTAAAAGATTTTGCAACAATAAAAAATATATATGGTTCTTCATTAAAGATGACTTTATTTGAAGCTTACAAGTCATATTTAAATCCGTTATCGTT
>CAVJWL010000035.1:2761-5901 GCA_963653505.1 uncultured Prevotellaceae bacterium
GAATGAACTTAGAGATTTGACTAAGGAAATGAAGGATTATGCCGACTCATACTATGACATGGTAGATGATTTTAAAAATTTAAACGACTGCAAATTGTCTGATGACGTAAATACAACCTTACTTATATTGAATGAATTGGAGTCGACGCCTTTTATTCCTTATGTCCTAGTCTTATATAAAGAAAAGCCTGAAGATTACAAGAATGCTCTTAAAAATTTGCAAAAGTTCATTTTGATAAGACTTATCTATAAAGAATCGAACAAAAATTATAATAAAATTGCAGAATCCCTTTTAAAAAAGGAGACTTGCCAAGATGCAATTAATTATTTGAATGAATATAATGTGAATAATTCTGTTTTTAATTTTTCTGAATATCCAAAAGGGTTGAGTCATATTATTTCTAGAAATGATTATCAGGCAAATCTAATTTTATTTTTGATTGAGATGATTAGAAGAAATAGAAATGGCGAAAATAAGTATTCAGATGCTTTAAGGTTTAATAAAACAGTTGAACATATTATTCCACAAAATTGGGAGAAGTGGAAGGACGTTCCATGTTTTGATTTCGACAATAATGGTGAATATAAACAGGAGACAGATGAAGCCAAAATATCTGAAATCAGGGAAACTAAAATATATTCTATTGGTAATATGATTTTGCTTAGTGGTAGTTTAAATTCTACAATTAGTAATGATCTCATTTCTATAAAAATAGAAGGAAATGGTAAAAAGGATGGTATTCGTAAATTTGTAAATTCATTATCTGTTTCGAAGGATGTTGTCGATATTTATGATAAGCAAGGAAGATGGGATGAAAGAGATATAAATGATAGAGCTGAAGAATTGTTTAGCGAATTGAATGAATATTATGGTTTTACTAATGAATATATAAAAAAGAATATTCCCGTATTAACTACATTGGATATTTCTGAAACGAATAATTTGGAGCCTAAAAATATTATTGAAATCAATGATGACTTTTTAGATAACGAAAAAGTCGGAACTATGGTATATAAATCAATTTCTTATCTAATGGCCCAAAATAAACTATCTAATAATGATATTGAGAATTTAAAAAATAAGGAATTTAGTTCGAATATGTTTGGAAGTTTTTTGCCATTGCTAGATGATAATCCAAGTCCTCAAAATAGACCTAGATATTATCGCAATCCTATTGAATATAAAGGTGTGACATATTGTGTTAGCTCGCAAATTTATAACGATAAAAGGAACAAAATAAAGGAATGGATAAGACAAAGATTAAAAGATTGAATTTCAGAACAGAATACTGCTAAATGTTTATAAAGCAGAGTTGTGATGTATACCCCAAATCCTATACAAAATAGGAAATGGGGTATTTTTGATAAGTGTATGTTTCAAGTATACATTGATTTATAAGTCACTTTCTGTTATTCTGTAAGTAAGGTGAAAACAATGAAAATAACCGATATAGGATCCAGAATCAAATTTTTAAGAAAAGAACATGATTTTACACAAGTTCAGTTTGCTGATATTTGTGGATTTGACCGTACATACTTATCAAGAGTAGAAAAGGGAAGACAAAATATAACGATGGAGACATTTCTTTTAATATGCGAAAAACTAGAGATATCTCCTAAGGATTTCTTTACTTCTTGATATTCCACGAATTGTGGAATTTTTATTGATAAACCTCTGATAAAATTATATATGTGGAAGGAGTGACATACCTTGGATTATTTTATTAGCAGTAACTTAAGGTTTCTAAGAAAGATAAATGATTTATCACAAGATGAATTGGCAAATATTGTCAATTATTCTTTTAGAACGATCAGCAAATGGGAAACTGGTGAATCCATTCCCTCTTATGACAACCTTCAAGTTCTATCCAAGACATTCAATGTATCCATTGATGATTTGATGAAGAAGGACTTATCTTCCATCAAGGATTTCCATAAATTTTCTTCTAAGCTTGTTGATAACAAAAACAATTTTTTACTCTTTCAAAAAGAACTCTACAAATACCTATTCGTAAGAAGCAATGATGAAGTCTTAAGAGATATAATCTATAAGAATTCTACGATTGTACCTTACGAATATCAGTTTTCGGATCGTATCACAACATTGCTAAAAAAAGAGAAACTAAGCTTTGATAAAGCAAAGTACATTCTAGATAAGGCAATGGATGAGATGAGAAAGAATAGCCTTGTCGATTACTACGATATCATCGAAATAAAAGACGTGAAGTTCATTATCAAATACAAGATTAGTTTATAAAGAGGTGAGATTTTATGGATTACAAGAAAAAACAACCGAAAGTAGCTTTGATGGAGTCGATACGTTCTATTGGCTATAACTTTAATTCTGCATTGGCTGATATTGTTGATAATAGCATTAGTGCTCATGCAACTAACATTCAGATCAATCTTCTTCAATCTATTCCTGCAATTGCCATCATCGACGATGGTGATGGAATGAGTGAAGAAGAACTCGATATAGCCATGGATTTAGGAAGTAAGAATCCCAACGAAGAAAGAACCGCTCAAGATTTAGGAAGATTCGGTTTAGGTTTGAAATCAGCCTCCTTTTCTCAATGCAGAAAACTGACTGTCACCTCTTTGAAAGATGATGTCATCAATTCCATGACATGGGACTTGAAAGAAGTGGAACGTCAAGGCGATTGGGTGATAGGAATCAATTCGCATGAACAAACCGATAAGCTTCCATATATCAGTGATTTACGGAAAGCACATCATGGAACCATTGTTCAATGGGAAGACTTCGATAGAATCAAGAATTCCAATGGTGATTTAAGTTCTACGTTGAACAAGCTCTTATTGAGCGCTTATGAATATTTAGCCTTGGTCTTTCATAAATTCATTGGAGCAGGAACAATTAAAATTTCTATTAATGGAAATGAATTGGAAAAGAGAGACCCTTTCCTTAGTTATCGTAATGACACTCAGAAATTCAAATCAGAAGCAATCCCTGTTCTGAATTCAAAGAACCAACAATGCATTGTAGAAGTTAAACCTTATATTTTGCCTTTTGCTAAGAATATCACTCCTGAAGACTATAAGATGATGGGTGGGAAGGAAAATATGAGAAACCAACAGGGTTTTTATGTATACAGAAATAACCGTTTGATTGAATGGGGAAC
>CAVJWL010000035.1:6307-7860 GCA_963653505.1 uncultured Prevotellaceae bacterium
GAATCAAAGGAAGAGAGCAAAAAACAAACAAATAGTGAGATTGAAGAAAACGTTCGAAACATGATTTCGACTATGACTTCATCTATAGCAGATAAAGTCGCATTTTTGGATGTCTTATTCCAGTCTGAACCATATTGCATGAATATGGATTTACATGACAAGTTGGTGGAGGAATTAAACGATGATAAGCAATGAGAGAAAAGAAATACTTCAGAAAAGTGCTGCAATCATTTCAATGTTCATTGATCAAACATCTGGCATGGATTCTTATTTATATGAAGAATTGGTGACAAAGATCGAAGATTTGATGAATGGAATGTTCAAGCAATTAACCGAGAAATGCACTAAAGAAGAAAAAGAATTCATTAAGAATACGATTCTAGAAGGTAAGAATATTATTTTTATTAAACCTGAAGGACTAGTATCTGATGAAAACCGTACATGGTTTACTGATGATAAAGAAAGAGATAATTCCTTTTTCAACCGCTACGAAAGATATATTCAAAAGCGAAACGGATTTAATCAAAAGGCTTTAAATTCCTTTAGCCATGAAGTTTTGGACCCAATCATGAATCAACTCGGAAATCCAAAGGCAACTCAATCATTTGGTAGATATGGCCTTATTGTCGGTGATGTTCAAAGCGGTAAGACAATGAACTACATCGGAATGATCAATAAGGCTGCGGATGCGGGATATAAGATCATTGTCGTCTTAACAGGAACAATCGAAACATTAAGACAACAGACTCAAGGTCGTATTGACGAGGGATTTACAGGATTCGATAGTGATACTGCCATTCAAAAACAAGAGAAGCTAATAGGTGTTGGATTAGATACAATTTCCAAAAAAGGAAGAAAAGCAGCATCTTTCACATCGAAGGAATCTGATTTCAATGGCACTATTGCATCGAGTTTAGGTATCGCCATGGACATGCTTAAGATGCCTGTTGTTATCGTTGCCAAGAAGAACGTTAAGATTCTTGAAAGAATCACTTCATGGTTAAGCGATAACAATACTCTAGGAGCTGATAATAAGATTAACCATCCATTGCTTTTGATTGATGATGAGGCCGATAATGCATCTATTAATACCAAAGCAGATGAAGATGAAGATCCAACAAAGACAAATGCTGCGATAAGAAAGCTTTTATTCTTATTCTCAAAATACACCTATGTCGGATATACTGCGACTCCATTCGCTAATGTCTTTATTAATCCAGATATTTATAAAGATGAAATGGGATTGGATTTATTCCCTAAGGATTTCATTTTCAACCTTATTCCTAACAAAGATTATATCGGCGGAAAAGATATATTCCTTGATGGTGCTAAATATAGAAATGCTTTGATTGTGAATGATGATTGCGGTGAAGTTTTACCTGCTTCGCATAAGAAATATCATGGATTTGATAGTGTTCCAAGTACATTGCAAGACGCGTTGATGCTTTTTGCTATCTCAAATGTTATTAGAGACATCAGAGGTGATGAGAACACACATAGAGCTATGCTTGTGAATATTTCTCGTTTCATCTCTATGCACGAAATCATCAAGA
>CAVJWL010000035.1:8117-18408 GCA_963653505.1 uncultured Prevotellaceae bacterium
GTCTTTGTCGGTGGATTATCCTTATCAAGAGGTCTTACATTAGAAGGCCTTTGCATAAGCTATTTCTATCGTTATTCAAAGACTTATGATGTTCTTTTCCAAATGGGAAGATGGTTTGGCTATCGCAAGAATTATGAAGATTTATTCAGAATCTTTATGCCAAAAGAATTGATTGGATGGTATGCAACAATTACTGAATCCATGGAACAATTAAGATCTGATTTGGTTAAGATGCAAATGAGTGGAAAGAAGCCAAGTGACTTTGGTATTAGAGTCAAAAACGATTCTTCGAAACTAAAAATCACGAATGCTTCAAAGATGAGAATGGCACAAACTGCCTATGATACCGTTATTGGATTTGGAGAAATCCTTCCAACACCAGACATCTACTTATCTCCTTCAATCAGTGAGAAGAATATTAGAAATACAATGAGTCTTCTTGCTCACGATAAACAAATGAATGGTTTAAAGATAGAAACAGATGTCGTGTCAGGCAACAAGTGCATTAAAGGCGTTTCTATTGAAACCATCATGAATATTGTAGAGAACACAACGTTCAGTCCTGCCAATGATGTTTATGATAAAGAAGCAGTACTAAATTTCTTAGGACGATATAAAGAAAACTATTTCAATAAGTGGGATGTTGTATTCGTCGAAGGTTATAAGAAGACAAATGACAATATCTATCACATTGATGAATTAGATTTAGATATCCATAAATCAAAGAAAAAGTTTGATACTTACTATAATTATTTGAGAATGCAAGGCTCTAGGGAACAACTTCATAACCCTTCAGATACTTCAGCTTGTTTGCCATCTATAGAGGCAAAGAATCAACTTGATAAAGAATTCATAGAACTTTACAAGAGAACGCATGCTGATCCAGCTAAGAATCCTGCGATTTCAGCTAAGCAATACCTTGATACAAAGGATAGGACACCATTGTTGATGATCTACCTTATCGAATTATCTGATGTCGAGATGACCGATAAGAAAGAAAAAGCAATTGAAGACTTTAAAGATGCGAATACTGTTCCGTTTGGTATCGCACTCGGTATTCCAAAATATACAGATGAAGTCTCTGAAACAACAACTTACAAGATTAATGTTGTTGAACAAAGAAAGAGACGTGAAAGAGAACAGATTATTGATTCAAATGATGATTATGAGGAGGAGAAATAAAGATGAAGGCATGTGAAAAATTTGATGAAAGCATCGTATCTGGTTCATATAGATACTATGATGCTTCTCATCCGTTAAAGTTCTTTGTTGGTATTGATGAACAAAATAGAAAGACAGTTGTTTTGATCAATCCTTCAAAGCCAGACAAAATCAAGAAAACGTCGGCCATTGATGTAGATACTGTGAAGACAAACAACAATGAATATCGTTTAAGTTTCCATTTAAACGATAATGCGATGGAAGGTATCTTTTTCAAGTTTTGCGATGATCTTGTTGAATCGACAAGAGCAGTACCAGATGAAAGCATCGGTATGACGCTTGTTTGCAAGAGATACAACCTTTGGAAGAGACTTTTCTACAAGTTGAATAAGGCTGTTCTATCCGAGAAACAACAAATGGGTTTAATCGGTGAATTGCTCTTCCTAAAAGATGATATGCTTAAGGTTCATGAAAGCCATGATGCAATTGCCTCTTGGTCAGGATGTGATAAGACTCATAAAGACTTTTCAATCGGTGAGGAGTGGTATGAAATCAAATCCTCTAATGTGAATAAACTTACAATCAATATTTCTTCGATTGAGCAACTTGATTCCGATAAACCTGGAACTCTTGTTGTTTATGAATTTGAGAAGATGAGTGAAGAATATAATGGTTTGACACTCAATACAGTTGTTAACGATGTCTTATCCCTAATTGATGAAAATGATGAAGAATTGCTATTAGACAAACTTAAAACCGCAGGATACGAGGTATCCGAAGAATATGATAAGTGTTGCTTTAGGAACGTTTCGAAACATTATTATGATGTTAATGATAAATTCCCAAAGATTTCATCAAAAGACTTACCATCATCAATTGTCGAGATTCAATATGAAATTCTAAAGAAAGACCTTGCTTCTTTCTTAATCAAATAAAAATAAAGAGGGTGAATTTATGGATTTAAAAGAATACAAAGAATACCTTACTAACGAATGCGTAGCTACCGCTGAAAGCAGTGGTACGACTCCTGATGAAGAATTCATCAATTACATGATTGATCTCTTCAATAACAACCAAGAAGCTTTGGAATTGAATGCCTGCTATTTTGAAATGACCGGTCCAAGACAAAGAAAGATTCAAATCGATGGTTGGGGATACGATGAAGCGGATAATACCTTCATTTTATTCACATCATATTTTGATCGCTTAGGAAACATCCAAACGATTACAAATACGGATATCGATGTAATGCTTCGTAAAATGGAAGCTTTCATTGAGAATTCTGCAAACGGATATATCGAAGAGAATGCAGAATTCAGTTCTGAAGGCAGATCAACAGCGGCAACATTGCACAGACATCTAAAAAATAATGAAGTCACTAAGTTTAAGTTCTATATTATCTCAAATATTCCTCTTAGCAATGTAGTAAAGAAAGCTTCCAAAGAGAACATTTTAGATAAGGAAGTTCAAATTGAAATTTGGGATTTGGAACGTATTTTTAATTCAGATACCAATAACCAACAAAAAGAAGATATCTCAATCAATGTTGAAGATTATGTTCCTGGTGGACTTAAATGCATCCAAGCATTTGAAGAAGAAAATGATGAATATACTGCTTATTTAGCTGTTATTCCTGGAACAATGCTTGCAAAACTTTATGAGCAATATGGTTCATTACTTCTTGAAGGTAATGTTCGTTCATTCTTAAGCATGACCGGTAAGGTAAATAAAGGTATCCGAAACACTATTGAAAATCAGCCAACATATTTCTTTACCTATAACAATGGTATTGCTACAACTGCAAAAAGTGTTGAAGTAGAAGGTGATCGAATCAAAAACATCACAAATCTTCAAATAATTAATGGTGGTCAAACGACAGCTTCGATTTTCTTCACGAAATTCAATGATCGAAATAATTTGGTGGATTTATCAAAAGTTTTCGTGCCGATGAAATTAACTGTTGTCAAAAACGAGGATAATTATTCAGGGGTTATTGAAAAGATATCTCGTTATAGTAATACCCAAAACAAAGTTAGTGATGCCGATTTCTTCTCTAATAGCAAATTCCATGTAGAGTTCAAGAATTATGCCGATAAGATTTTTGCGCCTGTTGTAAAAGGACAATTGCATAATACAAAGTGGTTCTATGAAAGAGCAAGAGGTTCTTACAAACAAGAACAAATGAAAATGACTCTTTCTGAAAGAAATAAATTCAAAGCGCTATATCCAAAGGAACAATTGATAACTAAAACTGATTTAGCTAAATATTATAATTGCTATCTAAGACTGCCTCATATTGTTTCAAGGGGTGCTCAAAAGAATATGAAATATTTTGCTGAATATTATGATAAATATTTGGCTCCTAAGAAAGCAGGACAGGTCGATACTGCAAGTAAGGTTGATGAAAAGTTCTTCAAAGATTGTATCGCGTTAGCAATCATATTCAGAAAGACTGACCACCTTTTACAACAGCAGGAATGGTTCCCAAAAGGATCAGGATACAAAGCAAACATTGTTGCGTATGCTATGTCTAAACTTTTTGATGTTATACAGGAAAAATATTCTAGTAAGTTGAGTTTGGATTTAACAAGAATTTGGAATGAGCAAGACTTATATCCTGAACTAGCAGATTTTATGATGCAGCTTTGTTCTTTGTGCTTCGACAAGTTGACTGATAAGAATCGTGGATTATTAAATGTTACCGAATGGGCAAAGAAAGAAGAATGCTGGTTAGATGTTAAAAAGACAGATATCAAAATACCATTAAATCTAGAAATGACTTTAGTTTCTGATTATGAAGTTAAAGAACAAAAGAAGATTGCTAAGGCCGAAAAGAAAATTTCAAATGATGTTAATGCACAAATAGAAGTTGTAAATAAAGGACCTGAATTTTGGCAAAAAGTTTTAGCTAAATGCAGCGAGAAAAGAATATATATAAATTCTGTTCAGGAACAAGATCTTAGAGTTGCAATAACAATGTATCAAAAAAGACCGCCTAATTCATTTGAAAGTAAACGTTTGTTGAAATTCTTGGAATATATTCAAGAAGAAGGTGTCGATTTGGACAACTTATAAATTATCGCAGAGTATGCTAAGAACGGGAGTTATCGATGCTCCCGTTTTTTAACGCTGTAGTCATTTTTAAAATAATGATAAATATTAACAAATATTAATAAATATAAATAAACGAATTGTAAAAAAGATGATTTAATGGTAAAATTGAATTCGAAATTTGCTAACGGAAGAGGAAGAATCATGAGCGAAATGTTAGAAGAAAATTGGATAAGCTTAGACGAAACTGCCGTTTACTTAGGGATTAGTTCTGTCACTTTGAGAGATTGGATAAAGAAGCAAGAACTAAACGGGATTCCTGCTCATAAAATCGGAAAACTTTGGAAATTCAAAAAGGCCGAACTAGATGAATGGGTAAAGAGTGGTAAAAGCGCTCTTTAAGGTGGTGTGATAATGAAAAAGTTAAATGCAATAGATTTGTTTTCTGGAGCCGGTGGTTTATCTGAGGGGTTCTTGGAAACAAATAAATTTAAATTCTTGGCCCATGTTGAATGGGAACAACCAATGGTCGATACTTTGAGAAATAACCTCGTTAAAAGATGGGGCTATTCTAATGAAGAAGCTTGTAAAAGAGTGATTCGTTTTGACATTCAAAAAACTCAGGAACTCATTCATGGTTCATGGGAAGAAGATGCGATTAATTTATATGGAAAAGATAACCATGAAAAAGTTATCAAAAGTGGTTTGAAAGGACTTATAGGCAATAATCAAGTTGACGTTATTATTGGTGGGCCTCCTTGCCAAGCTTATTCGATTGCAGGAAGAGCTCAAGACCCTCATTCAATGAAAGATGATTATAGAAATTATCTTTTTGAAAGTTTTGTTAAAGTTGTCAATGAATTTAGGCCTAAGGCATTTGTTTTTGAAAATGTACCGGGTATTTTAAGCGCAATGCCTGGTGATCAATTAGTTATTGAAAGAATATACAAAGCTTTTGATGAAATCGGATATGAGATTAGAAAACCTGATGTTATATCTAAATCAGTTTATTCTGCAGCTGATTTTCAAGTTCCACAAGAAAGAAGAAGAATAATTATATTTGGTGTCGATAAAAGACGTAGTGATTTAAAACTAGAAGAGCTTTATGCGGCATTAGATTCACGAAAATCGAATAAAGTAAAGAAAACCGTTCGTGACGCAATTGGCTCAATGCCAAAGTTCAGACCATTAGCAGTTCCATATAAAAATGGAAAAGGAAATGTTTCTCATGAATTAATTGGTGACGAACATGTTTCATTACATGAAGCAAGATATAATAATTTGAGAGATATTGGTGTGTTTAAAGAATGGCTTTCTAATGATATGAATAATTTCTCGAATGATGATAAAATCGCTTATTATGAGAAAATAACGGGCCATAAAACAAACCATAATAAATATAGAAGTCTTGAATGGGATAAACCTAGCCCAACGATTGTCTCTCATTTATATAAAGATGGATTGATGTTTATACATCCTGATATTAATCAATTGAGAACGATAACGATGAGAGAAGCGGCTATGCTGCAAACATTTCCTATGGATTTTGAATTCATTGGATCCAATGCATATATTTTCAAAATGATTGGAAACGCTGTTCCGGTTCTTTTTGCAAAAGAAATTGCGAAGGCAGTATACGATGTATTGGAGGAGCATGATGAAAAGAGTATTTAATGTTTTGGTTGCGTGTGAAGAAAGCCAAAGAGTTTGTACAGAATTCAGAAAATTAGGATTTAATGCTTATAGTTGTGATTTGCTTCCTTGCAGTGGCGGTCATCCAGAATGGCATTTTCAACAAGATGTGTTGGAAATTATAAAAAATAAAGGCGGTATTTTGCAAAATGGCGAAAAAGTTAAAATCAAAGGTAATTGGGATTTGATGGTTGCACATCCACCGTGCACTTTCTTGGCTGTGAGCGGAGCTAAATGGTATTACCACCCGGATGATAAAGATTTGCCGATGGATAAGAGGAGACCACATCCTAATTTTCCGAACAGAGCAAAAGATAGAGAAGATGGTGCTGCTTTCTTTATGGCTTTAGCTAATGCTGATATTGATAAAATCGCTATAGAAAACCCTGTTGGTATAATGAATACAAGATGGAGAAAACCAGATCAAATCGTTCAGCCTTGGATGTTTGGAGATTCAGCTTCTAAAAAAACATGCCTTTGGTTAAAAAATCTTCCTCCTTTAAAACCTACTAAAATTGTTGATCAAGGGGAATTCATAGAATTCGGAAGCGGAAGAAAACTTGCAAAATGGTATTCTGATGGCTTAACTAAAACCAAGACCGCGGAGGAACGCAGAACATGGAGAAGTAAAACTTTTCCTGGATTCGCAAAGGCAATAGCTGAACAATGGAGTGAGGTGCTTATAAATGAAGATTTACATAAGAAAAATTGATGACCAATGCATCAACAAACAAATTAGCTACACAAAGGAAGTTTTGAGAGACTTCTTGGATGATCGTGGCGAAAAAGATGAAATTAAATGCGTTGGGATGAAAAGTGGAAAAGAATATAGAGTTGCATTGCTTCTTTCAACTGATCCAAGGTTTGATAACGCCTTAAAAAATCTTCTTGTGGACGAAGGTGAAGGCATCACATCAGGCGATTTAATGGTGATGTATAAGAAAAAACAATATTATATAGTTGAGGTTGTTAAACAAACGGACTCCAACTATGCTAATTTGCTTGGCTTGTTCGAACCAGGTGATAGGCATGTGCTCTTGTATGATAATGAAGGCGAAAAAAATACAAGTGGTACAAATATTATCTTTTACGGAACACCGGGGTGTGGGAAAAGTTATTTAGTGAATAGTCTTTATAATGTTGAAGGAAATAAAGTTTACCGTACTGTATTTCATCCCGAATACTCAAATGCTGATTTTGTTGGACAAATTATGCCTCATGAAGATGATATCGATGATACAAAAGTTCATTATTCATTTTCCGAAGGTATTTTTACGACTGCATTAAAATTTGCATACGAACATCCATCCATTGCAACGATTTTAATAATTGAAGAAATAAATCGTGGGAATGCATCCGCTATCTTTGGAGAAATATTCCAATTACTTGATAGAGATACATGGGGGGATTCAGTCTACTCCATTAAAAACGCAAATGTTGCAAAAGCCTTGGGCAAAGATGCAGATTTTGATATCAAGATACCATCAAATTTATCTCTTATTGCAACGATGAATACATCTGACCAAAATGTTTATACTTTGGATACAGCGTTTAAACGTAGATGGAATTTACAAAAAATCAGGAATTCATTTAGAGATATTGAAGATTACGACAATTTGGGTAAAACAAGCAAAGAAAAACTCAAATGTAAATACGAACTAGCAACAAGATTTATTCCTGGATCAGCCTATACATGGAAAGAATTTGTTGAACGAGTAAATGCTAAAATTTCTGAAAAAGGAAAAGGCTATTTCATTCAATCGGAAGATAAGGAAATAGGTGTTTATTTCGTATCTGAAGCCTATCTTTCGATTAATAAAAATGATAATGATTCTATTTTAATCAAGAAGTTCGCAGAGAAAGTATTGATGTACTTATGGAACGATGTTGTTAAAACAAATCCTGAAAAGTTATTCAAGATGACATCTTCGTTGAATACGCCAATCAATAGTCTAGATAACTTGTTGGATGAATTCGAAACTATTCCTAATGGTGATACATTGTCTATCTTCTCTGGAGATCTATTCCCTAGCAAGAATAATAATTCAGTAGATGAGACAACGAATGATTGCAATACGGAGAATGTGAATGAGTGAGTTGAATCTTTATTCAAAGTGTTCAATCGAAAAATGTGACAATACTGGGGATAATGAAAGTAACAATAAAAAAGCTTTTGTAGGAATCCAATATGATAAAGATGATGTCCATATCTATTTTCCATTAGGTTATGAAATTCCTAAAGAT
Organism: uncultured Prevotellaceae bacterium; assembly: GCA_963653505.1. Classification (GTDB taxonomy): domain Bacteria; phylum Bacillota_I; class Bacilli_A; order RFN20; family CAG-288; genus Enterosoma. The sequence goes on from CAVJWL010000035.1 coordinate 16,266, forward strand.
GATGAAAACTGCAGAAAAAGCATCCTAAGCTTACTTAGAACTATCTCCTTATCTAAGAACATTATCAATCAGGAAGTCAAACTAAATGATTCTCTAAAAGAGGATTATGCTTTTCCTATTTCTTCCTATCTATGGCTTATGAGAGATTACTTCACAAATGGAATCTATCATTCAACAGAGAAAATCATCAAGAACAATAGTGGCGGCAAGATCAATTGGAAAAGAATGCTACAAGAGACTCCTCTTTATAGCAATGGAACCTTTACCTATTTGAATCAATATACAGAGCATAATATTGTTGTTGATAATATCATTACTGAAATTCATATATTGTGTTTGAATGAGTCTTTCAAAAGAATCGGATTCTTATTTGGTAACTTTAAGCTTAAGGAGTCTTTTATAAACTTTGATAATAAAGACTTCCTAGTTAATGTTTTGAACAATGCTTTGATAAACGCCCATGAAGATAGAAAACAACAATTGCTCGTCAATCTAAGAAATGTTCTTCTTGGATTAGATATCGTGAATGATCAACAAAGCATCAATAACTATGGTGTCAATGGCTTCCAAGAGGTCTGGGAAGTCGTTGTAAAATTCCTTTTTGGAAATCAGGAAGTGAAAGAATATACGCCTGCTGCTAGATATAATGGTAAATATATCAAAGGTCAACAGGTAAAGAGCCCTCTAAGACTCGATGCTCTATTAGCTAGAGACGGCACATTCTATATTTTGGATGCCAAATACTATCATTTTGGTGTTGATATGGTTTGGAACTCTGCTCCTGATACAACCGATGTTGAAAAACAGGTTGTCTATGGAGAATACGTTGATTTAAAACACGGTGAGAAGAATGATGTTTATAATTCTTTCATCATTCCTTATAACAAGTATTCTAATCCGAATGTTCAAGAATACCATGACAATATCCAATTTGTTGGTTATTCAACGGTCACTTGGAAAAACTATCAGAAGAATGTAAAGCCATATTATTTTGTGGCTATCATTCTTGTTGATTGTAAGTTTGCCTTGGAATCATGGACCTACAATAAAGTTGATGAAATCTTAGAAGACATCACGAAGAAAATCAAAGAAGTAGAACCTTTGATTGAGAAGTATGGTTGGTCTCCATTGCCAACGGTTGCTAAAAATGGAAGTTATTAGAATTTAATAAGGTATCAATAAGATAACGATATGTCGATGAATCGAGTTTGTTTCGGTCGTCGACATATTTTTTTATGTCTTCAACAATCGAAACGAGATGCTCGTCACTTACATACAGACTAAATGATTTCTCTATGAATGGAGAGTTCTGAATTCTTAATTCTGCATAACCAGTATCGATGAGATTTAACATTTTCTTGATGAATTCTTTCGCATCATCAATTCTTTCATCATTCATGAGTTTTCTTGAATGTTCCTCACCATATACAAGGTAATCTAAGCTCACATTCAAAATGACACATATATCGTTGATATTTTCAAGAACAGGGGCGGAATGACCTGTTTCATATGAACTGATTGTTTGAACTGATATCCCTGATAATTCTGCTAATTTTTCTTGAGAGACATTCATTGCCTTTCTTGCTTCTTTTAAACGAATGCCAAAACCTTTTTGATCAAACATAAATAACACCATCCTTTCTTCTAATTTTACCATATTTATTAAAGAAAACTTGAAGAAGTTATGGAAAACAACAAATAAACTTTAAGATAAAAGTTAACGATTTATCTTATCGAGAAAATGTTCGAAAATAGAAGCATGAAAGGGGGGTGATAACCATGTGGCAAGAGATAAGAACGCCTGACGGAAAGCTTTTGTTCAGAATCAATTATGAGGATAAACTCGTAGAGAGTGCCAAGAGCAATTGGATCACAACTGTGAATTTAGAAACGAAAGAAGTTACCAATCAGAAACGTGAAAAAGCCAATAGAGCTTAAACAAGAATAAATCCCCGATGAACTAGATGAACAGTGGATTTGAATCTCAGAAATTTGAGATCAAACACCCTGTTCTTTTTCTTTTGCCTTGGAACAGGGTAATGAGACTAAAAGGCAGTTTATCGGAGGCGAAAATGAAAATAAAAAGAACTCCTATATGGGAAAGAGACACTTATGTCTATTACTTTTCAAATGGTGATAGAAG
>CAVJWL010000036.1:0-18321 GCA_963653505.1 uncultured Prevotellaceae bacterium
TTTTTTATCCATTCATTCCGGAATGAATGGATAAATATCTTTTACACATAATTTATTCTACTTCCTATCTTTATTATTCAATGAAAATGATTCTAAAAATAAAGAATTGACTACGACATCAAATCTGTTTTGAAATCCAATTCCTGAATCCTGTTTATTTTTATTTTCTTGGATAACTGGTTCAAATCTTATATCTAAAGTATTTTTCTTTATCGTTATTTCATTGTATTTAGGAAGAAAATAATCAAGACAGGGATATGATTTTGTAATACCAAATCTTTTAATAGTATCACTATCAGGACACTGATATTTTGTCAATTTCATCTTACCAGCATCAGCTACTTCTTCTTTCAATGATAAGGAAGCGACATCATTGTTGTAATAATAAGATAAAAGCTCACTCATCTTATCATTGATATTGTTAGAAAGATTTAAGCCTAAATATAAAATTGATAATGAAAATGCTAAGAAAATCGTCGAGATTATGATTCTAATTTTATGTTTATCTAAATATTTTTTTGATAGATAAAAAGACTCTTTCATCTTGATATCAGAAAAATTCGCAAATTCATTTTCATTGTTAGATACATTTGAATTTTTATTTTCGTCATTTTTTTCTAAGATGAAATTACCATCTATTAATCTGTAGATATAATCTCCATAAATAGTTGCATTCTTTTCATCATGAGTGACTAAGATGATTAAATGGTTCAAACTCAGTTCTTTTAAAAGCGAATAGATTTCAACTGCGTTTTTCTCATCTAATTGACCGGTTGGTTCATCAAGTAATATTGATTGTGGACTTGCAATCAAAGCTCTTGCTAATGAAACACGCATCTTTTCTCCACCACTTAATTTAGTCACATCTTTATCGATGAAGTCATTTAGATGTACTAATTCCAATACTTCTTTGACTTCTTTTTTGATTTCTTCTTTTTCTTTTCCTTTCAAATATAAGGGTAAAGCAACATTATCAAAGACACTTAGATAATTCAACAATAATGAAGATTGAAATACTATTCCAATGCTATTTTCAATCCCTTTAATATTTCCTTCAACTGGTTGTAATTTGTTTGAAAGCAAAGAAAGAAATGTTGATTTTCCGGATCCTGATTTTCCTAAAAAAATAAAGAAACCTGTACTTGGTAAACTGAAATTTAAATTTTTGAAGATATAATGATCTTTCTCATAATAGAAAGATACGTTTTCAAAAGATATGTTCTCCATAATTATTCCTCATATATGATTGAATATGAGAAATAAAAATGTCTAAAAAATCGTCTCAGCTCTAAGGTAAAGACGATTTAATGATAATAATTATTTTCCTTCTTTTTCTTTTTTAAGAGATAATCTGAATAATAAGAAACCCCATAAGATGAAAGCAAATGCTAAAACACCATCACTTACAAAGAGAGCTATTTTTCAATAAGGTAAACGCATACGTGATACCTTCTCCGTATCCGAAAAATATTATAAGAACCTTATAATAAAGATATTATTGTATATTTACCTACTTTGACATCAATTAGATGGTTTTGTTGCATAGCGATTTGATTAAACTATTTAATTTATTATAAAATGTTTAATCACTAAAAAGCTTTAAGTTCTACATTTAATATAAAAAATAGATGTAAATTATAATTTTTAATTTAATGAGATATTTCTTGATTTATATCAAGATTGTGACATTTTTTATAACTTCAATTCTGTCCTATTAATCTATGAATAACATCGAGTTAGCTATATATAACAAATAGTTATTGACAACTAACATATTTGATGGTAAACTTTCTATTTGGATGTTAGTTAATTCTAACTATAGAGGTTACTATGCTACTTAGACTCCAAAATATCGGAAAGATATACAATTCCAATGACATATTGACTATTGGTGTTAGAAATATTGATTTGAATTTTGATTACAACGAATTTGTCACTATCGAAGGTAAATCTGGTTCTGGTAAATCTACACTTTTAAATGTTATCGCCGCAAATGATACTTATGAAGAAGGCGAGATGTATTTCAATGAAGAAGCTACTTCTCATTATTCTTCTTCTGATTGGGAAAAATATCGTGAAAACAATATTGCGATGATATTCCAAGACTTCAATATCATTGAAAACTTGACTGTTTTAGAAAATGTTGAATTAGCACTATTTCGCATTGATGATTTGAAAAAGAGAAAAGAAATAGCTACTGATTTGATCAATAAAGTCGGGCTTTCAAAACAAATCCACAATAAAGGATCTCATCTATCAGGTGGTGAAAAACAGCGCTGTGTCATCGCTCGTGCTCTTGCAAAAGATTCACCTATCATCTTAGCTGATGAACCTACTGGAAATCTTGATTCTAAATCATCAAGAGAAGTTGCAAAGATCTTGAAAGAAGTTTCCAAAGATAAACTTGTCATCGTTGTCACTCATAACCCTGAATTTTTTAAAGAATATGCTACTAGAAGAATTCTTATCTCTGATGGTAATCTTAAAGAAGATAGGGTCATCTTGGATGTTGAACACAAAGATATCAACAGAGAAGAGATAACAACAAGTAAGAAATTAAAATTTAAAAATATTTTTAGACTCGGACTTTTGAATTATAAGTCAAGACCTAAATTCTCATGTATGATGAGCTTAGCTCTTTGTTGTATCGCAATCAGTTTATTTGCAGTCTTACAAGTGGTTAATTCTTTCTTGATCTCTCCTTTAACTAAAACGCTTGATGATGTTGGTATCTCAGGCAAAGTTATCATTTCAAATACTGATGGATATGTAGATGAAGACACATTAGATGAAATTTGTTCAACTACAAAAGCGTCATATTTCATGTATGACCGTGAATTATCAGAATTCAATATCACAATTCCTAAAAAGAATGATATGTATAAAGAATATGATATCACCTGTTTATATGATCCTCTTCATCATAAGGTGAATGATAAAGAAGGATTGCTTGTCATTCCTGAAGCTTATAAAAGTGATTCAAATAATATCATCGAAGTCATTCATGGAGCTGCTTCCTTTATCAATAAAATCGATGTTTCAAACTCCTTAGAAGATACTGATATCAAATTGTATTTGTCATATGACAATATGCAAACAAATGGCAATAAGATAAAAGCTATCAATTCAACTGTTAAAATCGGTGAGAATAAAACTAACATTTATACCTTTGAAAAGAATAATGATTTAAGTGTTGGAGAAGTCAATCTTGTCAATTCGAATTATTACGATGTCAAAGGTAAATATTTGACTAGTGAAATATCCAGTTCAAAGATTTTCACCGTCATCGATGATACTAAAAAAGATAAAACAGTCGATGGAATCATCGTTGAGATGAGTGAAAAAGACTATACTGAAATCTTTGAAACTTTCAGTAAGACCAAACAATCAGCTATTTATTTTGAAAATGATGAATTAGCAAGAAAAGCTCTTGATAAATTACCTGATGGCTATATCGGTATGTTATCAAGTTCTAAAGTATTCGTATCTAATGTCGGAAATGTGTTTGCGATGGATGTTTTATATTACGGATTGCTTGTTTTGATTTCCCTCATCCTTGCTGCTGTCTTATTTGTGATCTTCATGCGTTCGATAAGAATCTATCTTTCTGATTTTGCAATTTATAAGACCCTAGGAATTCAATCGTTTGTATCTAAAGGATCTCTTTATGTTCAGATGATTTTGACTTTCCTTCCTACTTTATTGCTCGTTCCTTTGCTCTCATTTTTTTCTACGATGATCAAATCTCTTTCATTATCGTTTATCAGCTTTGGAAATTATTTCTTCATTGAATTGTTGATTCTTTTGATCGTTTTATTTGTCGGATATGGATTTAACAAGAACATGAATCGTTCCAAGATTTCTCAAGTGTTAAGGAGGGGTTCAAAATGATCGAAGTATCACATATATCTAAGTCCTATGGTTCTAAATTTAGAAAGACAAAAATATTGAATGATGTCTCATTCAAATTGCCGGAAAAAGGACTCTTTGCAATCTTTGGGAAATCAGGATCTGGTAAGACAACACTTCTCAATATCATCGGTGGTCTTGATAAACAAGATAGCGGTAATGTCATTCTTGATGGAGAAAAGATAACTGATTCTAATAGAGATAAAATAAGAAATCGAAAGATCGGATTCATCTTTCAAAATTATTATCTAGAAAGTGATTCAACCATCGAAGATATCTTAAAACATCAGATGAAGATCGCAGGTTTCACTGATGAAAGTGAGATAAAAAGAAGAAGTGATATCGTCCTCGATCTTGTCGATTTAAAGCAGTATGAAAAGAAAAATTCTGATGCTTTATCCGGTGGTCAAAAACAAAGAGTAGCGATTGCAAGAGCTTTGATCAAAGGATCTGATATCATCCTTGCAGATGAACCGACTGGAAATTTAGATAGTCAAAATACAGTCAAAGTTATGGATATTTTAAAAGAAATATCTAAAACAAAATTGGTAGTTCTAGTCACTCATGAAACTAGTTTGATCAATAAATATGCGGATGAACACATCGAACTCATCGATGGAAAACTTGTTGAAAATACTATCGTTGAAAATATCGAAGGCTATAAACTTGAAGAAAGTCATGAAGTAAAACAGATTGATTTTTCTCAAAATCTAAAAGGAAAGACAGGAAGGTTATTCAATTTTAAAAATCTCTTCACTAAATCAAGTCAAAAAGATTCGACATTATTGAAGAAAATATTCATCGGAATCATGGCGGTTTATGTCTGTGTCTTAGGCTTTTTAACAAATAATGCCCTCAGTGCTACTAATGTTCATAAAGCTATCAATCAGAATGCTATTTATACAAATCTATCCATTTATTCTGAACTATCGATGATCGATAAAAGCTATTATGATTCGATAGATTTCTACGAGATAAAGATGAAAGAAGCTACGTTCTCATTTGAAAATCTCTCATCTGTTAAAGATGTTAAGGAAAAATACACACCTAAAAGCATAGAAGAAGGTACTGAAATCCAAAATAAATACGGAAATATGCCAAATAGTGGTGAGGTCTTGATATCGAGAGGCTTAGCCAAAAAGATCAAGCATGATATCAGAAATGATGATCTATCAAAAGATGACGCTCTTCTTTTGATGAAATTCGACAATGAATACAAGATATCTGGAATTGTTGAAAATGAAGATTTGAATGTTTATTTCTTAAAAGAAGATTATGTCAATTATCTCGGCATTTATAACGATTTAAAAATCGTCGATAAACAGAATATCCTCTTGAAAGATAATTATTCCTCAATGACCTATAGTGCAACTATTAAAGTCTATGATGGAAATAAAGAACTCAATAATAATCAGACCATCATCGATATCTCAAGAAATTCGTTATATAAGATGATGGAAGACACATCATTAGGTGATTATTTAGTTGAAGAAGCAAATAAAAAAATGGTTGATTTAACTACAGCGATTTATATCGAAAATAGCGAAATGTATGTTAAAAGCTTCAATATAACAAGAGATAGTATCGATACAGATATCATCATTTATGTGACTCCTGAAACTTTAAAAAATATCTTCATCTATTTGACACCTAATATCGAAGTCTTAGGTAATGATACTTCTACTTCTTATTATTTTGAAATTACAACCTCAAAAGAAGAACAAATGACAAATCTTAAAAATAGATTGAAACAAAGAGGTGTGAGTTTAGTCGATATTCAATCCATCTACGATAAAGAAGATGAAAAGACATTGAAAGAAAATATGCAGATTGTCTATTTCTTCTTATTAGGTGCAATTCTTCTCTATCTCATCTATTTCTTCATGGAAATGTCAGATAGCACTAAGAATTCTAAAGAATACGGGATTTTCAGAGCTATTGGTGTCAATAAATCCAATTTGTTGTTTAAAGAAACTATCAGAACAATCTCAAAGAATGTCTCGATGTTATTCATAGTGATGTTACTTGGAACAATACTCTGCTCTATTTATTATGCAGTATGCAATTCTTCAGTGACACTTTTCTTGTTATTGAGTTTAGGAAGTTTCTTCTTAGCATCTATCTTGATGGTTTTTGTATCACTTATTCCGTATCTGTTTGTTTTGTTTAAGACTCCTAGTGAAATCATCGCTAGATATGATATATAAAGGAAATATTAAAATGAAAAAAAGAAAATTTTTATCAGTCGTTGTTTTAGCAAGTTCCCTTCTTGCAACCGGAACTCTCTCTTCTTGTGGTGGGGATAGCAATTCTCAATCCAAAACTAGTCAATCCGCTCAAGCTAGTACAAGTCAAAAGGTTGAAGATAAAACTATCACTTTCAAGATTCAAGATGATAATGGTGAATGGAAAAATTACGGTGATCCTCAGACCATCGTTGATGGCAAGGTTACCTTACCAACAAATCCTACTAAGAAATACTACACTTTCCGCGGTTGGTTTTTAGATACTAATTGGACAAAAGAATTCACCAACGAGAATTTAAAAGAAGGTGCTGTTGTCTATGCTTATTTCATCGCCGATGAAGTCAATATTGTCATCAATGGTGAATCTCAAGGAACAAGAGATTTGATCGATGTCATCAATGGAACCTATAATCCAGGTGAAGGATTGACCTTTGATGGCTGGTATACTGATCCTGATTGCAAAGTCAAGTTTGTTCCAGGTGATGATCCAGCTAAGACTCTTTATGCCCAAAGTGTTGCTGTTATCACCTTCAATAACGGATATGAAGATGTCTATCAAGTCAAGGTAAAACCAAACCATAAACTTACAAATCCTGCTCTTGATAACATTGAAGTCGATGGAGTTAGTACAACTGTTGAAGCTAATAACATTGTCAAATCATATATGTCTAATGAAGATATTTATTATCTTGATGAAAACGGAAAAGAGATAGATTTTGATTCAGCTATCACTAAGAATATGAACATTCGTGTCGCTTGGAAATCTCCTTTCTTAAAATATATGAAGTGCGATAATGATTCCGGTAATCAAATCATTTTGTGCCTTGGAACTTATGGGAATTTGAAAGGTTCTGATCCTGATAAAGTTAAATATAGCGATGTTCCTGTCATCTCCTTCCCGTCAAAAGTCACTCTTGTTGATAAAGATGGAAATAAGACAGTTGAAGATATCAAAGGCGCATATGTCTTTGATAATCAAATCTTCTCTTCAACAGCTTTGAAGAAGGTCATCGTTCAAGAGGGTGTCAAATTCATCCGTGGTTTCTCTTCAACATCGGGAACTTCTGGTGTCACATCATTTGATTTACCTTCATCTTTGAGAATTATGCAAGATTCTTTCAACAATCTCAATATCACGAAAGACAGTGTAACAATTCCATCTAATGTTGAAGCTATTTATAATTGTTTCTTTAAAGGTGGAGTTGTCAATTACAACGATGAATCAACCACTTATTACACTGGCAGCGCTTATGATTTTGATATCAATGTACCAGATTCAGTAAAAAGTTTATCCATCGTTCCATTAAATTTGAAGTTCTCAGCTAATTCTTCCTTTAAAAATGATGGAGATATGATCACCCAAACCACATCCAAAGGTAAGGTTTTGATTTCTTACAGCGGTATTGATTCTAAAGGTGTTATCAATGTTCCTGAAGGAATTCAAGGAATTCAAGTAGGTACTTTTGTCAATCGGGCCGATATCAAAAAATTAGTCTTACCAAAATCATTCAGCTTCGTCAATTACAATCTCAACTTGACTGATTACCAAGATTGCTATGGTTGGTATCAAGGAAACTATGCTTGCCATGAATGTTACTTATATAGTGATAGTTCAACTTTGACTGAAAATGATTATGCATACTGTGCACGTCTTGTTGTTTCTAATTTAGACACGATGGATTATTTAGTTTTCCAAGGTGATTATGATGCTTCTATTTATAAAGCCTTTGGTGGTAATGCTACTTCATATGCCTATACGATGGGTAATTTCACCTCTGCTGATAGCGAAGTTTATAACGATATCAAGAGTGTCAATTTAAAAGAAACAACAACTCCAAAAGTTGTTGTCAATGTTTATAATTCCTACACCGAAGAAAAATATTCAGTTACAATCAATCGTACAAATCAAGATGCCATCACCTATGATGATATTTTCACCGCTCTTGATACTAAAAAATCAACTACCTATAAAACGATGATTGATTCTAACAAGATGAAAGTTACTGAAACTTTAAATTTAAAAGAAGCCTATGATATGAGTAGTACTGTTACAACTAACCTTTATATGGATATCACAGTTGACTACAATGTTGATAAAGCAGGTATCACATATACAACTGTCGATAATGAAGTCAAGGTCACTGGTTTTGATGAAAATACGGCACTTTCTTTAGGGGATGGCAATTATGGGGTTGTCATTCCTGATGAAATCGACAATAAGAAAGTAACTAGTATTGACGAAGGTGCTTTTAAAGAAAACGGAAATCTCAAGATTGTCAAATTAGGTTCTAATATCAAAACAATTGCTAAAGATGCATTTAAAGATGCTATCTCATTAGATAAGATTGATTTCAATGACGCTAAGTTGACAACTATCGGTGAAAGTGCATTTGAAGGTACTGCTGTCACATCCTTGAGTTTCTCTATTTCTTCACTTACAAGTGTTGGAGTCAGCGCTTTTAAAACTTCTTCTTTACAAAAATTTATTCCTGTTGATGGCGAAGAATCAAGAAATGTCACAAATGTCAATGATGGTGAATTCTATTTTGTATCTTATCAAACTCCAAATGATTCCTATACTGCTTTGATTGATAACTATCTTGTTTTGAATCAAAGAGTTTCTTCTTCTTTGAATTCTGAGACCAATATCACTACTTATGATGTCAAGATGTACACTTATTGTAATGGTGCAGGTATCAGTTCAAGTATCAATCTTGGTGAAGATCATAGCGATGATAACTATGTTGTGAGATATGAAGTTATGAAAGGTGCCTTGACTGAATTAGAATTCTCTTCTACTGAATATTTAGCGTTGATTTCAGTTTCTAAGATTCATACAGGTGCTCTTACTAAATGTTCTATTAAAAGAAAAGGTATCGGATATAACGCTACCTTATTAGGTATCACTTCAAGCGTTTCCACGGTTGAAAATTTAGTCAATTCCATTCCAACTGTGTTTGAAGAAAACTGGATTGATAATTACGATACTATTAAATCTGTCAAAGTTCAATCTATATAAATAGAAAGGAGGCTATATGAAAAGTCTCACTTCTTTCAAAAAAACAATGTATGTTCTACTTGTCGCCTTGGGAGTTTTCTCCCTAGGTGCTTGTTCAACTGCGCCATCCAATCCTATTGATTTGATCATCGAAAAATATGGTGATAAGGAATTTAAAATTTCTTTCAGTTCCTATAATCTTGATGAACCATTAAGCGATGTCATTTATACTGCTAATAACATTCCTAAGCTTCCTACTCCGACAAAGGTCGGATACAGATTTGCTGGTTGGTATTTTGATGAGGCCTATACTCAAGCTTACAATAAAGAATATCTTTACACTAAGATGACAAATATCACTTTGTATGCTAAATGGGAAAAAGAAGGCTTTATCAATAACGGTATTTATGAAATCGATTTTGATGCTCATATTTTAGATAACACTATCAATAAAGGAAAACTTGCAGATACCTATGGGTATTTGAAATTTCCAGATCTCATAGTCAAAGATGAAACCTATATTGAAAAGAATGAGAACGGATTATTTCTTCGCATTCAATACGATATGAAATATCACTGTCCGACTATCGATGATGAGGGAAATCTTGGAACTTTGACTCTCAAAGTTTCTGATACGGATTCTCGAATTTCTGAAGAAGAGAGCATCATCGATAGAACTGGTACTATTGAAACTATCTATTATGATTTTTCAAATTGCAATGTAGCAGATAGCATTTATTTCAATGTTGAATTCTATAACTGGAACGCTAAATTAGATGATGAAAGTGATAGAATCTATACCAAAGTCGGATATACTGTTGAATTTAAAATCACTAAATTCATCGGATATACAACTTCCTATGTGAATAGCAAGGATAAATTAGAAGATGGTTATTATTCTGTCAAAACTCATTATGCTTCTTTGAATAAACAAGCGAGTATGCTTGATACTTTCAATCCTGTTTATTCATATATTTATGCTAAAAACGGACATTACAAACTCATCAAACCGATGAATGTCTACAATTCTGATATCATCGGAAATTTATCAGAACAAGATTATAACCATATAAGAACAGGTTACGCTCGTGATTTCACTTATTTCAGATTTGATCAAAGCATCGTTGCAACTGATGAAGAGGTGAATGATTATTTTGATAAAATCGATTGGGCTAATTATTTCAATGCTGATGAATTTGAAACTTTGACCTATGAATTTGATAAAGATACAGGCAAATATTATTATGTCTTTGATTTAGGTGATAAAGCAAATGTCGATTTGCTTCTTATTGGAGCATCAACCGGTGCGATGACAGAGATGTTCAATATGGGACCTACCTATAAAAGACTTGTCATCGATTATTCTTCGATGGTCAAATTATCCAGCATCGATTATAAACCATTGAGTGGAAATTCTTATTCCTATAGAACTACTCAAGCATTTTATCTATATTCAGATTTTTCTTCTTTAAAAGGAAATACTATCTATGAAGCTGAACATGCTTATGGAATGTATAACAATCTTGTCAATGTTTTTTATGGTTCTAATGATGGAAGTAAGATATCAAATTTGTATTCGACAAAGATGACTGTAAAACCGCTCACTACTTCATCAATTCAAGATAATAAGGGATCTATTTTCACCTTTGAAGTCACCTTTGAATGTTATGGCTATGATCCTATTACTGCTAGTGCTCCTTTATACGCTGATGAATTAGAATGGCAGACATTCTCCACTTATTCTCAAAGAGTCAATAGAAGAATTGAACTCGGATATGAAGCATCTATAAATGAGAATATCGATATTTATTCTTTATATCGAAATAAAATCGATGATTCCTTATTGGATAGAAAATTATCATATAAAGCCTATAGGTTGAATGACAATTTAGAACCTGATTATTCAAAAGAAGTTGAGATCAACTTAAGTGAAAATAACACCTTTAAATTCACATCTAATATAGCTTTATATCTTCAAGGAGAATTTGATGGAGTTATCAAATCAGCTTTGATCTCAATCGTCAAAAAAGAAAGTCCGAACATCACCTTTGATGATTCCTATATTTATGAAGATGAAGACTTTGATATCACCTGGAATTATGATACAGATAGTGGTACTTACACTTCTTTAAAATCATATTACAAAGGTGATAAAGTTCACATTCCTGAAATCAAATACACATCTTACGGAAAAGAAAACACTTCTTTAGATGCCTATGATTCTATCAATGATGTCTATCATATGGATCAAGAAAGAATCAGCATTTATGATTATTCTAATGATACCTACACCAAAGTGAGTTATGACTATGAAGTTTGGAATGATTCACTTTTTGATATGACAAGTGAGACTATGATAGTTCTTTATCGTTTAGAAGATAGATATGGATACCCTAAAAATATAACTCTCACCTATAAAGGCGAAGAAAAAGAAGAATATCAAATTCTAAGAAATGGCGAAGTTGTTTCATCTGGTAAACAATATTATTACGGAGATGGAACAAGAAGAAGTATCAATGTAACTGATACTAAGCCATTAGAATATGACGGACTTATTGATCCTATCAATGTCGAATATAAGATTAAAATCGGTGATAGTGAATTTCCGATGAATCTATCAAAATTCACCTGTTATTCTAAAAATAGCACGATAGAAGGAACAACAAGTGAAGTGCTAGTAAATGCCATAAACAATTCTAGTTATGCCCTTCTTTGTTTTGAATATCAACATGACGAAGATACCTATAAGATGTATTATGTCTACAATTTTAAATTCAATGGTAAGAATTATTCGGATTATTCAATCACCAATGGAAAAGAGTTCTTCACTCAAACCAATTACACATTCTCATCGATGATTTTGATGGATACTAGAGGAACCAATCTTTCTTATTCTTATTTGAAAATTACAAAATATAGCAACGGTTATTATACTAGTGTTTCAAATACTGATATTCAAACTGTCAATAATTCTGTTTACACATTCTTAGCTGCTGGTAAATATCGTTTGACCTATTCACTTACATTAAATGAAGATGAAAATGATGATATGGTTCTAGAAGGTGGAAATCAAACAATCACCTTAAGTGAAGATATCCTAGTCCATTCTCTTGACGAAGAAATAACTCTCACATATCAAACCGATGCTTCTCATCCATTTAGAAGTGATTTACCAAATGTTGAAACTCTAGCTGATGGAACTCAAATCCATACGATGACAATCAGACAAAGTTCAACCAATAATTCCTTAGACCTTTCTTATTTTGAAAAGACAGCTGATAATCTTTATAAATGGGGATATTATAAAAAGAGCGGTAAAGTTGAAGAATATTCGACTCCAGGTTCTCAATTGAAGAATGTCGGTGCAAAACTCAACAGCACAACCCCAGTTCTTGTTGCTATCTGGGATGAAGGACTTACTGTCACAGCTAAATACACAGTCGGTGGTGTAAGTAAAATCATCTCAACTAAGACCTATTATAAAACCAATGGAAATTACACATTCTCCTTGGGTGACTTTGTCTTCCCAGTACCTAACGGATGTCAATTCTTAGGATGGAGAAGTGATAAGAAAGTTTTTTATGAAGGAAATAGTGAAAAAGTATATTCTTATGAGACATCATATACTAATAATATGTCATTCAATTTCACAGAATCCTGTGTGATAGAAGCAATCATCAAAGAACCTGTCAAAGTCAAATTCTATACCTATACAAGCGATGGTCAAGTCAACTATGATGATTTCAAACAAATATTGTCTCTTTCCATGATGGAAGATACTGCTGTTAAAGATGGCATCACTTCTAAACAACTAGAATTTGTCAAGAAACAAGAGACAAAAGAAGGATTCAAATATTGGGCTGTATATTCAAACGGACAACTTATAACTATTGATAGTCTTGACGATTTCATCGTATCTAAATCAAATCTCTACAATGGAACTGTCAATATTGTCGCTGTATTTTAAGGAGAGAAATGATGAAATTATTATTTTTAACCTTTGCTCTTCTCATGCCATTTTCTCTTTTAAAAAATATCAATAAAGGGAATGAAATACATGATTATTCAGTTTATAAAACGACTTATGAAATCGGTGGAACTAATCAAATAGGTTCTCAGATGATTGGAAAATATTTTGATGATGATGTCAAAGTATTCAAGGAAAATGATCTTTATTATCTCTCATTGACATTGTTAGATAATCAAGCAATATCAGATATAAATCTCAGTGTTTCTTCTTTAAAAAGTGGTGTTTTTGAAGAAGAAAATGGAAAACAAAGCACTTATATAATCACCCTATCAGAAGAAGATATTCAAAAAGATATTTCGATATCTCTGAATGTAGCCAAAATGTCAAAACAAGTATCATTCACAGTCAAACCAAATATGGAAAATTTGACTTTAACTGATACTAAAGTGGATCAAGAAAAAGAGTTTCCAGCAAGATTTGTTCCTGAGATGAAACTTGATTTATCAGGTGATGTTGAAACAACATTAAATTCTTATTACAAATTACCACAAGCAAGTGCTACCTTTGATTCTCAAAATGTCGATGTTAAAATCAATGTAACCTCACCAAGTGGGAAAATAGTTGACATCGATAGTAACGATAGAATCTATGTAAATGAACTTGGTAACTATAAAATAGATTACAAAGCAACAACTTCAGAATATAAAACAAACCTTGGAAATGATTCATCAGTTGAAGAAACAATCAATTTGATATGCAATGCTTCATATAACAGCATGGTAAAAATTGTTGATAATAATAAAATATTGCCGTCTGATTATGTCATTCAATGTCAACGTATCGAATCAGGAACTACTTATGATAAAATCAATCAATTATTAGTTGGAAAATCTGAAAATTTTGAAATTACAAATATATCATTATCAACTTCCAATGGTGAAGAAATTAAACTGAGTGATAATATCGAATGTAGAATCGAAACCAATCCAAATTATGATCGAAATAAAGTAAAGGTTTATCATTATGAAGATGGAAACCTACAACTGATAAGTTCATCAGGTTATGGAAGATATGTGAGTTTTGAAAACAAGAAGATGGGAACCTATGTCATCTTGATAGAAGGAGTTAAATCAAGTATCAATCTACCTTTGATCATCTCTTTATCAGTAGTCATAGCAGTCATAGTTATCGCTTTAATAACTCTTTCTATCATTCTTATCTTAAGAAAAAAACGTAAAAACAAAATAGCTTAAATTAAAAGACTGTCTTAAGTAGTTTTAAGGCAGTCTATTTACAACTTATAATATTATTTTAAATTTGTTTAATTTATATTTTAGTCCAAATCTAATAGTTCATCGTTTTCTTCTTTATAATCTGGATTACTGAGATATGTGTTTTGCAGTGTCTCTTTTAATCTCATACAACAAGGCTTGAAGGTTACGTATGTCAAACCACCTCCGACAATACCACCGACTACTGGAATACTATTTTTGAAGAAGCCAGCGAATACTTGTTTTGTCATATTGACACCAAACCATTTGCTGATGCTTTTTACAATTGGATATATGGTTCCTTTAGTCAAAGCTTTCTTTAGCAGTTGTTTTTCAACCCCTTTTCCAATCGCTTTTGAGATTGTATGAATGGCTTGATTAGCTCCTGCAATTCCATACATCACCCCTAAACAGATGACGATTTCATTCATAGTTTCTGAATCAAAGGTTTGTTCGCTTTCGATGTATTCTATTTGTGGAAAGCCGTACAGATATAATAGTTTTTGAGCTGCTACTAACATATATCCATAATATTGAGCGATATCAACTGCTGATGTTGCAATACAAATTGCACCACCTGGAACACCAAGAGCAAGGGAAAGCGCTGATACTTTTATTCTTTCACTTTGAATGACTGAATCAGCTATTTCATCAATTTTATCGGGATCCATTTTTGCTGCTTTTGGATTTTTCTTAATAGCTTTTCTAATTTTCCACCATGAAAAGTTATTTTTCAATTCTGATTTTAAAAATTTCTTTCTATCTACTTTTACTCCAGGGACTTTAAACGCTAATAGAACGATATCTTCAGCATCAATTTCTCCGTTACCATTTAAATCCATCGATTCAAATACTGGTTGAATAGAATCACTTATTGTATCGGATGATTTTTTAACAACTCTTCCGACTTTGTTTCCTATGATATTTGATATTTTCTTAAGTGAATTATCAAACATAGGTTTATTTATAATCTTCTTCATTTTTATACCTCTTTTCAAAAGAGATGTTGTATATTCTGCGAGGTTTATTTGATAATTTTATTTAGTGTCTTTAAGAAGTCTTTTGCTTCATCATCTTTATTTTTAATATTTTCTAGTTTCTCCCTAGCTAGTTTCATATATTCTTGTGATTGAGAATCATCATTTTTGAATTTTTGATAGATGATTCCTATTCGATAATAAAAGTCAGCACAGATATAATCATATTTATCACCACTGTACATATCTTTTGATTTTTCAAAATATTCATTGATAGTAGCTATAGCTTTACCATAATCTTTTTCATATACTTCAACCTGGGATAAGTAATTATAAGATATATGCATGAGTTCAAATTTTGATGAGAAATCATTGCTAAGGCAGATATTTTTTGATTTTTCAAAATATTTTTTTGCTTGTTCACATTTATCACCTTGGAACAAAATATTTCCCATCATAAAGTCTATATAGGCTAAGTTCTCAATCTTTCCTGGACAGTTATCAGATATAGTATCGATGATATATAAGGCATTATTTAATAATGATTCAGCCTTATCAAGTTGATCAATTGCACAATAAAGATTTCCATATAAAGCAAGAGAATTTGCAAAGACAAGGTTAGACTCATCATTCTTTTCTGTTTCTTGATAGACCTTTTTGATCATAGAAATAGTATCGACAAGTAATTCAAATTGTTCTTGTTGATATGCGGTTTTAGAAATCAAATATGCGACTTCTAAAAATTTAGAAGCATATTTATTTTTGTCTTCAAGAGAAAATGTATTATATTTTTC
The DNA here is from genome assembly GCA_963653505.1 of uncultured Prevotellaceae bacterium. Classification (GTDB taxonomy): domain Bacteria; phylum Bacillota_I; class Bacilli_A; order RFN20; family CAG-288; genus Enterosoma. Next base: position 16,166 of record CAVJWL010000036.1, read on the forward strand.
ATATAATACAAGAAGCAAATCATTAGCTTCTTCTAAACTATTTAGTTTTATAAGTTCGTAATAAACTGGAAACAACAAATCTGCGGGGATATCTTTTTCAAATGATTTGAAAGTTATCAAACAATTATTCAACAAAAGTTTTTTCTTTTCTAAGACATCATTTTTTTGAAATAATCTAAAATTTAATTTAACTCTTTCAATGAGTTCTTCATCAGATAATTTCTTGCCTTCATCGATATTGTAGTCACTTATATTATCCATTGTTAAAAAGTAAATATCTTTTTCTTCAGCCATAAAATTAACCTCGCTTTCTTTTATGAATTGATTAAAAATCAATAATGAACATCAAAAACATTATACTGATTTGATATTGAAAATAAAATGAAAAGTTTTAAATTTAAAAGCATCAATGATTTGAACTTGTATAAAATTGTTTATTTTATATGATATTTTAAAAATTAATTAATATCTAAAGAAATATTTGAATAATATGAGATTTAAAAATTATTATATGGTTTACAACTTATATTTTTAATTATAAATTTAATATTAGAGGTTGAAATTTTGCCACATTTATATTTATAATACAATTATAAAAAAGGAAAAATGAATTATGAAAAAAATTAAAACCTTAGTTATGTTGTCTATATCAGCTCTTCTTCTCAATTCTTGTGTAGATAATCCAAATAGCAATCCTTCAGTCGATTCTTCTATTCCAAATACTGAAAAAATATCTACCTCTAAAAATAATTCTTCATTGAGTGTTTCAACTGAAGAAATGACTCTTGAAAAGATTTGGAAAAATGCATTTGATAAAGATAAATTTACAAATTACACTGCTGATTTAACTTGGCAAGGTGATGGATATGTTTCTCATTTTAGGCAAAAACTCACTGCTGATGATGAAGGTAATTGTTCTTGTTCTATATTAGTTACGAAGGAAGAAGATGGCGTGGTAACTGGTAGTTTTCCTGAAGTCATTTATAAGAGAAGCAAAGATTATATCATCCGTTACGATGATTTAGAAGATGGGAGCTGGGAAAAGAAAACAGCTGTTTTAAAAGATTTTGATGATTATCTAATTCAAATCATGAATTTCCAAATGAGTTATTTGTTTTTGTGCCCGAACTTTGGTAATTTTTTTGATAAATTTATATTAGCTGATGATGGGCCTTTTGTTTTTACGGGTACTGAGGATGTTGATGTAATCTCTACTAATAGTTTTATCGATGGTTGGGGAAATGTTGATTACTATAAAGCTACTGTAACTTTAGAAAATGATCATTTAAAAGAAGTGACTTTTTGTGGTGAACGTACTAATGATAGATATTATTCTACAAAATTCTCTGATTGTGGAACAACCAGTATTCAAATTCCAACCAATATTCATAAACATACTTTTAGCGATGAATGGAGCTATAATGAAGATGGTCACTGGCATAAAGCTACTTGTGTACATAATTTAAGTGAAGATTATCAGCAGCATTCATTTGTTGATGGTGAATGCACAGTTTGTCATTATAAGAAGATTTCCTAAGAATTTTTATTCAAGCAGAATTTTAAATAGAATTGAGTAATTTGATTTAAATTTTTATGAATTGGACTGCTCTTTTTTTGACTATTCATAAGAGATAAAATAATTCTAAATTTAAAGTGCATTAAAAATATGGATAATATTTTAGGAGTTTATTGTAAAGAATATCCAATCAAATCATATCTTTATGATATAGATATGAATACTTTTTCAAAACTTAAAAATGTGATTGATAACATTTATAAAATATTCATCACTGAAAAGGGTGTTGAGTTTATAAAAAATAATTTTTTATTAATTTCAATAGTAAGTGCAACACTTATGGTCGTATTATCTTTCCTTTGTCCTAGGACAGAGGAAACGGCACCATTAAGCATTCGCTTACTATTTTTATTGATGATAATAATGGAAATATCGAAGATGAATGGACTATAAAAGAAATGGTAAAGATATATATATCCGATTTAATTTAAAAAGTAAAAGGATATGAACTATCTTGTGATTATTCAAATCTACAACATATAATTAGAAAAAAATGATTTATACAATTCTAAAACAAAATGAAAAGAGACTTGTCAATAATTATGTGTAATCTTTTTGATAATGTTAATAACTTTATTTC
>CAVJWL010000037.1:0-15990 GCA_963653505.1 uncultured Prevotellaceae bacterium
CTCTTGATAACTTACATTGGTTAGAAATTTATAATCCGATTGAAAACTCAAAGAAATTATATGAAGAAACATTAAAAGGAAATACTGATTTTATTAATACTACTCTTGATAAGAATCATAAAGAATTAGCAGGACCTTTCAATAAGAATAAAGAAGATATTTTAGGAGTTATTGTCGCTATTTCATATTATTGTGCTAATCAGCATTATAATATTAAAAAAGAAGATACATCAGTCCTTGGTAGAAGTGATATTTCTTTCATTCCTAAAGATAATAATCATATCCCTTTTATTGTTGAACTGAAAATCGATTCAACCCCAGAGGATGGTATAAAACAAATAAAAGAAAAAGAATATTTCAATTCACTTGGTGATTATAAAGGTGATGTTCTACTTCTTGGAATCAGTTATGATTCAACAACACTTAAGCATTCTTCGAAAGTAGAGATTATTAAAATTTAAATAAAAACTGTTAACAACTTAATCTATGTCTTAAAGGATTAAGTGTTAACAGTTTTTTATCATCTAATAACCATTGCAATGATTAAGAATGCCGCAAAAATATAACCTACACAGAAGAAGATAGCGTATAAAGCAAGTGTCAAATAATCAACTGGCTTACATCTTTTACCTAAATGTGGATGATAGAAGAATAGTGATGGTATCAAGAAAACAATTTGCCAATATCTTCCGATACCTTTGATATTTGTGGTTGAATTTCTAAAGACAAATTCAAATATCGCAATCACACCAATGATTAAACATATAAGGACATTTTTGCAAAAATAGAATTTGTTTCCGTTATAGATCTTTTTAGCTGCTTCTTTTCCATATTTCTTAGCAACAAATAATCTCATGAAATATAAACCGATCAAATAACTCACACAAAGGAATGAGAACTGTGGTCTTTCAGAATCAAAGAAATATATCTGCCAAGAATTAAAATCCAATTTCCAATTCTTATAATTTTGGAATATCAACGAAGAGATGAATATCCATAATATTGGAAGAATTGAACATAATCTGAATATGATGGTTTTCTTTTTAGTATTCAGCCATTTTGGATTGTAGAATAAGAAGAACATAAGACCGAAATAACAAGAGATAGTGCCGAAATTATTTGGAACGATGTAATATTCACTAGCAATGGTGATGACACCTCTAGTTTTTGAAAGATAATCTAATAATACGCATTCGATTGAATATAATCCAAAGAAGATAATTCCGTACAAGAAGAAATTTCTCAAGCTTCGACGATCATCAAGAAAGATGTCGAAGTCTATGAAGTAAAGAAGGAACATACCAATCGTGAAATATAAGAAGAAACTCGATGAGGTCTTCGAATATAATTCCTCGTTGATACCTTCACTGAAGAATAAATAATAAGTATTGAGAATAACTCTGATAGAACCGAATAATATTAAGATGATACCGACTATTTCAAAGACAGTTTCAGGAATAAATGGGAAGAATCTCATATCCTTTTCAACTTGTTGAAACACTCGTTTTTCTTCTTTTGGTTGCACAACTTCATTTTCAACCTTGTTTTCTAAAACTAAGGTTGCTTTTTTCTTTTTTTGGCCAAAGAATAGAGCATATAAATAAGCGAACAAGAATAAACCAGTCAATCCTATGCCTATAATTCCCATACCGAGAGATACCACTTCGGTCATGAGGTTTTCTGTTGCCCCTTTTTGATGATCAACTAATAACTCTGAATAAAAATCATAATCCATTCCAAGTGTAGTTTTGATCATCTGAGTGAAATCAGCATTGACATTATCAACATGGGATAACATCTTCTCTTTGGCGACTTTATATTTATCGCTTTGTTCGTCGAGGGTTGATCCATTCTCTAAAGTTATCGTTCCATTAAACGTAAACTTTGAATTTTCAATATCGAAATAGGAAATATATTTTTCTAAAGTCGTATAATTGACATATTGAACATTTAACCTGACAAGACTTGTAGTAGCAAGATTTGGAACAATATAATATACGCTACCATTTTCTTCTTTATAGTTAATATAAGCTGTAAAACTTCTTATAGAATGTTCTTCGGTAGATGTCGAAATTGAAACATATTTAGTATCATCTGATGTATGGATTTCAGGTCGTGTCATCTCATGTAGGAGTGAGAAAGTGATACTTCCTTTCTCCCTTGTCTGATTGACAAATTCGATATATTTCTCACAGTAGAATTCACTTGCGTGATTCATCGTATAATTATATTTTTGAAATCCGAATACAATAGTTAATATTGATCCAATAAATAAGACGATAAATACAATTTGAACCCACAGTTTTGAGAGAACATTTTTATACCATTTCTCAAATTTAGTCTCAACTTCAGGAAGCTCTGCAGGATATGAAGATAGTCCTTCTAAATATTCACTATAATCGATATTCAAAGCTTTTGAAATCTGATCTATATATTTTTTAGATGGTTTTACATATCCTTTTTCATAATATCCATAGAAAAAGGGAGGAACTCCAAGAAATTTTGCAAATTTCCGTTTAGATAATCCCATCTCAGTTCTTTTTAGATAAAGTATTTCGTTATATGATAATGATTTTTCCATAAGTAACTAAAAGTATAACATTTTACAAGATAATTTTCTCTTTTTTTGTAATTATTTGTTACAATATTTTTTATGAGAATCAAAAAAATATTTTCAGCAATTATCTTATCGAGTATTATTCTTTCTTCTTGTAAAAATACTGCCTTAAACAAATTCCAATTTCACTACTCTCAAGCAGCATTATATGACTATAAAGAAGATACTTTTTACGATGATTCATATTTTTTAGATGATTCCACAATTTACAATAATTCTCTCTCCACTTGTTCAATGGCCTTTGCCCTTGCTAGTTTTGCTAGCAATGTAGATAAAGAAAAAGAAACATATAGATATAGAAATGGTGAAGAATTCTTAAAGAATGCTGGTTTTTCTGATATCGATGTCAATTCTTATTACAAAATCAAATCCTCAACAGATTCTCTAGGTGTAATCTTCGCTCATAAAAAAATACAAGATACCACTTTAATTGCTGTAGGAATTAGAGGTGGTAATTATGAGATGGAATGGGCTGGTAATTTCACCTTAGGTGATGGAAAAGAAATAATTCAACACAAAGGTTTTTACGATGCCTCAACCATTTATTTAAATAGTCTTGAAGAATATATAAATAAATATAACTTAAATGGTGATATCAAACTTTGGACTGTCGGATATTCAAGAGGTGGGGCTTCTAATAATCTAGCAGTTGGTAGAATCGATCAAAAAATCGCTAAAGGCGAAGCTCTGTTCGATGGTAAAGTGACATTAAAAAAAGAAAATATCTATTGTTATTGTTTTGAACCACCGATGGGAGCTTCATATAACGAAGTGATTTCTCCAAGAAGTGAGATATATTCAAACATTCATAACATTGTCAATGCCAATGATCCAGTTCCTAAAGTTGCGATGAAAGAACTCAGATATACAAGATATGGGGTTGATTATTATTTGCCAGATAGTGTGAGAAATGTAAACTATACAAATCTCATCAATCCAGTTATCAAGTTCTTCAATAATATCAATAATCATGCCGCTCTTGGAGATTACGCAATTTCAAATTTCATCTTATCATCAAATAAGAGCAGTTCAAAAGAATATACTGTAAGTTCTTATAGCAATAATAAATTGAATTGGACTAGCGGATTATTCCTTGATGAATTCATATCAAACTTGACTATTTTAGGCGTTCAAAACTTAGATAATTATGTTGAAAATTTCCAAGAAGGATTAAGAGAAATATTCGAAGTAGTTTATAAAAACGGATCACCTAAATTCAGTTTTATGACACTAGGTGTATCGTTTGCTAAATACATATTAAATTCAACTAACATTGATATATTGATCAATAATTTAGTTCATAATCCTTCCGTATTTGTCAAAGATTTTATCGTCTTGTTAAATACTGTTTTAGTAAGCTTAGGTATTGAAATCTCTCCTATAGTTCTTCTAAATGGAATTCTTTCCTTAGTCAATGCACTTTCAAAAGTCCTCCTTCAAAATATCAGTTATTTCTTCACTCTCTTAAGCGTCGATAATATCAAAGCGATTGCTTCAGGACATTTCCCTGAATTATGTCTATCTCATTTAAGAGCTCAAGATAAAAACTACACATCAAATATCAATAGTTATAATTCTGATGGAAGTTATTATTATTTTGAAATCGAAGAAGTTGATGAAAATACAACAATCGAAATCATAGATTCAAATAATAAAACTGTAGCTAGTTTAAAAAATATGAATCTTGATAAAGACGGAACTATCGCCTATGGCTCTAAAGGAAAAACATTCTTTGCCTATCTACCTGTAGAACAAAGTTACGAAATAAGAATGAATAATATCAACTCTTATTCTTTATCATATTTTGATCAAAGACAAGAGAATCTCGTTCTTTATAAATCCGAAAGTGATTTATCTTATAAAGAAGTAAAAATCACAACTGAAACCTATCCTGAGAAAAAATAAGATTATTTAGTCATTAAAACTGCTAAAAATGTATTGTTAAAGCGTTGTTTTGTGACAAATAATCTTTTTTTGTAATTATTTGATGATTTTAATAACAACATGTGATATATTGTTACTAGAATACAATAGAGGTTTACCAATGAAACAAAATGATATCGATACTAAAATCACAAACGCATTATTAAGCTTGATGGAAAAGCAAGAATTCAAAGATATTTCAATCACAGATATTGTCAATAAAGCTGGGCTCAGCAGAGTCACATATTATCGTCATTTCAACACCAAAGAAGATATTGTCATCCGTTATTTTGAAATGACAAAGAATCAATTCCTTCAACAAGTAAAGTTAAATGATAAAGAAGCTGTCGAAAACAACGAAGTGGCTATTCTTGCATTATTTTTATTCTTCAAAGCCAATTTAAAAGCTAATAAATGCTTGAGAAAAGCAGGATTAGATGGTGAACTTTTAAAGTTCTTATCTAATGAATTCTTAGATAATTTACCTGTTAAATTAGATAAATATTTAGCTTATTTCATCGCAGGAGCTTTATATAACGTACTTATCAATTGGTTAGATAACGATTGTAAAGATCCACTTGAAGAAGTATCTCGTCCATTCATCGATATGCAGAACGCATTCGAAACAAAGAAAGAAGAAAACTAAATTATATCCATTGAAAAAAGTGATATTTGATTCATGATGAACCATTTATCACTTTTTATTTTCTCAAATCAGTTTTGTTCTTTTTTATCAGATCTGATGACTAATGTGATGACAATACCGCCCCAGACTAACATCGAAACAACGAGTACACTATCGATGACAATCATCAGGATACGCCAATTTGACATCGTATATCCTAATACTTCAGCATTCATCGCATTAGAATTAGCAATAGTATAAAGAATGTTATGAGCAGCATTTCTGATACAAGTCACTTGAGTGGCTGAAGTATCTTTTAATGATGGGTTTTTACCTTCTTGATTTAAAACTAAATCACCACCAGCTCTGATCATCTGATTAGCATTCATATAACGATACAAATTATAATCAGTGACTACTTCACCTCTGAATCCCCATTCGTTACGAAGAACTGTTGTCAAAAGTTTATAACTACCACCAGCCCAGGTCTTACCAAGACGGTTAAAGGAAGACATCATGGCTGTTGTTTTACCTTTTTTAACAATGATTTCAAATGGTTTGAGATAGATTTCTCTAAAGGTTTGTTCATCAATCCAAGACGAACATCCATTTTGTTCTCTATCAGTTTCTTGTTCGTTACCAGCAAAATGTTTAACGAAGCAATAAACACCTTTAGACTTACATCCTAAAACAACTTTAGCGCCCATCTCACCAGAGAGAATCGGATCTTCAGAATAATATTCCCAGTTTCTACCAGAGAAAGGAGAACGATGAACATTGCAAGCAGGAGCATACCAACCACTATATGGAAGCTTATCTCCTCTTTCATTACCGATAAGACCTTCGTTGCCAACTAAAACACCCATTCTATTTGCAAGTTCGAGATTCCAAGTAGCAGCAAGAACAGATTCAGCTGGAAAGAAAGCACAACCATAAACGGCAACAGTATCAGAAACTGCCATAAAGGATGTGAATCCAGAAGGACCATCTGGTTCATTAGTCATCGGCTTTTTGATATTAGAAATTGCAACAGTACCATAAGCACCTTTACCAATCAAAGTTGCCATTTGTTCAACAGTCAATTCGTTGAGCAATTTTTCCCAAAGAGGATCATCATAATCTTTTCCAACTAAATCAGACAATGTAACTTCAGGATTTTCAATCACAGATGTTGATTGAGTTGGCATCTTATCCTCACTGACATACCATTCTTTGCCTTCATCATTTTTAGAATAAGACATCTCAGAGATAAAGCTAGCATCAACTGTTCTATCACTGACTGTAGGTGTGGTTGGGAAAGTACCATCCATATCACTTCTTTTCATTATCGAGATGTTATTTGACATATCATCAAATTGATTTTCAACTTTAGTACCTGTTGTTGAATCATTTTCGATTTTAATGGTATCCTTCAAGTTGAATGTCTTTTCACTTTCAAAATTATGAGCGTTATGACCTACTTTGATTGAATAATCACCTTTTTCTAATTCATAGCCCTTAAATCCGTCGTTATCAGCATCACTATAATCATAGGATTTCATATCTTCTGCTGAAAAAGTAAGAGTTAATTTTTCTTCTTCACCTGGTTCAAGTTTTTTAGTCTTTGCAAAAGTTGCTAGATTGACATAACTTTTTTCAATTCCACCTTTTGTATATGGAGCCGAATAATAAAGTTGAACAACATCCTTACCAGCTACTGCACCAGTATTCTTTACAGTGACTTCAACTTTAATCTCATCACTTGTAGATGTGATAGTCGTATTTGATGGATAAGAAACATCCCATGAGAATGTCGTATAACTGAGGCCGTATCCAAATGGGAATACAACATTGTTCTTATACCAAGTCTCTCCATCAGTTCCTAAATCATGGGCTTTAGTTTCATAATATCGATAGCCAGAATAAATGCCTTCTTCATAGTCGACATAATAATAACCTTGACCTTTTCCATCAACTAAATATTCATTTCCACGATCGGTATTGTTGTTACCGAAATTCTTGAATGTCGGATCATTTTCAAAGTTTCTTGCATATGTATCAACTAAATGTCCAGATGGATTTGTATCACCATTTAAAACTTCACCAAGAGCTAAAGCACCCTTAGTTGCTGTAAGTCCCATCCAAAGACATCCTTTGATTTTTGAATTGTAAGCATAATGAGTTGGATCATCTAAAAATCCAAGTTCGATAGGTTGTGCAGTATTTAAAACGACGATGACATTATCAAAATTATCACATGCTTCTTTGAGCATATCAGTTTCATTCTGATCCAATTGAAGATAATGATCATCTTCATTTCTTGCACCATCAATTTTAGTAGCATCATCTTTAAATGATGTCTTCATAGTTCTTGGAAGATCGTATCCCTCTCCACCGATTCTTGAGATAACAACAATAGCAGCATCATGATAAGCAGAATAAGTAGAACGCAGTGATTCATCATAAGAAGAGACTGGAGTTTCACCAGTACCAAAGCCAGCGAGAATAGTACCCATTGCTGGAGAAGAAGCTCTTCCATTACCTGATTTACTATTATTTTCATAGAAAGCTTTGAGTGTTGGATTAACATCAAAACCTGCAGTTTCTAAAGAATCATAAATATCTATATTGTCTGAAGACTTGGATGCTGAAGAGCCAGAACCACCGAGGACTGGATTGACAGAATTCTTTCCAAAGACAGTAACTTTCGAATTCTTTTTTAACGGTAAAGAATTATCATTTTTTAATAATGTAATGCCTTCTCTTAAAACATCAGCACCAAAATCATTAGCAGCTTGTGTAGCTTCTGCTTTTGATTTAAAATCCGCAGTATAGATAGCTTTATTTTCTCCGACAATTGCTTTATCACCACCGAAGATGATGTCAAACGTTCCAGAAATAATAGGAACACATGTGATGACTAAAGATGCGACTAAAACAAAAACTAAAACGATTGGACAAACAATCATAAAGATCTTAGTTTTCTTTTTAGACCATAATAATTTAAAAAGATTCATAAATAACCTCAATAAAGTTGATGCTAGTAAAAACTAGCATCAACACACTTTTCTTCAATTATTCTTCTTCAATATTAGAAGTAATAGGAGTCCAAGTCAAATTTGAAACATCAGATTTAAGTTCGACATAATCAAATAAAGGACCACCAGTAGCATTGTTACAATAATCATTTGGACCAACGACAGTTGTTACAATTGTATTTTCGCCTTCTTTAACTGAAACTTTTCCTAAGGCATAGGAATTGAAGCCATCGACTTTAACAGTGATTTTAGAATAATTCATATTCGTACCATTGACAGCAACTGTCAAAGTCTTATTTGTGTATTCAAGACCAACACCTAATTCATTTCCAAGTCCAAGAGCAACTGTGACATCAGTTGCAGCGACAGAAGAATTGAAAGTATAAGTAAGAGCAAAGCCATCACGATGGGTGGATGCAATACAATAGCCATTGGATGCACCCTTGAATGGTTGAATCAAGTCTAAACCAGAAGTAGCTCCTGAAATCGTCGAGCCTTCAACACCTTGAACATTGACATACTCACTTTCCATTCTCAATGTTGAACCTTGAGTTGTTGTACTAGTTGGCGTTTTATCTGATGTTTTGTTAGATTCAACAGTTGATTGATTTTTGGATGCTTGATTGCTAGCTGTATTTGAATTGCCACCGCAACTTGTTAGTCCAAGTGCTAAACCTAACAATGCAAAACTAATCATTTTTTTCATATTGCCGTCTCCTTTTATTTATAAATGATATTAATCTTCTTTTTTCTTCTTTAAAGCAAGACCTAATCCTAATAAGCCAAGAGCAGCAACTGCACTTGTTGCAGCGATGACACTACCTCCACAACCACTCTTTGATGTAGAAGTCTTCTTCAATTCAGCAATTTCAGCTTCAAGAGCAGCAATCTTATCAGAAAGGGTCTTGTCTCCATCAGCATAAGATTTCTTCATGTCTTCTAATTCTTTTTCTAAATCTGCAATTGTCTTAGAAGTTTCAGCACCGTTGATGACTAAAGAAACATCAACAGTAGCACTTTCATAACCTTCAGCACTTGCGATAACTTTGAAATTATAAGTTCCAGCTGTTGTTGGTTTTCCAGTGAGTTCTCCAGTAGTTTCATTTAAAGTTAAACCATCTGGTAAAGTGCCTTCAACTTCATAACTGATATTTGAATATGCAAACTTAGTATTGAGTTCAGCCTTAAATGATGCAGAATAATCAACACCTACTTTTCCTTCACTGACTTCAACTTCTGGAGTTAAAACCTTAGCTCCCATTGGAACATCCATAGCATGAGAATTAGCAACTGTATATAAGATAGATTTACAAGCTCTTCTCATACTTGCGATTTGAGTAGCCGATGGATTAGTCAAGGAATTAGAACCATCGCTTGACCACTTAGATTGACCACAATTTTCAATTGAAGAATTGATACTTGATGTCAAGATACAATCACCACCAGCACGAATCATTTGATCAACATTTAAAAATCCATAGATATCGATATCAGTGACTACGTAGCCTTTGAATCCCCATTCAGATCTGAGTAATGTAGTGAGCAAGGAATAATCACCACCAGCCCAGGTCTTACCAATACGGGAGAAAGATGACATACAAGCACCTGCTTCACCATCTTCAACAGCGATTTGGAATGGTTTGAGATAAACTTCACGTAACGCTTGTTCAGTCAACCAATATGCAGTACCAGAATGTGCATCGCTAGAACCACGATAGCCTTCAATCTTATAACCGGAAGATGTGATAGAAATACCAACACCACCACCATCTTCATGAACTGCAAAGTGCTTGATGAAAATGAATCCACCTTTAGATTTGATACCTAAAGATTGGTTAGCACTGATTTGACCTGTCAATACTGGATCCTCAGAGAAGTATTCTGTGATTCTACCTTCAAATGGTGAACGATGTAAGTTCATACCAGGAGCATACCAACCGGTATATCCATAAACTCTACCACCAACTGAAACATCAGTTCTATCAGAACTACCCCAAATGCCTTGATCACCAACAACTTCACCCATCTTATATGAAAGTTCTTTAGAAAATGTTGCAGCAATTACAGGTTCAGCAGCAAAAGCGTTGAACTTAGTAGCACCAGCAGTACCAGTACCTGTCCATCCTTTTGGACCATCAGTATCTAATGAATATGGCTTTTTGATATAGTCGATTGCTTGAGTTCTAAATCCAGCATTAGAAATGAGGTCTTGCATTTCATCAAGTGTGAGTTCATCAAGAAGAGCATCCCATTTTGGATCATCATAATCAGCGCCGATCAAATCATATAATGTGACATCAGCAACAGGTTTATTCTTTCTATCTTCTGCTATCATATAACTTGGCATTTCGGTTGTATACCAAGGATCACTTTCCTTATCGGAGACATCATAAGCAAATTTATCGTATTCAGCTTGTGAGATCAATTTTTCAGCATCAGTTTCACTATTTGGGAAGGTTCCAGCAAAATCTTGACGTGAGAAAGTTCCAACACCATGTTTTTCACTTGCTTCAGTTGTAACTTCATCAAAGGCATTGGTGATAGTTTCACCAGTGACTGCTTTATCCATTCTGACTGGATTTGTACCAGTGACTTCATAATTGAATGATAAAGAATCATCTTTGACTGTGTGAGAACTGGTTCTGAAATCAATAGTATAAGAGCCGACATCAAGAATGTAGGTTTGAGCAGTTGTATAGTCATAACTTGCTAAATCTCTTGTTTCAACTTTTAATTTGACAGTTTCTTTTTGTCCTGGTTGTAAAAGGCTTGTCTTAGCAAAGTCGCCTAAAACGACTTCTGCTTTCTCAACTTTATTAGCTTTATCATAAGCGGTATAGGGAGCATGATAATATAGTTGAACGACATCTTTACCGGCAACTTCACCAGTATTTTCAACACAGATTTCAAATTCAAGTTCTTCTTGATCATTGAGAGTTGAAAAATCAGGTTGAGAGACTACAGTCCACTTAAAATCAGTATAGGAAAGTCCATATCCGAATGGATAAGTGACTGCTGTATCATAATCAAATCCAGCATAATTATTTGCTTTAGCTTCAGCATAGGCTGTTTCCCAATAACGATATCCGACATAAATACCTTCATCATAATCACAGAAATAGGTATCAGTCTTTTCATCGCCATCATCTAAAGTTCCATTACCATTCTTATCGATATAATATCTTGGATTTCCTTCAACAGCATTGCCTTCAACATTGATATTGTTATAACTTGGATCTTTAGTAAAATCAGCAGCATAGGTATCTGCTAAATGACCAGAAGGATTGACTTCACCATTCAATATCTTTCCAACAGCTTCAAAACCATTATCACCAGGTTGTCCAACGATAAGAATAGCGTCAACTCCTGGATCATTTTGTAAAGCACCCAATTCAAGTGGAGTAGAATCATTGATAAGAACGATGACCTTATCGAAATTAGCTTTTGCTTCTTCAACAAGAGAGAGTTGTTCAGCATCTAATTGGAGCTTATGAGTTCTCTTTTTGTTTTCACCAGTATATGAAGAAGTACCAGCTGATAAAACGACAATAGCGGCATCATCATATAATCCAAAACTCTTTTCAACTTTTTCTTTGACAGTTGAACCAGTGCCAAACATTCCATTGTATAAATCTACATCATTGGAATATAAGGCCTTACCAGAACTATCCTTAGTTGAAAGAAGGGTTTGATAGACAGATTTGACAGTTGGATTTACAACATAACCTGCATCTTTCAAAGATGAATAGATGTCTGCTGTGATTTTAACTTTACCAGCCGAATTATCGCCTGTAGAATCAGCACCACCTTGTGGATTGATAGAACGATAACCTAAAAGAGTGACTCTAGCTGCACTTGTACCAACATTTGTTTTAAGAGGTAAGGCGTTATTATTATTTTTAACTAAGACCATACCTTCTTCACAGATTTGTTCGTTGATCTTTAAACCAGCTTCTAAAGCTTCTTGTTTAGAGGAATAATCTGAATCATAATAACGAGAATTTCCAGTAGTATTAGCTTTTAAAGTAGAGGCATTTGTCATAGTTTTAGAAACACCCATACCTACAGTTGCGGAAGCCATTGCAAGAACTGCTAATGAAACAACACTTTTCTTCATTTTAAAATACCTTTCATTTTTGGCGTTGCAATTGAACTCCGGAGCTTCAATGCAAACGCTTACAAACAAAATATATTCAAATGAAAGGGCTTTTTAAAGCGCTAGGCACGTTTTGCTTCTAGCTAGGCACGTTTTGTTTTTTTATCGGAATGAGAATTCTAAGATTGAAAATATTATTATCAGCATCAAAAGTGACAATACCATCGTAGTAATTTACGATATCTTTAATGCTTTTTAAACCGAAGCCGTGAAAGTCTTTATCTTCTTTGATTGTGACAATTTTATCGTTTTCTTTTTTCAATTCCCCAGAAAAATAATTATTCTGTTCTATATAGATAAAACCTGCATTTTCTTTTAAGGTCATGGAGATAATTTTTTCTTCATTATTTTCTAATCTCTCACAAGCTTCTATTGCGTTATCTAACATATTGCCAAAAAGAACATAAATATCCATTTGTTGCATAAAATTTAACAATTTACCGTTACCAAGAACAGTCATCTTGATATTTTCTTTTTCGGCAAGCATTTTCTTTTCAGTCAAAATGATATCAAAAGCATCATTTCCTGTTTGGTAATAAGAATCAAATATGCTTATTCTTTCATTGACTTCATTTAAAATATCATCTTGATTTGAATTATTCATATGTTTAAGAGCATATAATTGTTGTTTAAAATCATGAATTTTATGATTGATGATTTCAACATTATTCTTACTGTGCTCATATTGTTTTAATCGTTCACTGAATATTTGCTCTTCATTACGTTTTTGAATTTCGACATACTTAATTCGATAAGCTCTGAGTTGAGATATGATAAAAATTAAACAAATTAAAACATCAAAAAAAGCAGCTTTAAAGAAATAATTTCCAGATTTATCCCAGTAAAAGACTTCTTGACAAAAGAAAGTGAAAGAAACAAGAACAACTAAAATTATGATATTCATAGCTGTTTCTGTCTTTGTATGATAGCCATCAATTCCTTTTAACTTGATATACTTTTTAAGAAATTTATAAAAAAAGAAATAAATTGCTACACAAGAGACAATTGAAATAATTATATATTCGACTAAATGTTCACTTCTTGTTTCATTCCATAAGCCAATACCAATTGACTCATTTATTAAAACATATTCAATATGTTGAATACACCAAGCAATGACAGATCTAGAAATGATTGTTTTCCATGATGTATCAAATAAGAAATAAATGAATGCCATAGATATAAATTGCAATAACAAGTACCACAATGAATATGTTTTATTATGCAATAACGTTGAAAAAGTTTGGTTCGTTGTTAAACTAGCCATGTAATTAGAAATTGTAGGAATGAATACAAAACCCATCGATAAAACACATAATATGACGAGAGTTGCGCTAGCTTTATACCAAAAATATTTTTTCTTCTGAATTGGTGATGGGATAAAGAATAAAAGTTCAGCAGCAAATATTTCAATCACATATCTGAGTTCTTCAAATATTTGATAATCCTTTAAGGGAGTCACGATTGAAATCCTCCAATATAATTGCTGAAGGCAATTAAAAATGAATTCTTCTTAGAACGAGAAATAGCTAATCTAGCTTCTCCTATTATTACATCACAACCATCAACAGAAGAAATAAAATCCATGTTGATAAGATATCCGCTATTAATCTTTATAAAACAAGGAATTCCAAGTTTGGCTTCAACATCTTTCATCGTGCCTCTAGTTTTATAATCGCCATCTTCATAATGAAAAATCAAATAGTGTTTAATTGTCTCTACATATTTCAATTTTCTAGCTGAAATAACTTTTTGAATTCCATCAATAGTATCGATAGTAAATGAGAAATCAGCATTTTTATTAAAGGCAGCTACTACCTTTCTCATCTTGAGTTTGAAATCAGGATAACTTATAGGTTTCAAACAAAAATCTAAAGCATTGACTTCATATCCATTGATTGCATATTGACCAAGATTGGTGACAAAGAAAATTATGATATGACTATTATTCTCTCTAATTTTTTTAGCTAATTCCATACCTGTCATTCCTGTCAGATTGATATCTAAAAAGATAACATCAAAATTTTGTTTTGAATTCAAATAAGATTCAGCCGAATCAAAAGCTTCTACACTATAATTAACATCATTTTCTTTTTGATAACGAGATAGATGGCTTAATAATGTTTCAGTGAATTCTTTTTCATCTTCAACAATGGAGATTTTCATCATATAAATAACCTTCCTTTGAATATGTTTATTTTACATAAATGAAAAATTCAATTCCACAAAAAAAGAGAACAAATCATCTATAATTTTTGTTATAGACACTTGTTCTCATATCATATCTATGAAATCAATTACCTTTTTTATTCTATTTTCTTTTTCTATAAAATGTTATATACAACCAAATTAAATAATGAAAAACTGAAAATATTGAATAGAAATATTCATGAACATAGAAAAAGTTTAAACAAAAAAATACAATTAAAGTAATTATTGATAATATTACGCAAATCATTTCGATTTTCTTAATATCTTCAGCTTTTTTATCTTGTAAATAAACATCATTTAAAATTGGTATAAGAAAAAATATAGGAACGTCCATTAAAATTCCAAAAGCAGCTATATAAAAACTATTATTTCCCCAATACGATAAGAAAAACAGCAAAATAATCCCAACAATTACAATTGAGATGTCAATAATTAAAGATTTAATAATTTTATTTTTCATTGTAATTCAAATGTAATTGGGTTGGTTCCTTCAGTTTGAATTATTATACCATCTTTTATTTTAGATTCTAAAATTTTATCAACGGCCCAACCAAAAACTCCTTCGAGTAGTTTCTCAACTAAAAAACTTATTACTGCTTTAGAACTTAAAGTTGAAATTATTGCTGTTGCAGCAACTAAAATTGGATTCCCGGTAACTCCAGCTAACAAAGAAATAGAAGCACCAATCACAACACCAAGATGACATGCTTGAAAAACTGTAATTATTGCATCAAGAGCAAAACTTGCACCAGCAGAAATAATTGCTCTACAAGTACTTGCAGATAATTTAATGATAAATCCAACAGGTAAATTGATGGTAAACCATAAAAACTTTTTCTTACTCCATTTAATTTCAAATGAATTAACACCAGCGCTTCGTAATTTAGAAGAATTTTCACTATTTGAAACTTCTGATAACACATTAGAAAATATTGTTTGAAAATAATCTTCAGGAAGTTCTGTTTTTTCATCAATATCTGCTGCGGCTTTCTCCAAAGTGTTTAGAGCATAAATAATATAAGAATTTGGCTCTTTAGTTTCTTCCAAAATAGCCGTTTTGACATTGTCTATATTTTTTATTATTTCTTCTGGAGTTTCGGCAGTTTCAAATTCTTTAATAACACCATCAAAATCAACATCAATAGTCTCAGAATATAAAATATTATTTCTTGAATTATGTATGGAATCATTAGAAACATTAAAATTACTACTTAGAAACATTGATGGTAATACAAACAACAAACATAACTTCTTTTTTAATGACATATAATTTCTCCTTTATTTTTTTCGATTATATTAAATCAAAAAAATAAAGTCAAGAAAATATTATACATATGTAAATATTACATATATTTTAAAAAAATAATGTATTTTTTACATATTAAACCTAAACTTTTCATAAAATTACTACCATCAAAATTTGACCAAGCTCTTATTCGAT
>CAVJWL010000038.1:0-15522 GCA_963653505.1 uncultured Prevotellaceae bacterium
CAAAAAATCGACCTAATTCGATAATATTGTTAAAAATATCTATGCGTAATTGCTAAACTCAATGGTATAAATATGTCTAGAAACGCAATATTTGATATAATTTGTACCCCCTTCATAAAAGTTCATACCCCTTTGTTGTTTTCGTACTCCTACATGCAAAAGAAAACCAACCTTGTTATCGGATGGTCGCTTTTTCTTTTTTTCTTGCCATTTATAAATTGGAATGTGATGCTTCCGTCTCTATTGACGATTGTCTTGTCTATCAAGTAGCACCAAACTGTTATTGTCAATAGTTTTTTTGTTGGTTTCTATCAATTGAAAATGTTGGTTCCTAACAATTTCTTTTCCTTTGATAAAAATCCCCTACAAAAAGCACGCCATTGCTAGAGGCAAATACAAATAATCTTCAGTCTCTTTTAAATCGACTTTAGTAAGAATGATTGGTTTGTTTATCTTATCTTTGAAAGCGGAATGAAAATAATCTAGTGAAGAATGTTCTTTTGAATTGCCACTTTTCACTTCAATAGGTGTAGTCTTACCATTTTGTTTAATCAAAAAGTCAACTTCATATTTGGTCTTCTTTTCGCCATTTTTTTACTAGCTTTTCATAAAATCTTAATGGTTTATCATTTGAAGTGAATATCTGAGAAATGAGATTTTCGGTCATCATACCTTTATTAATTGATAATTTTCCTAGTACAAAAGACTTATATAAATCACTTTTTAAATAATTATCTCCAGCAGCTAGAGTTAGCAAAAGTCCAGTGTCTACCATGTAGCATTTTATTTTATCGTTTTGAAGGGAAAAACCATCAAATATTGTTGGTTCATCTAATCCATAACACAACGTTCCCACCATAGTATCATTTATCCAATTAATTGCATCCCTATAGCATGAAAAACGATCTCCGTCGTTTAGAGATGAGTATTTGATTTTTTTATTATGATGAGAAAGCTGAGATGGTATAGCATTAAAAATCGCTGTTGCTTCAGCAACAGAATTATCTGCATATTTTACAATGTCTTCTCTATACAGCTTGACGATATTCCTTTTCGCTTTTTCAACATCATCATAATTCTTTGTTTCAATATATTTTAAAACAGCTTGTGGCATTCAACCAACTATCATATAAAGTCTTAAGCGATTATTAATAGTACTAAGCATATTACCAAGTGGCTTTTTTCTATCAAAATATTCTTTTAAAATCGGATAAGTTGCTTTATCATTAAGAGCACTCAAAAATTCCTCAAAGTCGAGGGGGTACATCGATATTTCTTCTTCCTCAGAAGGAATAAGTATGTCTTTCGTATTTTTCTTAATAGATATCAATGAACCTGTTTCTATGTAATCATATCGCCCATCTCCAACTAAATGTTTAATTAATTCCCTTGCCTTTGGATATCTTGTATTTCATCAAAAATCAAAACTGGTTCACGATTGTACAAAGGTGTTGCATATAAAAGCGATAATTGATTAAAAAAGTCATCAAGATTATATTTGTTACCATATTTCTTAAAAATCTGTAACGTTCCATCCATTTGACTAGAAAAATCTATCAGAATATAACTTTTGTATTCATTCTTAGCAAATTCCTCGGCTATAAAGCTTTTTCCGACACGTCTTGCGCCTTTTATAAGTATCGCCTTACCTACGCTTGAACTATTTTTCCATTCAATAAGTTTTTGATATATTTTTCGATGTAAAATTATAAATAATCACCACCTTCGTTTTTTTGTTATAAAAAGAATTTATTAAGTGGTCAACAAAAAAATTAAAATGAAATATATCTAATATTAACAAAAAATTGAATATGAATAAAGTTGAATAGTAAGATAAAATAAAAACTGGTTGAAATCCATCGTGATGGAGTTTAGTGTTTTATAAGTGTTAAATGTGTACCCCTTGAGTTGGATTATCCATTTTAAAACATTAGTGTAAATTTTTGACGTACACTGAAAATATTAATAAAGAATCTATATTAAATCTATTACCATATTCAAATAATATAAAAGATAAATTAAATAATGGCTAAAATACAACGTGGTAAAATTTTTCTTTTTTTTAATTTTATTGTGAAAATTTGACGTATATATAGTAATGATGTTTTTCTTGCATCAAAAAAACCTCCTAGCGTTCATACTGGAAGTTTACCAAATAATTCATTTACTTATTATGGTGTTAATTTTCTGAAGTATATTATTTCTAAAAACAAAAAAACCGCTTAGTTTTAATACTATGCGGTCAGTAATTCTTATGGTGCGGACAGTGAGACTTGAACTCACACGGGAAGCCCACACGCCCCTCAAACGTGCGCGTATACCAATTCCGCCATGTCCGCATTTGTTTACTTCTTTCAAGAAGCTTAAAAATTATAACTTTTCTTGATTTTGATTTCAAGAATATTTTAAAATATTTTTATGGATAAACGAAAATTTCTCTTTACAAGGCCTTATAAGCGCTCAGATGGAAGGGTTGTTGAGGCTAAAATCTATCAAAAACAAAATAATCGAGGCATGAACTGCAGAATGGTCTATGGTTCTGTTGAAGTATATATATCTTCATATGTCACTTATGAGAAATTAGATTCGTTTGTCATAAAATGTTTAAATAAGAATAAAGATATGAATGTCTATGTTCCTTATATGGTTGAAGATAAATATTTTTATGTCTTTGGAAAGAAACAATATATAACTAGAGATAAGAATCTATCTAAGTTTGATATGTATTTTTATATTTCAAACAAAGTCAAAGATCCTATAACTATCTATAAAAAGAGATTTTTAGAATATTTAGAAGTGAGAGTTAGAACTCTTGCTAAACAGATGGGGTTAGACCTTTCTTCTTGGAAGATTCAAACGGGGTTATTCTTAAGTTATTATGGAGTTTGTTTTCCAACTAAACACATTTTAAAATTTGATTATCGATTATTCGCTTTTAAAGAGAGCATTTCTGATAGTATTATCTATCATGAACTTGCACATATATTAGATATTCATCATGATGAGAGATTCTATAAGATTGTCAATATGTATTGTAGTGATTACGAAGAACTGCAAAATCAGTTGAAAAACAGTTATTTTGATGGGAGAAAAGAAAGCTATGTCATATAAAATCATCGAAAGCAAAGATAATAAAGTATTTAAGGAATTATTGAAGATAAAAAAAGGAGATCCTAAAGGCGGATATTTTTTGGTTGAAGGGCAAGACTTAGTCGATGAAGCTAAAAAAGCAAATATGTTACGCACATTGATAATGCCTCTTGATAAAAAAGCTCCGATATTAGATATGCCAATCATCGGACTTAAAGAGTCTTTGTATAGAGAATTATCTTCTTATCAATCATTACCTCCTTGTATGGGTGTTTGTCACTTTGTTGAAAGCGATAAAGTAGGAGATAATGTCATCTATTTAGATGGTATTCAAGACCCGGGAAATGCTGGTACAATAATTAGAACCGCTTTATCGTTCAAATATTCAGGTGTAGTCTTTTCTAAAGACTCAGTTTCGTTGTATAATAGTAAAGTAATCCAAAGTACGAAAGGGGCTTTATTTCATTTGCCAATTTATAGGGATGATTTGACTACTTTTTCTAAGAAGGGTTACAACATTTATGTCACAACTTTAGATGGTGAGGATGAAAGAAAAATCGATCATTTAAAAGAACCATTTGTCTTAGTTTTTGGAAACGAAGGACACGGTGTTAGAAAAGAATACCAAGAACTCGGTAACAAGATCAAAATCGAAATGAGTGGCATAGATTCATTGAATGTCGCTGTAGCAAGCGGTATATTTATGTATCGATTTAAAAAGGATTAGGGAAGATATATGAAAAAAATTAAACAAACAAGTGATGTTATAAAAGAGATCAACAGCAATATTGAAATTGCAAAACCAAACAATAAGACGGTTTTATTGTGCTTGAATGGATTTCAAAATTCTGATACCCATGATTCAACTATGATGATGGATTATTTCAATTCACATTTCAAAGATGAATTTGATGGTTGCGAAGTTAAAACTGTATCATTATTTTATCCTGCTAAGAAAGAAACACATCACCACAAATATTTTGAAAAACAGATTGTAAATGAAATCAAATCCTATAGCCAACAAGGCTATGATATCTATCTTTTAGGTTATAGTTTTTCTTCATCTCTTGCTTGCAAGATGGCTCATAAATTCAAAAAAGAAGTCAAAAGAGTAGTTCTTGTTGCTCCAGTATATGATACTATCAGAAATGGTCTTATTCCGCACTACATCCAGTATGCATATAAGTTCCATAAATTGACAAAAAAATATGGCGCTAGAATGGCAAAAGCTATCGGAAGAAATACTACTGAAGGAATGTTCGGTCTTTTAGTTTCTATTTTTTCTTCCATTTTGATCAATCGTCATTATGTTAGAAAAGTGAGACAAGATGCTCTTGTCATTCACGGAGACAAAGATATTCTTTGTACCGATCATTCCATCGAAAAGGTCTTAAAGAAACTCAAAGGAAATACTTCTTTCTATTCTTATAAAGATATGACTCATGGCATCATGAAATCATTGAAAGAGAATGGAATTGTCTATGAAGATATTTTGAATTTCTGTTTTGCAACTCCATATCTCATTTCAAAAACATGTGAAGAAAAAGCTATTGAAATCAAAGAGAGAGAAGAAGCACTTGATGAAGATGGAAGTAGAATTCCTACCTTCCTTGAGATTTTTAATGAGATGGATCCTGAAGGCGAGAAAGAAACTCTTGCTGAACAAGAAGGATTATAAAATATGAACTGGGGATTTTATGTATTCATTTCTTTATTCTATGTTTTGATGGTTTTGCACCTGTATTTTTGCTTTGTTGAAAATGAAAAAGCAAGAAGGGTGTCAAAACCTTTTTTAATGTTGCTATTTTCATTAGCGATGATATTCATGGTTCCTAAATATCCGATGGTATATATATCATGCTTATTCTGTATGATAGGCGATATTTTCATGCTGTATAAGAAGAAAATGCTATGTTTTTCACTAGGTGCTATATGTTTTGCTATTCACCACAGTTTAAATTTTTTTCAAGTTAAAACATTCTTATCTTATGAGATAAAATGGTATTTCTATTTAAGCTTTGCTTTATTATTTATCATTATGGTGATTTTTGGTTATTTTGTGACTGGAAAGAAGAAATATGGAATGTTAGCTTATGGTTTTGCTTTCTTCCATGTCATCATGTTAGTGATGTCAATTCTTATTTTAATCGATGGTAAAGTTTTGTATGGATCACTTATGTTAGCTGGATATTTATCATGTATTTTTTCCGATTTATTTTTGGATTATACAACTCATAAAAAGGATTGTAAAAGACGTGATTTTTATATCATGCTGACTTATTTAGCTGGTGAATGTTTATTGCTATCTTCGATTTCTACAATGTGTTTTCTTTTAAGATGAAAAAAGATTTTAGTTGAAATTTCTTGATTTTGAATTTTAAAAGCTTAAAATACTTGTCGTAAAAGCAAAGAAGAGGAAGAGTAATCATAGATATTCCAATAGAGAGTTCTGGATGGTGGAAGCAGGACGGATAAGGATGATGAACATGGCCTCTGAGCTGAGAAGTGAAAGATAGTAGCTTACTCCGGGTATGCCCGTCATAGCAAATGAGTTTAGATGTTGAACTCTCTAAGGTTTTATAGGTGACTATAAAATGAATTAAGGTGGTAACACGGTCAATCCCGTCCTTAAGCACGTATATTTGTGTTTGGGACGGGATTTTTTTTGGAGGTAAGAATGGAAACGGAAATTAAAATCGAACATTTGAGTAAGAGTTTCGACGGTAAAAAAGTTATTGATGATGTTTCTTTAGAAATTGAAAAAGGAGATATCTATGGAGTATTAGGACTTTCAGGAGCCGGTAAATCCACCCTTGTAAGATGTATAAATTCCTTAGAAACATTTGAAGAAGGAAAGATATATTTCAAAGATCGACTTCTTTGTTCTCCAACTGTGAAAGCATCTAGAGATGATAAAAGAATGATTGGAATGATCTTTCAGTCATTTAATCTTTTAGATCAAAAGAACTGCTTAGAGAATGTCATGATTGGACTTGAAATTCATAAAGTTGAGAAGAAAAAAAGAAAAGAAATCGCCATTGAGGCTTTAAAAAGAGTTGGGTTAGATGATAAATGGGATTCTTATCCTTCTCAGTTATCGGGCGGTCAAAAACAGAGAGTCAGCATCGCTAGATGTTTAGCTTTAAAACCAGAAGTCATTTTAAGCGATGAAGCGACAAGTGCTCTTGATAGCGAAAATACTAAATCAGTATTATCACTTCTATCATCTTTGAATAAGAATGAAGGGATCACTATCATCATGATCTCTCATCAACTCAATACGATTGAAGCTATCTGCAATAAGGTCTGCATCTTAGATAAAGCTAAAATTGTTGAAAACGGAAATATCGATGATGTATTTCTCTCTCCAAAGGCGGACATTACAAAACAGCTCTTGTATTCGAATAAAATTCATACGAATTTAGATGAGAAAAAGATGCTAAGAATTCTCTTTGATGGAAATGCAGATGAACCGATATTGTCAGAGATTGTTCTCAACTGCAATGTTCTTGTCAATCTAGTTTATGCTGATACTAAGGTAAAAGATGGTAAAGTTTATGGACAAACTGTCATTCAAAAACCGATTGATGAAAAGGATTATAAGAAAGTTCTGCAATTTTTAAATTTTAAAAACATCAAGTATGAAGAGGTGGAATTATGATTGATAATATCGATGTTTTAAAAGCTATTTATGAAACGCTATTGATGAGTACTATTTCTCTTGTCTTAGCTTATATTGTCGGATTACCGCTTGGTATTTTATTGAAAGTTACTTCTAAGACAGGACTTAAACCGAATAAAATCATCAATCTCATCTTAGGTGCAATTGTCAATTTCTTAAGAAGTATTCCCTGTCTTATCATCACCGTCATGCTTCTTCCTTTAACTAGAATCTTATTAGGTAAAGGAACGGGTGAATGGTATACTATGGTCATACCTCTTTTCTTCTCATCGTTTGCCTATGTTGCAAGAATTGTCGAACAATCATTGACCGATGTTGATAATGGGAAAATCGAAGCTATTAAATCGATGGGTGCTAGCGATTTTATGATTGTTAGAAAAGTTTTAATTCCTGAAGCAAGAAGTTCCTTGCTTCTTGGTGTCTGTGTTACATTTGTTAATATCATCGGATATACAAGCTTTGCTTACAATATCGGAGCTGGTGGTCTCATCGCATCAATTTATGCCTATTATATGGGGCATTCGAAGAATTTTGAAACAAGTCCAGTGTTTTGGATTCTCATTGTGATCGTAGTTATCATCGTTGAAGTTGTTCAAGAATTAGGTTTATATTTAGCTAAAAAATTAGATAAAAGGAGAATCTTAAAATGAAAAAAAGTTTATTTTTATTGCCGTTATTAGTTTTGTCATTCACTTCTTGTAAGAAAGATACATCACATACTATCTCTATCGCATGTTCTCAAAAACCACATGCAGAAATCTTAAATAGTGTTTGTAAACAAGCTTTGAAAGAAAAAGGCTATACTCTTGAAGTCACAGTTTTAGATTGGAGCATTATGAATGAAGAGACCTATCAAGGAACTTATGATGGAAATTATTTCCAACACCGCCCCTTCCTTCAAAATTATGATGGAGATAACAATGGCTATTCAACATCTTATACCTACACAAAATTATTCCCAGCTGTCACGGTTCATTTTGAACCTTTAAGAATTTATGAAGGTAAGAAAACAGCCAGTGAATTTGAAAATGTTAAAAAGAGTGCTAAATACTGCATTTGCAATGATGTCTCTAATGAGATCAGAGCTTTAGATTTATTAAAAGATGCCGGTGTCATCGATAATTACGAACTTGATAAAGGAGGAACTCCTATCAAATTACCAAGCAATATTGTCCCCCTCGCTGAATCAGAACTCGCATTATCAATCCTCGATTATGATTATGGTGTTTTACCAGTCAACAGCGCTTTGACTGGTGGTCTTGAAGCTGATGATACTCTTCCAACTGAAAATGATACTGTCGCCGATAAAAATGCTAATGTCTTAGCTTTGAATGTCAAAAAATATGAAAATGACAACACCTATAAGACTAAAATGGATGCCTTATGTGATTCTTTATTATCAAGTGATGTCGCTAGTTTTATTAAGACAACTTATAAAGGTGTCATCTCTACTTATCAAAAGGATTTGAGAAAATAAAAGCGGTGGAACCAAAAGGTTCCACCATTTTTAACAAACTGTGATTTTATATGTGAATTTGTATTCTTTTTTCGGATTGAGAAGCTTGATTTCTTTCTTTGAATACATATCTTTGGGATTATCTATGAAATCTGGAAGTCCATCCCATGGTTCAATTGCGACATAATCTCCCCATTTAGTATCGGACCAAATGGCTAAATATTTTGCACTTCCTTTGTTGATGATGAGTTTTGATCCATCATTTTTCTCTAAAGTTACTATATCCATATTCTCAGCATTTAAGATGAGGGTTGGAATATCTTTGAATAATTGTTTTGATAATTGAATATTATCGGAGTGTTTATATTTGATTTCTTTGATATTGAAAGCACCTTTTTCATCTTGTAAGATTCTTCTTAAATGCAATCTTTTTCTAAATCTAATAGTGTTATTGCTGATATCAAATTCATCATCTTTTTTAATTCCAGGAATTTTGAATGCTGGATGAGCTCCGAAATTGAACGGCATGACTTTATCAGAGAGGTTGAAGACGTGATATGAGATTTCTAAATTATTTCCATTTAAATGATATAAAGCATAGGCTTTGAATTCAAAAGGATATTGTTTCATAGTTTCTTCATCACTATTAAAAGAAGCTTTGATATCTCCGTTTTTCTCAAGTGATAAAGTAGCATTCATATATCTCAATAATCCGTGATTTTTTAAAGAATATTCTTTATCATCAATTGTATATGTTCCATCTTTCAATCTTGCGATGAAAGGAAAGATGAAGATATCTTGTCCTTGCCATGAATCAGGAAGTGGCTGATAAAGAAGCTCTACATTTCTTTTTTTATCGTAAATTGATTTAAGACATCCACCTTTTTCATTTATTTTTAAACTTATATATTCGTTTTCTGTTTTCATAAGGGCCTCCAAGCCCTTATATTTTAAAAGATTGCAAAGAAAATTTATAGTATTATTCAAAAAAGTAGATATTCAAAAAAATAAATTGTATAATTGAATAGTGATTGAAGGAGAAATGTACATGAAAGAGAAACG
Organism: uncultured Prevotellaceae bacterium; assembly: GCA_963653505.1. Lineage (GTDB taxonomy): Bacteria > Bacillota_I > Bacilli_A > RFN20 > CAG-288 > Enterosoma. Next base: position 9,291 of record CAVJWL010000038.1, read on the forward strand.
TCTTAATTTATTAGATATGAAAAGAGGTGTCTACCTCGATGAGGTCAACTATGGAAAGCTTCATTTGATGGAAAAAGGTGTTTCTGTTTATGGAGACAAACAATATAGTTATGTCGGTAAGATTCATAAAGGTGAAATCAGATTTGTCACTGGTAAGAATTTCGATTTAACTTTCCCTATCAAGGGTGATTGGGATTATGGTTACACTCTTGAAGGAGATGCTAATAAATTATTCAAAGCTAGTAACGCCCTTGTCAAATATAGCGAAGAAGAGAAAAGAACTTTCATCTATATCAACGATGAATCTAAATTCGAATTCATCGGCGGTCTTGATTATGAGTATGAACTTTATATTCGTATCTTTGATCGTGATGAAAATGATTATACCAACTTCCGCTGGGTAGTCATTTATGCTGTCATCGTTGATGGCAATGATGCTAATATTTAAAAGATAATTGAGCAATAAAATAGCTGTTAACTAATGCCTTAATTCAGGTATGAGTTAACAGCTTTTCCTTTGTGAAATATTATTTTGTTTCTTCTTTCTTATCTTGTAACTTTGTGAATTGAGATTTGTCAGCCTCACATAACGGACAAACAAAATCATCTGGCAATTCTTTTTCTTTTGATTTGTAAACGTATCCGCAAACGTTGCATTGAAAGCTTGTGAGTTTTTCTTCTTCCATATGTTACCCCCCCAGTGTTTTTCTTTTTATTTTGATTGATTTAGATACAATTTTAAAAAAATAAAAAGGTTGTAAGATTATTATATAAAATAATTTTTAAGAAAAAAAGGGAGATTTATCAAAATATGAACGATATTTCATATAAATTTAAACCATCAGTTCTGTTAGATTTAAATGAACGAGATGTTGATTGAATATAAATTTGATTATCTAAGTCAATGTTTAATTTTTATTAGAATAAAGTTTTGTTAATAATGCAGTTGAAAGACTTGAAATTATGATTAAATACATTGTAATTTTAAAATGTGCCTTTTTTGATTTTATTCTTACATATCGATAAAAATTGATGAGAGAGATTCAGATGATCTTCCAAGATCCTATCGATTCTCTTGATCCGAGAATGACAGTCGAAGATATCATTCAAAAAGGTTTGAAGATTTCTGGAAGTTTCGATAAGGTTGAAAACCATAAAAAAGTTGTTTCTGCTCTCAATGAAGTCGGATTGATCGAAGATTTCTGTTCGAGATATCCTCATGAATTCTCAGGCGGACAAAGACAGCGTATCGGTATTGCTAGAGCCTTGATCATGAGTCCTCAACTTCTCATCTGTGATGAACCGATATCGGCTTTGAATGTTTCTATCAGAGCTCAAATCATCAATTTGTTGAACGATCTCAAAGAGAAGAGAAATCTTTCGATGTTATTCATCGCTCACGATCTCTCTGTTGTCAAATATTTCTGCGATACCATCGCAGTTATGTATTTTGGTGATATGGTTGAAAAAGCTTCTTCTGATGAACTATTTGCTCATCCACTCCATCCATATATTAAATCTCTTCTTTCGGCTATTCCAAAACCGAATCCATTCTCTGAAAGGAGAAGAGAAAGAATCAAATATAATCCTAGTGCTGAACATGATTATTCTAAGGAAAAACCATGGTTCCAAGAAATTCTACCAGGCCATTGGATTTTAGCTAATTCTAGTGAGATGGAAAAATACCGTCAAGAGATCAAAGAACTCGATGATATAAAGACATAAAAATCTAAAAATAAAATACCCAAATGATTTCATAAAAAGAAATTTTGGGTATTTTTTATGCTCAATTGTTATTGATTCTTGAATTGATTCCTTTGAGAATTTTTTCAAAATCAGCGATTGCTTTTTCTTCGACTGAATTTTTTTGAAGAATGATGCTAGCATTCATATTGTTAGGCCCTTTGAAGATGAGGACATAACCTTCTTTTAATATCTGTGCTTTGGTGAAAGAATCGAATGGCAATTTGAAAACTACTTTACCAGTTTGATTTCCTTCTTTCATTTGAATGAAATCTTCGTAGATTTCAACAAATGTTGTAGGCATATTTTTGACCGTGAGTTTCATTCTATAGGCAAAAATGAAGAAAGAAACGATGATATCAAAAGCTATCAAACAAGCATCGAAGATGAGAAGATATTTCAATATTTCATTGCTATCTGTTTGATTGTAATAGAAGATGAAATCGAATAAGACAATCACGAATAAAAAACCAAATGATGACATCAAAACTCTTGGCCACTGGTACCTTAAGACTATTTTTAAACAGAATAAGAAAGGATAATCGTGCGATCCTTCTTTTGCAGAAATCAAAGAGCTGACATTTGATTCTTCAGTGAATGATTCAATCTCTTTGCTAGTTGGATTATATATTTCCATTTTGTTTACTCCTTTTCATTCTCACCATTCTTTTGGCTTCTTTCATATCGTCAGTCTTTTTGATTTCTTTAAGACGTTTATAATTCTCAGCTAAGGCTCTTTCATATTTACCAGTCATTTCCGGTTGATAAAATTCTACACCATCGAGATCTTTTGGTAAATATTTTAACACTTCCCAAACATCAGGATCATCATATGGATAACTATCTTCTTCAGAAATATTGGGTTGATTCAATTTCAGATAATCTCTGACTTCAAGTGGGGATTCATCAATGCTATTCATCGCTTTTTCTATGGCTGAACAAGACGATTTAGATTTCGGAGATAAAGAGAGTTCGACAACTGAAAAACCAAGGGGAATCATAGCTTCGGGAAGTCCGACATCAAGAGCTGTTTGACAGGCGTTTAGACATCTATCAACTGCTTGAGGATTTGCAAGCCCGATATCTTCATAAGCTGTGACTTTAAGTCTTCTAATTAATCCTTCTAAATCACCACTTTTTAAAAGCTTAGCAAGATAATAAATGCTAGCGTTGACATCGCTTCCTCTAATCGATTTTTGAAGAGCAGAAACAGTATTATAATGTTCGTTTTCGTCCTTGTCTGTCAGATAATTAGGAATGTTTGCGATGGTTTTAGCATCTTCTAAAGTGATTTGATGAGAACTAGAATATGAGAAAGATACAGCTTCTAATTGATTGTAAGCAAATCTTAAATCTCCACTAGAAATCTTTGAGATATACTTTAAAGCATCTTCATCAAATTTTCGTGAGTTATTTAAACCATTTGATGAGATAAGAGCTCTTTTTAATCCGATTAAAATGTCATCAGATGACAAAGGTTCTGTTTGAAGCAATCTAGTTCTAGATCTTATAGCTGGATTTATCGATATCAATGGATTTGCGGTTGTACAGCCGATAAGAAAGAAATCTCCGTTTTCTAAATGCGGTAATAATAAATCTTGCTTTCCTTTATCAAGGCGGTGAATTTCATCGATTATGACAATGCTAGGAGAGAATCTTATCGCTTCATCAAAGGCTTGTTCCATTTTAGCTTTATTATCGATGACCGCATTTAAGGCGATAGAATAGACATTCATTGTATTTGCAAAGGCTTTAGCAAGAGTTGTCTTTCCAGTGCCGGGATTTCCATAGAAAATCATGCTCAATAATGATTGAGAAGAGAGAAGATTTCTTAAAAAAGAGATGATTTTCTTTTGTCCTATGACATCATCTAGATTGTTTGGTCGCATTCTATATGCGAGAGGTTTATCTATCATTTATGATTTCCTTTGAAAAATATTCGATGATTATTGAAAGTAATTTCTTAAAATCAGGAGCTAATTTCTTTCCTGCTTCGATGACTTCAGCATCATCTAATTTTTTATCTTTGATTATTCCAGTTGACCAGTTTGAAATTGTAGCAATACCGATGACTTTCATACTCATCTGATTTGCGACAATAGCTTCTTGAACAGTCGACATTCCGACAGTATCAGCTCCGATTCTTCTTGCCATTTCAATCTCAGCTTTCGATTCAAATTGCGGGCCTGTAAACTGCATATAGACCCCTTCTTTGACATTGAGATTTTCTTTCCTTGCTAAATCGAAGATCTTCACTCTATCTTTAGTGTCATAGGGGTCTGACATATCGACAAATCTCGGACCGAATTCATCGATGTTTTCTCCAATTAGTGGACTTGGGGCATTGAATAAGATGTGGTCAGAGATGAGCATCATAGTGCCAGGAGCAAAGCTAATACCTCCACAAGCATTAGAAAGAATCAAATATTCAACTCCTAATAATTTTAAAAGACGGATAGGGGAGACCACTTCTTCAGCTGTATATCCTTCATAATAATGGAGTCTTCCTTGCATGAAGACAACTGATGTATTTTTATATTTTGCAAAGACAAATTGTCCTTTATGAGAACCATTGGTTGATACTGGTAAATTCTTAACTTCTTTATAGGGGATGATAGTTTCAATCTCACAATCTTGAATGATACCATCAAGTCCTGAACCTAAAACTATACCTATCTTTGGTCTAGCATCAGTCTTTTCTTGGATAAAAGAAGCCATATTCAAATAATCTTTATAGGTATATTTCATATTTTATTTCCTCTCTAAATAAATATTTTAGTATAATAAAAGTGGAAAATATAGTTAATTATGAAAATATTGATACAAGAGTGCTTAGAAGCACAAGTTAAAGTTGATGATAAAGTTTGTGGTGAAATAAAAAATGGCGAAGTTATCTTTGTTGGGTTTACATTAGGTGATGATAAAGTTATCATCGATAAGATGTTAGATAAGTTATTCAAACTTAGAATCTTCAAAGATGAGAGTGGCAAGACGAATTTAAATTTAGAACAGACAAATGGAAATATTCTCTGTGTCTCTCAGTTCACTTTATACGCTGATTTAACTCAAGGTAATAGACCTTCTTTTGTCAAGGCTTTAAAAGGTGAAGAAAGTGAAAAGCTTTACGAATATACTAAAGAAAAATTGAAAGAGAGAATTCCAAATGTTCAATTTGGAATCTTTGGAGCTGATATGAAAGTATCATTGATAAATGATGGACCATTTACCATTTATATGGATAGTAAGGAGCTGATAAAATGAATTCTAAAAAAGTATTACTAGGATTATCTGGTGGAGTTGATTCTGCCATAGCTGCATATTTACTTAAAAAACAGGGTTATGATGTAACCTGTTGTTTTATGAGAAATTGGGATAGTATCACCAACAATGATATCTTAGGAAATCCTACTCTTTCCGGTGATAAATGCTCTCAAGAATTCGATTATGATGATGCTGTTGAAACAGCGATGGATTTAGATCTTCCGATATTAAGAAAGGATTTTATCGAAGAATATTGGAATGAAGTCTTCTCCCAATTTTTGGATACCTATAGAAGAGGTTATACTCCAGATCCAGATGTTTTTTGCAACAAATATATCAAATTCGGACATTTCTATGATTATGCTAAATCCTTAGGCTTTGATCAAATTGCTATGGGACATTATGCGATGAGAATCGATGAGAATGGGGAATCCCATTTATATAAAGCATTTGATAAAAATAAAGACCAATCATATTTTTTAGGACAAATATCTTCAGAACAATTGTCGCATGCCTTATTTCCACTTGCTCAATTCACAAAGCCAGAAGTTAGAAAACTCGCTGAAGAATTAAATCTTTCAGCTGTCATGCATAAAAAAGATTCAACTGGCGTTTGTTTTATCGGTGAGAGAAATTTCAAAAAATTTTTGGATAATTATTTACCCGCAAAACCTGGTGATATCATCGATATTGTCACTAACACTAAGATTGCTAAACATGATGGTGTCTTATATTATACAATCGGACAGCATAAAGGTTTAGGAATCGGTGGCATCAAAGGAAGAGATATGGAACCATTCTTTGTCGTCGGCAAAGATGTTGAAAAGAATATTTTGTATGTCGCTCAAGAAAAAGATAACGGCTATCGTTTTTCTTGTGGCTGTCTTCTTTCTTCCTTCAATTTCATCGGCAGTGAAAAATTACCAGCTGATTATGAATGTTTCTGCAAGTTTAGATATCGCGGACAGGATATGCCAGTAAAACTCACTATTTCTCAAGATGGAAAAGAAGCGATGTTAAAATACGATCATTATTCCTATGTCGCTAAAGGTCAAATAGCCTGCATTTATCAAGGAGAAAGACTTTTAGGCTCTGGTATCATTGAAAAGACCTATGATGAAACGGGTGATTTGATAAAAATTTGATTGAAATCAAAAGATATTTAGTATAAAATACCTGACTTTTTGAGTTAGTCATAATTTCTACTACTCACTTTTATTTTCAACCG
>CAVJWL010000039.1:0-14909 GCA_963653505.1 uncultured Prevotellaceae bacterium
TGTTATAAGCCATTCAATATCTATTTCTAAATATCGAATACTTTAACAGCCCCTTTTAATTGATATTTTATTTAGAATTGAGTTTATCTATTCCTTCTTTGATTTGAGTGAGAAGGACGATATCATCTGGTTTCTTGCTAGCAGCTTCATCAGCTTTCTTCTTAGCTTCTGCTTCTTTAGTTTTCTTAAGTTCAGCAGCTTCTGGATGATTTGCTTCCCATTCAGCTAAGTATTTAGCATTCAATTCAGCTTCGAAAGCAAGTCTCTTAACTTTGATAGTATTGACTGATTTGATGATAGCAAATAATGTGATAGCGATGATGAGGAAGGCGATAACTGCATTGATGAAAGTACCCCAATCGATTGTTGCGGATAAATTATAAGTATAAGTAGTTCCATGAAGTGTGTATTTACTTAAAATTGTAGTTTTGACATTTTCAATCAAAATAGGATTGACCTCCTCTTGATTATATAAAGCATAAGCTTCAGTTGTTGCCTTTGCTTGTAAATCACTTGCTGAGAAAAATTGACCAAGACCGTTTGCTGTATCCATACCTTTTTGAGCATCATTCAAAGCTGGAAGAACAGTGACTAATCCTTTTAAACCACCTGGAACTCCCCAAGTACAAATACTGAGAAGAATATTAGTGAAGGCTGTTACAATTGCACCAAATGCATTACCCATAATGACACCAACAGCCATGTCTAAGACATTGCCTTTAGTGATAAATTTTTTGAATTCAGTTCTTAAAGAACCTTTCTTCTCAAATTTTTCTAAATCTTTTTCTGCTTTTGACATTTCTTTTTTTGCCATATTAAAATAACCTCTTTAAAATTACAAAAAGTATTTTACTACTCGATAAATATTTTATCAATACCAATTTTAAAGCTTGAAAGTTTCTTTTAACATAGATGAAAATTCATCTTCATCCATAGAACCAATCTGCATATCTTTTTCTTGTCCGTTATGAGAGAAATTGATTCTATTTCCATCTTTAAAAGCCAAGATAGAAGGAATTGAAACAATGAAATATTGTTGTGCAAGAGATGGGAATTCATCAGTGTCAACTTTAAGGAAGGTAACCTCCTTAAATTCTTCTTCGATATCTTCGATGATTCTGCCCATCATTCTGCAAGGTCCACACCAAGTAGCATTGAAATCGAGAACTACATTCTTGTCATTTTTAATAATTGTTTCAAAATCTTCAAGTTTTTCTAATTTTTTAATCATAAATACCTCCAATTTTCTAGTTTATTTTATCAATAAAAAATATTTAATACAATTTTAACGCTCATAAATAATTAGCTAAAACACCACAAAACAATGAAATAATACCTAAAATTATCAAATGGAAAGGATAATAAACATAGAACGAATATTGAATAACTTTGCTAGAATATCCTTTCTTTCCATTATATAAAAGATAAAAAACAAAAGCCAAAACCGAAAATGTACCGATAGGAACAAATTCACCAGGGATAAAGGTTGTGAAATTAGAATAGCGATAAACTAAATAAAATATCATTTCAACAGAGAATAAAGCAATGCATTCAAAAATCTTTTGGTATTTGAAAACATCCTTTGTTAATTCTTCATTACCTTTAAAATCTTTTAAACCAGTTTGTTTTTTTAAATAGAAACTAGCAATTTCTTTAGCTAAGAATAAAGCGATAAATAAAATTGCGGAGAAGAATCCCCAATCAGATTTGAATAATGTTCCCCATTCATTTCCTAAATCATAACAAGTAAAGAAAGAATATGTTATTGGTAAAAGAGATAATATTGATAATATATTTTTCTTTTTCAAAAAATAGACAATCAAGACACCTAATAACATATCAGTAAAGGCGTTTCCAATGAGTGGATTAGAACGGATTGAAATGTTGGTTATATGACCGATGATGAATCCAAATCCATCCAGGGCTATGGCAAAGAGAAATAGTCGCAAACAATATTTATATATATTTTTGGTATTATAGACACCTTCCACTGCTAAAAATGCAAAGATTGGAAATGATATTTTTCCCATTGCTCTTAACACATAATATAAAGTTCCATATTCTCCCTCAATTCCTCCTGAAATAAATAGAAGAGCAATATGGTCTAATGTCATCAAAACACAGGCGATGATTTTCAATTGAAAAGATGATAGAGATATTTTTTTCATTTTATAAACTATTTGACCATAACTTTTAAGCAATTAGTTGTTGTATTTACTGATATCAACATCATGATAAATGACAATAAATTATTTGTGATATGAGCTGTCATTGAAGTTGAAATCTTTCCGGTAAAGGCATATCCAAAACTAAAAACTAAACCAGCACAGATATATGTTGGTAAATTTAAAAATTCATTGAGCATACTCAAACGCATTTCTTCCTTTGTGTAATAAGTGATATTTCCTAAGGCATCTACACTTTTTTGAAGAACGGAGGAACTTTGTTTTAAAAGAACATCATATCTTGTATAATAAAAAATGCTTTCAAATGAAAAATGAATAAGTCCAAAGATAATTGCAGAAACAATAATACCTATCCATCTATTTTTACTTCCTAAAGAATCGACTAAACCGATACGATAAGTGAGTTCTTCTGTAAAAGGAGCAAATAAGACAATTGGGAAAAACATCATTATAGGAGAAGCTTTCATATAAGTGGAAAGTCCTGACTGATTGGTATTAGCTCCATAAACAGCTGGGAATGCTTTTGAAAAAATAACACTCAAAATAACTTCAATCATATAGGAAACGATAAAAACAGCAAATCCGATGGAGATAGCTTTCCAATCTTTCCAATCATTGAGGAAAGCTTTTCCTACTTTTCTATTTGTAACAAAGAAGATTGAAAATAAAGCGGCTAAGACTCCATAGACAACAAGCATCATCAAAGCATTAAAAGTGCTTGCATCGATGATTTTACTTGTGTACAAAGGCAAAAACATAACTTGGAGAATCAAACTTAAAAATTTAAAACCAAGCCATCCCATGAGGAAAAAAGTTAACTTCATCCAAATAGGCATTGTATTATTCAAAGCACTTTCTTGGAAAATAGACCTTTCGCTTATTCTTTTTTCATATTTTTCATCATTTTTGTCATTCAAATTAACATCTGGCTTATATTCTTCCATAATAATTTCACCTTTCATTAAATAAAATATTGAATATAAAATAAAAAACATATATTATTATATATGTTATATATTATTTTTAAAATTCTTTTTTAAAAGTAATCACCTTGGAAACGGAAGGGAAATATTATGAGTAACATTTTATCTATTGTTCTTTGGTCGATGTTCGGGTTGATAATTTTATTGACCATTTTTGGTTTGCTTGCAGGTCTTTGCAAAGGCTTAATCAAAACCACAGTCAAAACAGTATTAAAAGCTATTTTGATCACTGTCTTTGTTTTCACAACACCTTTGATTGCTAAAGGTATTGGAAACATTGATATTTCTAGTTTTGGACAATCCATCACTGTAAATAATCAAGCTATAAAAGTAACTACTATAATGGATACATTAGCTAACATCATAACAGCTACTGGAATCGTGTCACCTATGAATGGTATCGCGTTATATGAAACAAGCTTTGCCGTCGCTTATTCAGTATTAAGTTATGTCATTTTCTTAGTTTTGATGATTTTAACTCAAATATTGATTTCACTTCTCACTTGTATTGTTTATAACGTTTTCGTTCGTTGGCTTGTTCCAAAGAAAGAAACAAGAGAAGAAAAAACATTCCGTAAACAAAACAAAACTTTATTTATTTTGATCAACGGTTTGATTGGTGTTAATAAAAAGACTAAAAAACATCGTTTATCCGGTGCTATCTTAGGTGCAGTTCAAGAATTTGTCTTCGCTTGTATTCTCTTGATGCCTATCACTTCTATTTCAAGAATTGCTATTTCAAATACTAAATCTAAAGATTCTTCTAATACAGCTACAAAAAATGCAAAGCAAGAGACAACCTATAATAACTACGGAACTTTATATCAAGCATTGCTCTCTTCTGGCGTAATCAAAGATGAAGATCGTCCTAGTGGAGATACCTCAAGTACTTTCTATAAGTCAGATTGGGATTCTTATATCGGTCAAATTGAAAATTCATTAGTTTATAAGATGCTTGGTGTCGGTGGAATGGATTCCAAAGTTATGGATAAAGTCTCTGTCACTACTGTCAATGGTCAAAATATTCCTTTAAGTGATCTTGTAACAGGAACTCTAGATGTCGCCTATCCATTGCTTGAAACTAAAGCCATTCAATTCGATACTGCTACTACTACAATCACTATCAATTATTCCACATTACTTGCTACAACAACTGTCGATACAACCTTACAAAAATTCGTTTCCAATAAGGTTATCATGTCTTTACTTCCACCACTCATCGATACTGCTTTAAATTATGCTAGCGCTTCTACTAATATTCCATTCTCAAGCTTAGACTTCTCTGATGTTGATTGGTCAACTGATATCACCGCTATCAAAGATATCTATACAAAGATTTATGACGCTGGCATCAAACCGATGGTTTCAAATAACACCTTTGATGTAACTAAATTCTGCTTATCTACTTCTTCTTATTCTGATGAACAAATTCAAGAAATCGCTGATGCTATCTCTTCATTAGCCAGTGTCAATGCTGTCAAAAATAATTTAGGTCTTTTATTCTCTAACCTTTCCTTATTGCTTAAGAATACTGGTTTCGATGTCTTACCAAGTGAAATCAGCGCTTATGATAAAGTCGAATGGTCAAAAGATCTTTCTAACTTAGTCACAGATGTTCTCAAATTATTCAGACTTTGTAATCTCGATTTGAGTTATGATTTATTCAATACAAATCAAAACTTCCAATCCTCTGATAATAAGATCACTCTTGCTGTTAAAGATGTCTTAAAAGATAGTGATAAGAGAAATCAACTCAATACTCTTCTCACTGGTGATAATGGCATTTTCACCATTTCCTTATTAGATGCTGGAAAACTTGGAAATCTTGTCAATTCCTCAATTCAAATGATTCCAAATCTTGTCTCTTATACAAAATCAACTAGTTATACTGATGCCATTGAGTCTCTCAATAAAGATTCTAGCGAACTCAGAAAAGAAACTGATATCGCCTTCCGCTTGATGGATATTCTCTTTGATAAAGATAAACCATTGAATTATTGGGATATCAAAGAATTGAGTAAAAATTCTAAAGATAAAGATTTAGTCTTAAGTTATTTGAACAAAGACGTTTGTGATGAACTTGTCGAAATCCTCGATATCGCTAACTCTTCTCAAGTATTCAAATCAATGTATGGTTCAATCATCAAAACCTTTGTCTTCGAATTCTATGATTCAACAACTGGTAAAGAAAAAGATTATTTATTCGGTCTTACCCCTTATGATTTCAACTTCGATGATGAAGATTTCATCAACGATTTAAAATCACTCATCAATTTAGCTCCAGAACTTAAGACTTTATATGAAAATCTCAACGATAAATCATTGACTAAAGTTCAACAATTAGAAGCTATTGATACAAGTACATTACGTCCATTCTTAAATATTTTGGCCAATTCTGAATTATTGAATTCCGAGAAAGTCGCCGCCTCTACTGGTGAGACAACTTACAATTCCAATGTTGAAAAAGTTTTGACTAAACTCTTCTCAATGAATCCATTCAATTCCTTGAAGATATCTGTCCCAGATTTATCAAATATCAAGAAAGATAATTCTGCTGACTATTATTGGGGTGATGGAACTAAACATAATGATGGTGAAAAAGTAAATGGTGAAATCGATGCTTTATGCTCTGTAATTGAAGATTTACAAACAAATAAGGCCTTGATTCAAGATTTATCTGACAATCGCAATAACTTAAATAAATCCACTCTTAAACTCTTACTCAAAGATATTTCAACCTCAAATGAAAGATGTGCATTATTCGATTTAGTAAGCGATGCTTATCAATCAAAGATCATAAAACCAACTGCTGTCGAATATACTCTTAAGATGGCTGATAAGTTCTTAACCAAATACAACATTCCATATTCCTTAAGTGAACTTAGAACCTATGTCTACAATGATGATAATAATGAAAAGATAGTCGAAGATATCCAAAATCTCAAAGACCTTGTTCCACTTCTCAACACTATTGATTCTCACAAATTATTACAAGATTATAGAGATATCAAGAGCAAGAAAGCTGTCGACAAATATTATTTCCAAACTATTCCACTCGATACTATCAACGCAATTGCAACAGCAATCGTTACTACTAACACTTATCAAGTCTTATCCGATAGCGATACAACAGATAATGTTTTAGATAGTAAGAATGACTTATTATGTAACTTATTCTACTCTTTATGTAAGAAATATAATGTCTTCTCAAAGAGTAAAGTTACCATTCCTGATTTCTCAGCTCAAGTCCTTAATCCAAATACTTATGGTGAAAATTGGGTTTCTACTACAAGCAAATCTTCTTTAACTGTTGTTGATAAAAATGATGATGGAACTCAAACAACTAGAGTACAAGATTATGAATTAGCCGATGATGGTGCTATTATGAGAGCTTTACAAGCTTTCTATCTTGTCCAAAATACTGATTTATCTTCCTTGCTCAATAAGCATATGCCAAAATATCGTCCATCTAATTTCTTAGATAGCGATGGTACTGAAGATAAATATAAGAATGCTAAAGCCTTAGTCAGTGATGTTTATATCAGAAATATCGCATATATTTATGGTCCATACATTCTTGAAGATGCTATCAATTATGTCTCAAAGATTCCAACTGAAGCAAGATTATTGATCAATTACATCAATTGGGATTTATTAACTAGTGTCAAGGCTGATGGTAGCTTTGAATTCTCTGCCGAAGATGCTCTCAGTGAAATCAAGATCTACACCAAGATGCTCAAAGATGTTAAGAAACTGGGCATCAGAAATCTCAAGAATATTACAAAGAATGTTAATAAGTTGACTTCAAGTCAATTATCTTACATTCAAGATCTCTTAAGTCTTGTTCCACAATCTAAGTTACTCACAACTATCAGACCTGGATATGAATTATCTTTGATTAGCAAAGGCATCTCTGTAGGAATGACCTATGTAATGAATCATTATCCAAAATATAAGGCAGTCATTCGTCTTATCACCTTAGATGATGATTACAATACTAACCTCAAGACCTTAGAAGGTATGTTATCTAAGATTGATGAAAGTAATCTTTGGACTAGTGAATTCAATCTTTATTCACAAATGTTAGGTTCTATCCAGGGAGTTGATATCAAGGATAGAAAGAACCTCTATGCTGAAGGTAGAAATTACGATACTCTTTCTTTACTTACTTCTTATGTAAATAAATCTGAACTCCTTCATAAAGCTCCTATCGGTGCTATGAAAATTGGCATCAATAAGATGAACTTCAATGAATACATCAAGTATAGTTTAGATTTAAATCATCATTTGACTACAAGCGATGAAGATGTAGCTTATTGGCAAGAAGTCTACAATACTGCCTTAGAATGTGTCTACAAAGATGATGGATTCAAGAATTTTGTCAAAGACGATATCAGCAATTTGAAGAATTTCAAATTAGATACTATCTCTACTTCCTTCTTATACTATCTTGGAAAGATTGATTTCTTACAATCAAATCGTTCTTATGCCTTGTACAAAGCAATGGTTAAAGCTGCTGGTGAAGAAAACCTTTCTAAACTCATCAGAAAAGCCACTAATACTCCAAAAGGTGAAGATAGTTTACAATATCAATTTGAAAACTTATTCTTCCAAAATGCTAAACTCTATAAGAATGGCGAACTTGATAAAGAATTAGCCATCAATGATACTAAATGTATCGATGCAGTCTTGAATCAAGCTATCGACAAATTATCAAAGGTACAAGATGCAACTCAAATCAAAGATATTTATAATTCTTTGAAGAATGAGGATGGATCATTTACTTTCTTCAGTGATTTGACTGCTAATACAATGTACATCAATGCTAAGGGTGAAGTTGTAAGAAGTGATTTTGCAAGTGAATTAGTCGCTGGTATCATCACTACTATGTTGAATAACGACAGCTTAGCAAAAGACTTCGCAGAACTTAAGAAACTTGACTTCTATGCAAATGATTATGAATTAGTCAATCCAATCGAAGGAAAAGCAATCGATACTCTCATCACCTTCTTAACCTTCTCTAGAACTGAAGTCAGTAATGTCACATACAACACAGATATTCATATTAAAGAGACTACTGGCGTTTATGAAGGATATGATTACACTGTCACAGCAAGGGATGTTAATGCTGATGTCAATTTAACTTCTTGGTCATATTATACTAAAGGACAAGTTGCTGAATTCTTATCTGGACTTTGTTATTCTGATACTAATTACTTAAATGAAAAAACTAAGACAATTGCTAAATACTTCAAGTCAACTGACACTTATAAAGTCACTGGTAACTCAGTATTAGCAAAGACTCTTGCAAGTATCACTCGTCATGAAGACGAACGTACCTACACTTACACCTATAACTACACAGTTTCAGTTTTAGGTGTAGAAAAAGTCATTCCAGTTCCTGTTACTGGTAGTGTTGGACCATTCGATAAAGAATATTTAGGTATAATTCCACTTTATACAAGTGATAATAAAGCTAAATTCTTAGAAGATTACATCGGAACATTCACAACTCAAATCGATACAAAGAGTTTCATGGATCTTTATAACGAACATTTAAGTACAGAAGAAGGAATTCTCTAATCAAATAAGAGCCGAGCAATCGGCTCTTTTTGATTGTAAAAAAAGACCTGAATAACAAATGTTACCAGGTCTAATTTTCATTTAGATAATTTATTGATGATATTTATCAATTCTTCAAAGGAAAAAGTTTTATAACGAGTGAAAAAAAGTATCGATTCAGAAATGATTTGATCTTCAGCTTGAGAACAATTCAATGAATATTTATTTTTGATAGACAACCACAAATCTAATATTTGAGAATAAAATACAGGTTGAACTTTGAAATAATAATTATTGAAATCCTCGCCTTTATATTTTTCGAAAATATGTTGGTACTGCTTTTTGAAATTCAATATCAAATTTACAATGACTAGTACTGCTTCATTTAATGTCTTTGTCACTTTGATGTTTTCAAATGAAATATTGTAAGCATCTTTCCAATCAAGAAGCAAAACATCAGCTATCAAATTCAATTTATCGCTGTAATAATGATAAATAGTACCGACAGCTACATCTGCTTTTTTAGCGATATTTCTGATGCTTAAAACATCATCTTTTGATGAATCTAGTTCTTCTTTAGCAGCTATTAATATTTTCTCTTTAGCGTCTTTGATTATCTTTGGCATAATATCGTTCTTTTTAAAAACTAGGGCAATGCCCTAGCATTTCAGTCTTTTTTAAGCGGTTCTTTTAGCATATAAGCTAAGCCAGTGGTATCTTCTCCGCAATGACAGCATATGATACCAGAAGCATCAACTGGGAATAAAATCTTATCTCCGACATATTTCTCGAGTGTTTTTTGAACTCTTTTAACACCGTTTGGACTTGCAACATTTGGAATCATGATAGGATAACTAAGATCGATATTACCAGCATTCAATTGTTCTAAAAATTCTTCTAACATCAAATCGACACTGTTGGAAATATCTTTACCTCTTTTGAGCTTATAAACACTCATTTTACCATTATCTAAACGGATGATTGGATGGAGATGAAGTTTATTTCCTAAAAGGAAGGCCATACCTGAACATCTACCACCTTTATAAAGAAGTTCCATATTATCAAAAGTGAATTGCATAGATACACGTTTAACTCTTTCATTATGATTGGCGATGATCTCTTTATAATCTAATCCGTCTTCAATATCTTTAGCGATACCAAAGGCTTCAAGAGCGCTGCCGCAGGAAAGGGATTGAGAATCTAAAACTGATATTTTATCTTCTCCAAAAGCTTGGCTTGCAAGTCTAGCATTATTGAAAACAGAAGATACACCCGATGATATTGGCATATAGAAGATGTGTTCGTATTCTTTAAGATTATTCTCAAAGACAGTAGTCAAATCAGCGATATTCAAAGCAGATGTCTTGGGACATATTTTATCACGATGATAGATATCTAATATTTCTTTTGCTGTGATATCTTTTCTATCATAATATGAACGTTCACCAAAATTGATGATGAGATTGGTAACTCCAATATTAAATTTCTCATAAGCATCGCTAGGTAAATCACAACTGGAATCGACGATAAGTCTATATTTATTTTTCATAATAAAAACCTCACAACTATCTATTATTTTACGATATAATAAGCTATAAAGTCAAAATTATGAAACAAATAAATACATTATCCTATACTGAAAAGAAATCTAAATTCTTCGTCTATCTCTATCAAATCGATTCTATTGAAGAATTCAAACAAGCACTTAATGAAGTGAGTGAAGAAAATAAGAAAGCCAAACACATCCTTAGAGTTGGAAGATTTAAAAATCATTTCGATGTCTATATCACTGAAGCAAGTGAAGATAAAGAACCGATTGGCAGTATGAAAAAAGTAGCTTCCTTGATGGAGAAAAACGATATAAAAGACAAAGGTGTCTTCATTGTAAGATATTTCGGAGGTGTCAAATTCGGAGCTTCTTATTTAGATAAGGTCTACACTGATTTAGCTATGAAAATCTTAAAAAATTGAGAAAAAAGATTTATAATATTTAAGTTAACTATACAAGGAAATTAAAATGGAAAACACAGAACAAAAAGCCCCTTATTTACCAAAGATGTCACCAGCACCAGAATCTCATATCGGTGCATGTGTTGCTGTCTTGTCAGGAAAAGGTGGTGTCGGTAAATCTTTCACTAGTTGTTATATCGCTACAAAATTAGCAAGACGTGGTTACAAAGTCGGAATTCTTGATGCTGATATCACAGGTCCTAGTGTACCTTTTGCTTTCGGAATCAAAGGCCCTGTCACCTCTACTAGTCAAAATTTCTTCTATCCTATCAAAACAAAGACAGGAATCGAAGTAATGTCTAGCAATCTTTTGATGAACAATCCAGAAGATCCTATCGTCTGGAGAGGTCCGATGATCGGTTCTCTTTGCCAACAATTCTATACTGATGTCGTTTGGGATGTTGACTTTCTCATCATCGATATGGCACCTGGAACTGGTGATGTCTCTTTGACAGTCTTCCAAAATGTTGAATTATCAAGTGCAGTACTTGTAGCTACTCCTCAAAACTTAGTTTCTTTAATCGTGGAAAAATCGGCAAAGATGGCAGATATGTTATCCGTTCCGCTTCTCTCATTAGTTGAAAATATGGCATATGTTAAATGCCCGCATTGCAATGAAAGAATCGATATCTATGGAAAAGCAGATCCGACAATCGCATCCAAACACGGAATCCCACATTTTGATGAAGTACCATTCGATAAAGAAATCGCTGAACATATGGATAAAGGCGATATCGAAGGTCTTTATAATGATTATTTAGATGAAACCGTTCAAGCGATCATCGATAATGCTGGCTTAGGAGAAAAGAAATAATGACTGATAGGGAACGTGTTGACACGTTCCTTTCTTTATTTAAAAAATTAGAGAAAGAACTTGTCGCTCAATCAAAAATCAAAGACAATGATTATGTCTCTTTTTCACGTGCATTAAATAAAATTCATTACGATCAGTTAAATCCTGTCATCGCCAATCAATCCAATTATGATTTTTTAAAGACATGTTCGGATGTAAGAAATCTTTTATCTCATGAAGAAAACACCGTCATTCCAACTGATGCTTTCTTAAAAAATTTCATCAGAATAACAGATTCTATTTTCAATCCCTTAACTTGCTATCAGATATGTTCAAAACAAGTGTTCACCTGCAAATATTCAGATTCCTTATACAAAGTGATGGCGATAATGGATGAAAAACACCTATCCCATGTTCCTGTCATCGACCATTTAGGAAGTGTCATCGGAATGTTTTCACGTCAAACATTCTTCGATTATGTGATCGATGAAAAAGAGATAAAATTATCAGATGAACTATCTATCTCCGATTTCAAAGATGCCATTTCTTTTGAAGGACATCGAAATGAAAATTATATATTTGTAAGCCGAAATATGTCATTAACAAAAGCCTATGACCTCCTTATAAAAAGAACAAATCAAAAGAAAACAGTTCCTTTGTTATTAGTCACTCAAAACGGAAAACAAAGCGAAAAACTATTAGGTGTCATAACAGCTTTAGACTTGACAAGAACAACCTTAGAATCGTAACTCTTACTAGCTTTATAACTATTTATCTTGGTTATAAAGCTTTTTTTGATACCAAAAAAGCTACCCCATATAGAGGTAGCCAAGATTTATAATTGGAGTATTATTTGATGAGCGAATTCTTGCACTTTCCAGTAGCAATATATTCATCCATATTCTTCAAAGAAACTTCGATCATATCGATCAATGCCATATCAGTAGCAGAACCGATGTGTGGTGTGATCAAAACCTTTGGATAAAGGTCGACGATTTCTTGATGGATTGGATAATCCATATGTTTTGGATCGAATTCTTTGTTGAATAATGTCTTTTCATTATCGATGACATCAAGTCCAAGACCAGCAAGATGTCCATCTTTGACTGCATCTAAAGCGGCTTGGTTATCCATGACTTCGCCACGGGCAACATTGACAAGGATAGCATTCTTCTTCATCTTAGAAATCATATCAGCGTTGATGAACTTATCATTCTTGCCTTTGATATAGGCCATATGGCAAACGATGATATCAGCTTCTTTGATGAATTCATCGATGTCTTTGAATTCAACGATGGATTTTGCATAATCAGATTGATAAACATCATAACCGATGACTTTAGCACCTAATCCTTTGAAAAGATTAGCTGTTGTGCATCCGATTCTACCACAACCCATGATACCCACTGTACAGCCTCTGACTTCACGAGAGAACATTTGATTGGTGACATTGAAATGTCCGTTATGAGTTCTATCACAGGCATATGCGGTATTTCTTAAAAGCATCATAGCAAGAGTTAAAGCAAGTTCGGAAATTGCGTTTGGAGAATAGCCTGGGACAAAAGCAGATTCAATGCCGAATTCCTTACAAGCAGCAACATCAACATGGTTATAACCAGCAGTTCTGGTGAGATAATATTTTAAGCCGTTATCTTTTAACATCTTCATATGATCTCTATCGAGAGTGCAATTACCTCTGACCATGACAATTTCATAGCCTTTAGCAAGTTCCCAAGTATCATTTGTGATATAGACAGGGCTTAAAACTAATTCATAGCCATATTTTTTTCCTAAATCTTCAAAATATGGTTTTTCATAATCACGAACACCAAAACAAATAATTTTCTTTTCCATAATATTTTTCCTTAATTTATATATTTGATTACCACTTATTAGGCAGCGAAGAAGCCAGATGCGCCAACAACAGTGAGGATGATAACCCAAACAACGATACCAACAACGGCAGCAAGAGTAGAAACTAATGAAATGTGAGAAGCCATTTCTTTCTCTTGATCAAAGGAGATACAATAACCGACAGCGACAGTAGCAGGTGGAACCATCCAAGTGATAACTGCAGAGTTGACAGTATTCATAGAGACAAGTTGAGAAACATTATAAGTTTCACCATTAACAGTCTTTAAGATACCAGCAGCATTTCCTATGCCTTGAATTGCAAAGAGAAGAACTAAAACGATGATTGGAGCGACGACAACTTTAAGACCAGTCCAGATCCAAGCATATTTATCAACGATAGCTTCCTTGAAGTTGGTTTTACCTAAAGTACATCCAATAGCGACTAAAATGATAGTAGAAGATAATCCACCTAAAGTGTTAGCTGGTTGATAGATCCATGGTAAGGTGACATCAATTCTCCAGAAGGCAACTTTGGTTTCAGAAACATTAGTAGATAACCAATCAGTTCTTACCATACCACTTCCTGGAATTGCTTGTAATAACCAAAGGATAAGACCAGCAAAGGTAGCGATGACGATAGGATTTAATAAGGCCTTCTTCATCATGGATTTGATATCAGTCTTTGGTTTGCTAGATGGTTCACCATCTTTTAATGATTCATTTGGTTCTTCATCCTTAAGGTTAGCAATTGCAACATAAGCATAAGAATAAAGGAAGACACGATAAGCAACGTTCATAACGTTGAAGTTGTTACCAGCAGTCTTACCAAAGAGAGAAGAAATCAAAGGATAAGCGAAGAATGTGGTAGAACCAAAGGCAAATAAGACACTGAGAACGACACGTTTCTTCTTATCAGGAACCCACATGAATAAAAGTTTACTGACAAAGATGAAGAGAATGTAGAGAACGAAGCCGAAAACGAAGTTGAAAACAGCATCAATAGCACCGCTAACAGTGAATGTTGACATAAAGGAACAGAATGCAAGGCAAGGAATACAGATTGCCATAACAAACTTAGTCAAGATTGTTCCGGTGTTGTCTGGGATAAGTTTCTTTTTTGTAAAAATGAAACCTACGAGAATAAAAATGATAGTTTTAGCAATGTTTACCCAGAGATTATTGGATGACATTGCTTTTGCGATATTGGAACCAATATCAATTGCAAATAATAAGTCAGACATTTTAGTAATACCTCCAATTTACTGACGCCAATATTCTACTAAGTTTTTATATAAAAAACATAACAATTTAAGCAAAATTATTATGGAAGCGCTTTACAGCATTAGTTATTTTAATTCAATTCGATAAAACTTAAACACATGTTCATTTATTTACGCTTTTTTCTACCAATTTGAGCATTTAGTTATACGCAAAAAAATCATTTTTAACTTTTATTTTCAAACGTGAACTCCCAGCAAAATTATACGCTTTTAGATAATTCTTCAATCAGGAACTTATCAA
>CAVJWL010000040.1:0-14838 GCA_963653505.1 uncultured Prevotellaceae bacterium
GTCGAACTTGAAAAGCTCATGAAGCTGATGCAAGATACTGGCGAGGCAAGATGCCCGAAACTTATTAAGCGTTTCACATCAATTGATAACTAACAATCAAAATCATCAAGAAAATCTTTTAATTCTTGATTGTCTTTTTCTCTTGAAGAATAATTGTAGTCTATATATTTAAGCTTATTTTCTTTGTTAGTGATCTTTACATAATCATATAAGTAGCCCAATTGTCTTGTTATAGAATCAATCACCTCATTTTTTATAGACTTTGTTTTCAACTGTTCTACAATTTTTTTAGAATAATTGAAAAAGTAACTTGGGTCTTCTATTAAAAACAAATCATTGTAACCATTAGAAACTATGGGCAATACTTTTCGATTTATATATTCAAAATTCTTCAAAATATTATTAATTGATTTTTCACTTTTATTAAGATTATTTTTTAAATAATCCTCAAACCCATTTAAAGCCTCTTCTTTAAAATATTCCCTGACAGCTGATGGTTCTGCAGCTGGTTGCCTTTTGATTACAAATTCGCACTTATCAAGATCAATATTGTATTCTTGTAAAAGGAGTTGAATGATCCACATTGCGTGTAAAGCGGTATGATTTGCATTTATGTAAATATCTTTATATGGAACAAAATTTGATTTTTTTGTTTCACCGAAAACACATTGTTTAGACCATGTAGTAGAAATGTTTAATAATTCAGATTTTGATTTAGGATTTTTCGAATCTAGTTCTTCTACAACTCTAGGGATCAAATTCTTCCAAGAACTATCAAAAATTGTAACACCATATATCGTTAAACAATAGGGTATCGTGCATTCAAAATCATAAGCTTTTGTCTTTAAATCAACAATATAGTAACGGCATCCATCAACGTGCACTATATTATATTTCTCAAAAAGTTCCTCTTTAGTCATAATTAATCACCCTACAATATATCTGAATCATCCAACTCATCGTAACCCGCTTGATTATAATCGCTATCTTCAATTTCATTCTTTAGCATATTTTCCAAACTAGGAATGGCTACATTCAATAAATCCTTCAATTTTTTTGCTTCATTTAGGTTTAATGAAATTCCTTTTTTAGAAATACCATCAGACCATTTTCTAATATCAATATATAAATTATTATCATCCCATTGAACAATATTAACTTCTTTAGTTGTTGTTCTATTATTATTCAATTTCCCAATGTACTTCACAATTTTCTTATTATCAATCACTAGAAATCCACCTCTTTAGAAAAATCAATATCATCTTCTTCAGAAGTCCCTTCATAAAAATCACTTACGAGTTCATTTAAACTAGCTAAATAATCATCATAACTAGAATTCGTACTCACAAAAAGCTTGTCATAAATAATATCGACTCCGCCTAACATATATTCTTCAAATGTTTTCATGTTTTCTTCATTCTCTTTATACCTGAAAGCATTATTTATTTTATCAATCGATTGTAATTTGACGTTTGAATCAGCTAACATTACCAATTTAAAGATAAAGACAAGCTTGCGATAATGGTTAGTAAATTGATTTTGCATTATTCTTAATGTCTTATCGCCTTTCTCTCTTTGTGATTTCTTATTATAACGGCAACCAACTACTGCGGCAGCCATAAAAAGTTCTACTGCTGAAGAGAAAATTTTAGCTCCAGACTGATTATCAATTTCACTAGTTAGTTTTCTTGCTTTTTCTTCATGACTACCTACAAAAAGATAATCTTCCATGAATAAACCTTTTATTTTATCTTTTGCCATATTAAGCCTCCTTGATTACAGTATTTGAATCATTAATTTTTACAAATCTGTACTCTTTACCAATAGAATTTTCTAGATATTTCTTTACATATAATCCATCAGTATCTTTAATAAAGAAAATTACCTGTTCAGCTATCTGAGGCATCAAATGGCAGAAATTTTCAATTCTTTGAATATCAAAAGACGAAGATGGCGCATCCATGACTAAAGGATATGGCTCTGTATTATCAATGTTTGCTAATTCATCCTCTCCATTCAATACCTTTTCACGTGCTAATTTTATGATTCCACCTATAAATGAAAATGCCATAATAGCATCTTGTGAAGTTGAAGCTTCATGTTCTGATAAATCAGTGATTCCATCAGCATTTTTTGTGATGTTATAATTCTCATCTAAAGTTATAGAAAAGCTAACTTTAAAAATTTCTTTATATATAGAATTAATGGCTTGTTGAAGTTGAATTCTCTTTTCGTTTTCTTTTTTATTACAATATGCATTAATTTGATTTACCAATATATCAACATGTGTTTTGCATTCAACAATTTTCTTATTTCTTGAGTCTGTTACACTATAATTTGAGCGTTCTTTCTTAATGCTTTCAAGGTCATTTTCTGCACTCTCTAACAATTGCTGATCTCTTCCTTTTTGTTGAGTAAAACTATCAATTTTATTTGTGCAATCTCGTTCTTCTCTTTTCCAAACAGAGACATCATCAAAGCTTTGAATTTGATCATTGAGTTCCTTAAGTTTAGCAACAGATTCATTATAATCAGATACAAGATTGTTTAATCTCGTTCTGTTTTCTTTTAAATTTTCATGAGCTTTATCACCATTTTCTTGTATATTTTCAGCCGAGTCTTTAAAACTACTTATTTCGTGTCCTATATTATTTGGTGGCAAATATTTAATAAGCTCTTCTAGTTTTTTATATTCATCAGATCCTTCAACTAATTCATGTCCGCATAAACATTTTTTATTTTCTAACAAATATTCAATTGCGGACGCTTCTAAACCTGGAATTCCTTTATCTATGTCTCCTTCATTATCAATTAAAGAGATTGCCTCATCGATCAATGTCTTACTAAAAATTGCATAAGCATCAGAACTAAAGTCGTTTAACAATTTTCTTTTCAATGTGTTTATATCTTGTTTTAATTTGACACATTTCGATTCTAATTCACGTGATTCTTGTTGCTTATTTGCAATATCACCTGATTCTAAAATGTTTTTATTTAATTCTTCTCTTCTTTCTTTGAATCTGCTGATTTCATTTTCTAATTGCTCAATTTCATCCTCATATTTCTTTTTGTTTGTTTCAGCTGTCTTTTCACGTCTTGCTAAGTCTGCTAATTTTCCATCAGTTTGGTTGCTTGCAATTTCGTCATTATATTGAGAGGAAACAGTATTCAAATCATCCCTTGTCTGATAAAGCCAAGTAAAACCAAGCATACCTCTAATTGCTTTAACAAATTCATTATTTTTTGTGCTTTTAGAAGTATTAATTTCTCTACCGATTTTCTCTATATTTTCACCTTTGAAAAAGAAATATGGGAACAATTCTTCAGGAACAATATTGTTGATTTCTTTTTCAGCATTCAATCCCCTTAATTCTTTACTGATACCATTTTCATCTTTATAAGTGATTCTAAGAATACTGTTATCATTTCTAATCCCATTGCCTGATTTTGTGAATTTTTGAGTACGTACTATAGAATATTCCTTACCCATATGTTCCAATATAACCTCTCCGGAAACATTGGTAGAATCTCCTGAAGCTAATCCTTCTTTGATTTCTGTATTTAATATGCTTTTAATCTTAACTTTGTCATAGAAAATCCATGAGAAACTTTCAATTATTGTTGTCTTTCCAGTTCCGTTTTCTGCAATAACTAAAGTAGCCTTTTTAGTAGGGTCTGTGGAAAATTCAATTGCTTGTTCTCCAGTAAACTGTCTAAAATTATTTAATGTTAATCTTTTGATAATCATTTTACCTTCTCCTCAACAATTTTCTTTATTTTTTGAACAACCTGAGTTGATGTTAAGGCTTTTTGTTTGTAATTTTCTTTTTCTAATTTGAAAACAGCCTCTTTAATTTCGTTATGTATTTTCTTATCTTCTTCTGATATTAATTTCTCATCCATGTAGCGTTCCTCCTATTCGTAATCATCTTCATTCCATTCTATGATATCAAAATCATCATCTACATTAAATTTATTCAATTGATATTTGTCATTGATTTCATCAATTAATCCAGTAGTTTCCGAAGCATTTAATGCAAGTTTAGAAAACTCTTCCATTCGTTTTATCTCGTTTTTTGCAAGCGAAGAAAAATCTTTAGCTAAATCATCACCATATTCTTGCATCTGATCTAAATCAGTTGGAAGAGTTATAAAGTCATAAATTACAGCAAAGTCCTTTCCAGGAGCTTTTCGCAACACTCTTCCTCTACGCTGAATATATTCTCTAGGATTAGTACTACTAGCTAGTATGAATGCGGTTTTAATGCCTGGAATATTTACACCTTCATCTAAACATTTAATTGCGACCAAAGCTTGTAAATCACCATCAACAAAACGTTGTTTTATTAGTTTTCGCTCAGAAACGTCTTCCTGGGAAGTATATCTTCCAACATTCATGTTTAACTCTAACCCAAGCATTTTTGATACCAAATCAATTTGTTTGATTTCTTCTCCGTTATCAGCTTCAAGTTTTGATGTACCACAATATACAAGCATATTCTTTTCATTTAAATGATTCATCATCTCTTGTTTCAATTTAGTGATTTTATCTCTAGCACCTGCAATAAGTCTTGCCCTTTTAATTGCTATTTGTTCGCCTAATTTAGTAAGTTCAACTCCACCACTTTTTGAAGGATATGAATTTTTACGAATTAATTCGCTTAATTTTTTATATTCTTCCATTTCATCAGGCGAAAGCGTACAAACAATAGGATGATAATAATATTTAGTTAATTTATCTTCCTTAATTGCTCTTTCCATACCATACTCAATACATTTTGGTCCAAAATAATCAAAGATTTGATTTGTCCCTTCTTCATCATGATAACGTTCCACAGTAGCAGATAGTGCTAATCTATATCTATAATTTGGGTTAAGAGCAGATAGGAAATTTTTTGTCCCTAAATTATGCGCTTCATCAGCTACTATCAACACTCTATTATTTAGACCTCTTAAAATATTTTGAACCTTTTCGAGTTTAAAACTTGCATTTGTACAAAAGAAGAAGAAATTATTTCTGATTCCATCATTATAATCTTGTACAGCATTTTTCAATCTACTCAAATAATCAGAATACTTAGAGTTAGAATATCCAACAATAGGATCTATAATGTTGAATAAACTAGCGTCTTCGAGCCATTGCTCTACTAAATGCTGATAAGGACATAATATGATTACAGCCATCTTGTAGTTTGCTCTTTCAAGCAGTTTTACTATTGCACCATAGGCTGTATATGTCTTACCTGTTCCAGTAGCCATATCAAATATGCCTTGACATTTATTAGAAAACCATGACTTTATCGCTTCTTGTTGATAATCAAATAATACGACTTCGGCTGGAATAACTGGATTTTCACTTTTTATATAATTAGGAAACAATTTTTCTTCATCTTCATGCTTATCAATATCTTTGTCATAAGTATCTTTTTTATATGAGAAAAGTCTATCCTCTACTGCTTTAGGAAATGGATATACTTTTACTTTATTAGTCGTATTTCTCCATAATCTATCAAAATCATATTCTATATCAAAACAATCTTCATCTTCATCACCGATCCAGTTTTTATAAACCCTAATTGACTCAAAATTTTTCAAAAAAGCATTCTCTGATTCATTCAAAGAACCAGTAAACGCAATTTTTCTCGAATCTTTATCATAAAAAATACCTATTTTTTCATGATACATTCCCATTTCGTTACTATCTTCTGTGACTGCAATTTTGATGTCCATTACGCCCGACGCAATCAAATTAGAAATCATATTCAGTCTTTCTTTTTCAAACTTATCTGTAACATCTTGAAAATCACGATTTAAGGCATTTTCTATAGCTTCTTCACGGCTTAAATAACCAGTTTTAATTGCCTCAACATCTTGCTCAGAAAGTCTAGGAGAAACAATATATTTAATTATTGGTTCTCCTCCCTTATAATTAGCAGCTATTTTTGCCAATCCTCTAGAAGTATAGATAAGCGATGATGATGAGAAAAAACCTACCGCTCTTTTATAGCAAACAGATTCTTCTAATACTTTCTCAATAAAGGCTGTAGCAATATTATCAGTATCAGACGTTCGATATTTCCTTTTAATTTCAATATCTAAAAAACTCATAATCTTCCTCCTTATAATGTATTTAAAGCTTCGATAAGCTTATCTATATCATTTTCAGTATTAAAAGCACCTAAACTGATTCTAACCGTTCCATTAAACTTATTTGATCCAATAAATTCATGAACAAACGGACTGCAATGATAACCAGTTCTAACAGCAATATCGAATTCATTTGATAAAATGCTTCCGATATCAGCAGGACTATATCCTTCTATATTTATAGAAACGATGCCCAATAAATCATCATCTTTTTCAGGCATATAAATAACTATATCTTCGATATCTCTAAGTCTATTAATTAAGAGTGAAGTAAGAGTTCTTTCATGTTTGAAAACATCATTGTTCTTAAGCCATTTTATACTTTCATGAAGTCCGTAGATAGCAACTATATTTGGGGATCCAGCTTCAACTCTCCCATAGCCTTTTTCAGGCATGTAATGATTCAAAGAATCCGATCCAGTTCCACCACTCTTTGTAACATTCAATAAGCTAAAGTCCTTAGCAATGATTCCCGCTATACCAAATGATGAATATAAGCTTTTATGACCAGCGAATACGCAAAAATCCACATTTTTTAAATTCGGATTTACTACCCCAAAAGCCTGAGCAGAATCCAATACAGTAAGGCCTTGATACTTTTTAGCTAATTCAAATATATTTTCATAATCAAGCATTAAGCCAGTTACATTGCTTATTTGAGAGACAAAGACTGCTTTAGGTTTCTTTATTGCCATCATTTCATCTAATTTCTTCAAATCAGGATGCCAAGTTTTCTTATCAAAAGGAATCAATATGATTTCTATTTTCTTTTCTTTTTGAATTTCAAAAAGTGGTCTCACAATTGCATTGTGTTCAAATGGAGAAATGTAAACCACATCTCCATCATCCAATTGAAGACCATTAATGACGACATTTAAGCATTCCGTAGCACTTGATAAAAAAGCAACATTATTAGCATCAGCATTAACGAGTGAGGCAATTTCTTCCCTCGTTTCGTCAATAATTTTTGTAACCTCTTGCGCCTTTTTATAATTACCTCTTCCAGAATTAAAAGCTAAATTTCGATTTGCGAAATCGAGGGCCTTATAAACTTCCTCAGGTTTAGGGAATGTCGTTGCACTATTATCTAAATAAATCATACGTGACCTCCTATAACAAATCTTTAAGTAATGTTAGCAAGACATTTGCTTTTTCTTTAGAAGATACGCTTCCAGAGAATTCATCTAAAACACTCTCAATGTTATTCTTTAACAAAGAGGACATTCCGCTTACTTCTTCTGTTTGATTTAGCAACGAACCGATGGAATCAGATGATTCTGAAATCACATCAGAGGATTCAATTGCGTTTTTGAATTTTTTCAAGCTTTCAATAAGCGTAGGTAGTTTATCGTTGTCCCAATCATCAACATGCTGAGAAGTGATAATCTTTGCTAATTTATCAACACCTTCATTATCATCATAAGAGAATTCAAGATTGATCAAATTGAATATGCTTTTATCTTTCTCTTCAAGAACTGGTTTCTCATTTTGCTTTAATTTGCTATCAATAAAGTCTTTAAAACCAGTTTTCAAGCTCGACTGCTCATCAATACCAAAGATTTCCTTAGTGGCTGAAATAATCTTTTTATAGTAATCAAAAAGAAGAACATCCTTGTTTTCAACGATGCTTTTGATTGAATTAAATACTTTACTATAACTTTTCGATTTGAATATTTCTAAAGGCTTAACAAAAACAGATTCATATGGATTTACATCGAATGTCATAAATAATGATTTATATTCGATTAAGCCTGTATCTAAGGACAAATAATTATTTTTCTTTGTACAAACTCTGATGATTTGAGGTAAACCGATGAAGAATTTTTTGATACTCTTCGATAAATTCAAAGTATCCCGTCTAAAGTTGTCTTCTCTTTTGACTTCAAACAACGTAAGCATTTTGCTTAAATACTCTTTTTGTTCAACTGATCCTTTTGCAAAGGAAATTTGATAGTTTTCATTCTTTACAGCTTTAACAATATTTGATGAATTAAGTTCAACTTCCTTTTGCTGATAATAGATAATAGCGTTATCTGATAATTCAGAAATCGCCATAGCAAATATGATTGGTAAAACACCATCTCTAACACCATATGGTGAATATGAAAGATAGTTTACAATATCTTTTACTACTAGTTTGTCGCCATTTGATTGAAGAAGTTTTTCTTTGATGGATTCGATTATTGTTCTTAAATTTTTAGAACTCTCATTATCAGAAAGCAGAATGTTATTACTATCTAATACGGCATACTTAATGGAACCTTCTGGGCTTGTCTCTGAATATGGGAAGTCTTTTTGACCATCTAAAAGCCAATCAATGACATGATTGATAGCTTTTTGATACTGAGTCGTTACTTCCTTTTTATTCATCAACTCATTATTGAAAATAAGTTTGAATGGATAAATATCATCCATGATTTCGGAAAGTAATGTATTAAAAGAACCACCATTTCTCTTTTGACAATTGTTGTATTCAAAATTGAGTTCGAAATATTTATTAATCAAGTTTTGAACATCTGCATGAATCTCTTGCATTATCAAATCCACCTGACTTAAAACGATTTCATCCAAGCCTTTTTGTTTTTTGAATTCCTTTAAGCAAGCTAAATACGTCAAAGATTCATAGAATACTTTATCTATCGTTTCTCTAGGATATTTGACAACGATTCTTTCATCATTAATGGATTTCAATTTATCGCTGATTTCTTTATCATTCATCTTTTCCTTCAATAGATAAACGATTAATCCATCGCAATAATTCTCTTCGAAATAATAATTAAAAGAAGGAATCTTCAAGAAATCCTCTTCGGTCATGAAAACAATATTATAAAAACGAGTTATCTTGTTTTCTTCATTATATTTTCTTGGCAAGACATATCTTTTCTCATTTAATTCGTTAGCGATATCTGCGAATTTCAGATTCTTGCACTTTGTATTCTTTAGTACTTCTACTTCTTCATCAATTTGCTTTGAGCTTGATAATGCAAAAGATAAATAATGACTGATTATGTTTTCGCGAACATAATGTTTCTCGACTAAGGAATTAATCACAACACGAACGTCGTTCTCAGGCAATTCCAACGCTAAAGAAATAGCTTTGGTCGTTGGTGGTAATTCATCAAAATTGTTGATAATAGTAATTATCGATAAAACTTTGATAATTTTCTTTTCGTTTTCAATTTCAAGTTTCGATAAAATTGATTCGGTTCTATACCAAATATTCTTCAGTTCACTTGAATCTTCTTTTTTGAAAAGTTGGCTGAAATAGTCATAAACCTTATCAACATTAAACAATCCTTGTGATTGTGAATGAATAAATGAATTGAAGGAATCATCATCTGTATCAGATAAAAACGTAAATAAAGTTCTCTCATTTTGAGCAACCAACTCGCAAATTTGAACTAATGAATAAACCGTCAAAGGATTCAAAGGGAAGCAATCTTTAAACAATATTTCTTGTAAAGATTTATCTTTGAACGCATTTAAAGAACGCATCTCATTCGTAAAATCAGTATGATCATTTACGTAATCATTAATGATAGAGTAAACATTATCTTTTCTAATTAAAGCCGAAGAAATCAACTGATAGTTTTCATTCAAGCTTCTATTGAATTTGATCTCCTTAAATCGACCTTCAACAGTTTTAAAAGAGTCATTTGCATTGTTGTTCTTTTTATCAGATTTGTAGAGACCAATACTCTTATGTGCTACACAGCACAAATGAATTTGGTTTTTCTTCCCACTTCTAGAAGCAAGTTCAGCGAAGTCTTGTACAATCTTCAAATCCTTCATCAAGTCTGATGAACTGCTTTCTAAGAATTTCGAAAATTCATCAAAAACAATAAAGAGACCTGTATATCCATTCTTGTTTAAAGTCGACAATATATTCGAATAGGTTTTAATAACATCGTTGTTAACTAAAGGATTGAAGCCTAAGCCGACATTGATGCAGTTATAAAGATTCTCGAATTGCTTATAGGCTACTGGGGATAAACCTTTTAATCCTTTCTTCAATTCTTTCAAATCAACCTTGTTTACTTCAATACATTTCTTCAATGTCTCTTCTTTTAAATCTTCTCTAGATTCCCATTTTGTTAAAACACTCAAGCAAACGTCATATACTGATTCAGGAATAATATCTCCTAATGATTCACGCTTAAGAGCTTCATTCAAAGCCAATTGGAAAGATTGAGTGATATTGTCATAGTTGGAATTAATAATGATAGGAAGCAAACTGATATTTTTGGCTTTGACTTCTTGTAACATATCAAAAAGTTCAGAGTCAACTTTCTTAATTTTGTTAACAAGATTCTCCCAGGCTTTTGTATTTTTGTTTTTTCCTAACAAGAAAGTCAAAACAAGTAAAAGGAACGATTTTCCTTTTCCATAAGGCCCAACTAGAGTTGTTGAGTAATCCTTTGATTCACCAATAGCCGTTTTGATGTATTTTTTTATGACATCGCAAATGTCGGTAGTAGGAATATATTCCTCTATCTTTTTTTCGTTTCCTAGATCCAATTCTAAATTTATGGAAGCTTGGAAGTTTTTATTTATGGATATGAAATCTGAATAACTCATCTTTTGCCTCCAAAATTCATTTCAAATAATTCAGCGAGTCCTAATTTCTTTTCAAAATAAACTGTGTTCAATCCTGCTGTTTTATTGATTGTTAATAAGCCGTTTCTTTGCAATTCATCCAAATATTGAAAATATGTGTTTTTATCTAAATTAAAGATAAAACATGGATTTTTTTCTTCATAAATAGACTCTTCGATATTGAAAGAATTAAAGTTGTACATCTGAGAAATACAGTAATATACAAGCAATGAAGATAACTTATTATACGATGGTCTTTCTTTTTCTATAGAACCAGCATTTTTCTTAACTAATTTTAAATTTGATAAAGGACAACTATAGTTATCCTCTGGATTTATGACTGTCTCTTCATTGATGTATGATTTCAAGAAGACACTCAGATCATCATCGATGTAATCTTCTTTAACCGCATTACCATCATCCTTAAACTTTTCATCAAAAAACTTGATCAAATCATTCTTCTTCATTTTCTTGATATTCGAATTGAAGAAATGATAGAAGATTGGGCAATCGTATTTATTAGTGCTCAAATTATAATGAATCAAATACCAAGTAAAATCAGATTCAAAATATGGGTCATATTCTAAAATGGTTTCTCCAAACTTAGATAATTCAGTTTTTGTTGTTGAAACTTTAATTACACCAGAAGCTTGTAACCAATATTTCAATGACTTGGCCATATTTGTACCGATTCCAAGCATTCTAGATCCATTATTTTTAGAGAATACATTCTCTTCACTTCTATTTATGGTATTCAATGCTTTTTCGAACCATCCATCACGAATATAGAAGCTCTCGTTTTTCTTAAATTTGTATGTGTTTACAGTACCCATTTTATTCTGACTCCTTCTTCGTTCTTAAAACTTTTTTCATATAGCATCCGCCATCAAAATGCTTCACGCATTCTAAGCAGCCAACGCATTTTTCTTCATCAATTGTGTATTGAATTGTATTGTTACCTACATGTCCCTTATCAGTGTTGAATACCTTCAAAGCATTAAATTTACAAACGCTTTGGCAATAAGAGCATCCGATGCAAGTTTGATATTTTGTTATTTGATTCTTAATACATAAAGCCATTTCTTTTTGATCCTTAAATGGCTTTGCAACCTTTATAAATGTTACTCTCAGAAGATTTGTTCCTATTCTGCCACTAAGTTTCATAATCGGTTCACCTGTGAATTTAGAAAGAACATAAACCTCATTCAATCTTTTGTTTCCAATTTCAAAATTGAGTTTTCCAAATGGTTTGAATAATGTATATAAATTCTCTGATATTTCTCTACTTAAATCAAAGTTGATGCTAGATTCATCAAAGGCACAAGGTTTAAAGGAAACAACAGCATTTTTACTATGCTCAAGCCCATTTCCGCCTTGTCTAGCCTTCCAATTTCCTTCATCCACATATTCTTTCCAATCTTCCTTACCAACTTTCTTAGCGAAGTTATAAAGCATATTTCTAAATTTATTGAACTCATCATTCATATAAATAGATGATAAATATCCAGACCAATCGCTATTGTTCGGACAGCACCAACATCCAACTCTTGAGAATCCTTCTCTATATGCGTTATTAAACGGAATCTTGTTAGTAAGAATATAAAGCCATACATCAAAATCAGTCCAATCGATAATTGGAGATGCTACCTGCTGCTTTGAGATCTTTGGACTATCCGTATCCCTATCGTATTTGCTACGAGCTAAAGATTCTGCTCTTCTTATTCCTTGGAAAGAAAGAATTCTCGTTTTGTTTTTATATAACTGCTCAATCTTCTTTGTGATTGCACCCGTTTTGAAAATAGTACAACACCATCTCATAACTCTGCTTGGTGGCCCTACCACTTCACATAAGTCTTCAAAATCTTGATCGTTGTTCTTTGCAACTAAAAGAGGTGTTCGCGGGAACCTTTTCTTGAATTCAACAATATAATCCTTCGATTCAGGATATTCTAAAGTTGTGTCACCATAGATGTGTGGAACGCTCTCATTTCCCAATGCCCTAATGACTAAATTGCTTGTAACTGTCGAATCTTTACCGCCACTAAAGGAGACAAACATCGAAGATGTATCAAATTTAGATGCCCTATTAGAAATATAGGATAAAGCTTCATCAGTTATAAGATTGAGATGATTTTGATTTGCAGCAACAAACGCCTTAATATGCCCGTTATCAAAGTCAGAATCGACATACATTTGATTTTTTTCTTTTAATTCATCGAGTGTTTTGATTATCTCTTCAGGTTCTTTTTTTCTCATCTCCTGATAAGAAAATCTAACTTTCTTACCATCAATAACATAATTACTAGAACCCGTGCACCATATAGAAGAATTTGCGTATTTAAAAGGGTTTCCTTCAAGAACTTCTAAAAGCAAACGTTCCTGAGCAAATACAGGTCTAATATCAGATCCTATTTTTACGCATTTATTATGACAAATTTCACATTCATCACTATAAGTAGGACAATTGCAATGTTCGCAGTAGTAAACGCTCATTTCAACGAGTTTTGTCTTTTGACCGCAAACAGGGCAACCACTACTATTACATATTAAGTTGTCGCAATGTTCACATTGATATCTTTGCATCAAAAAACCTCCCTGCGAACAAAATCCCCTCCGATTTCATTCTATTAGGGAGTCGAATCTTATTCTTACTCTAATTTTACCACACTCATTGGACTTTTTAAACAGGGTTCAAAAATAAAGTCCAAAGAATTATAAAATAACGATAAATCTTGTTTTAAAAATCAGCTTTCTTGTCACTATTTCACTAGATAATAGTATAAATACATTGTTAGCAACTATACATTTTATCTATTCAAAAGTCACTTAATAATGTCAACGAAAGATTTTATCATTTTCGGTCATAAAATAGAAAACTAGATTGTATAGCTAGTATTGCGAATTCAGAAAGTTACATTTTTCGAAGCTTTTTAAGTCGCACATCTTCTTCACTCTGTAAAAAATTGCCTAATAGTTTTTTTGCTCGTTTCAGTATTGAATGCGACAAGTCAGTAAAGTAGATTCCATCATAAATTTAAAAGGAGCCATAAGACTGGACATTCCTATGACTCCTTGTTGTTTCAAAGGTAAAATTTCGGATTTCTAAGATTATCGTTTAGGCTTTAGCATACTTTCTGGAATAGAAGCCGAGAGTGGCCTCGACCTGGCTCATGACTCTGGCAGTTGTATGCTCATCATCCGTATAGGTTGTGATGGCGGAAGTATCCTGGCCTTCAAACCATGCGACGGCTGTGACCGTCAGACCATCAGTTCCATTAATGTCGCCAAGGTAATAATCGCATGTGTTTACTGTCGTTACCAAGTCAGTCTGCTTCGCCACTGTAGTGGAAGGAGAGAAGAAAGTCAATTTGGCTTGGTTTCCCCACTCCGCGGCTTCATTTGTTGAAACAGTTGTGCCATTGATGTGAGCACCTTTGTCAGTAGAATTTCTGGAAACGACGATGCAATTTGTCGTTGTCATCAGGGCAATGCGAAGACCCTTGATGGTCGACTTAGTTTCATCAGTTGCGGAAGAATTCTTTTCAGTTGTAGTCGAGGAGGATGGGTCAAACAGCAAGGCATTGGTGTATCCTTTCGGATCGGCAGACTGGGAGAAAGTCATTGTCCAGGAAACACCATACCAGATGTTTCCGGAGGCTGTCTTGACCTTCCATCTGTTGTTAGCTGATTCTGTTCCACCCGTTGCGCCTGTTCCGTGGTCACTAACAGTTCCTAATTCATTGAAGCCGGTAACATTGCCATTATCATCGATATTTGGAGAATAAAGATTTCCTCCTTTTTGATTGGATCCTATCTTTTGGGCATTGTATGAGCCATGAGTCAATGTTCCATCGACTTCGATGGCTGCATTGGCAGTTGTGGTACCAGTAATAGCTTTGGTTCCTGCATCTCCATTGGCAGTTGTGGTGACATTGAGATTTGTGCCTTCAGTCTTAGTCTGGAATGTTGTTGCACTGACTGTGACTGCTCTGCTTGCGGTGAACCATGCCACGGTGCCAGTGACACTGGCAACTGTCGTCGCAGTGATCAAAGCGAGAGCAGGGACGATAATCTTAGATTTCTTAAATTTGTTTT
>CAVJWL010000041.1:0-14506 GCA_963653505.1 uncultured Prevotellaceae bacterium
TTTTTTATCCATTCATTCCGGAATGAATGGATAAATATCTTTTACACATAATTTATTCTACTTCCGATAATAGAGGAAACATCATTAAAGAAATTAAAAATGGAAATAAATCAAGTTATAAATATAAAGAAGATCAATTAACTAACTTAGATGATAAAACATTAACATATGATTCATTCGGTAATTTAACCTCATTTGATAATCAAGAATTTACATATAAAAGTGGTAATAAATTAAGTTCGTACACAGATGGAAACATTTCTTCAAAATATGATTATGACTCTAATGGATTGAGAATCAGTAAAACAACTGATGACTTAAAAACTGAATATTTCTATGTAGATAACAAACTGATTTATGAATCAAATGGTTCAAACCTCATCAGATATTTCTATGATAGAAATAACGAAATATTAGGTTTTGAATACAATAATAACAATTATTTTTATATAAAAGACTCGGTCAATTGTATCAAAAAAATAATTGATTTTAATGGAAATATCTTAGTTAATTATTCCTATGATCCATGGGGAAATATTTTTTCAATTGATGATATTAGCAATAATCAATTGTCAAAAGTAAACCACATCATATATAAAGGTTATTTTTACGATTTCGAAAGTAATTTATATTATTTAATTTCAAGATACTATTCTCCAGTTTTACATAGATTTATCTCAATTGATAATTTAGAAATCATTTCATCACGTGGAACCATAGATTTAAATCTTAATTTATATTTATACTCAGATAATAATCCAATAATGAAAAAAGATGAATTAGGATACTGTGCAGCCACAATAATTGTTGGCTCCTGTGTAATATCAATAACTTCTTTATTAATTTATTTAGTAGGTATTATTTTGATATGTTCTACAATGATTATAGTCAATGAAATAGTTCGAACATTAAAAATTAGTGGAATATCTACATCAGCAAAAAACGCTTTAGAAGATTCTAAAGCAAAACTGAAAAAAGTCATTGACGAATTAAATTCAATAACTAAAAATTCAATTGGAGCATGGATGTTATCATGTTGGAAATGGTGGGATAATACCTATAGAAACCAATACGAAGTTCATCATATAATAGCTCAAAGTTCAATCCATCATGGAGCAGCTAGATATTGGTTACAACACAATTATTCCCGCGATATAAACATAGATGAAAACCTTGCTACAATAAAAAAATTACTGCACAAACATTTGCATACACGATATTACTATGATACAACTACAGCATTATTATTCCCATTTAGTAGTGGCAAAGAGGGTGAATTTTTTGCAGTTCTAGCAAGTATTAAAGCCGGAATTTTAGCTATTAGTGAGGCGTTGCCAAATTAGTATGAAACAATTTAAAAAATATGGCACTTGTACCTTAGATTCAAGAAATTATATTTATTTAGCACATTTTTCTTTCAAAATTGTATCTCTTGATACAGATGAAGTTCTTTATGAAGAAGAGCAACCGTTTCCAGAGCGAAAGAGAAAAATGCAAATTATAAATGTCCGCATAAATAATGATGTAGCAATTATAATGAATTATAAATGTGACTTTGTATTATATAAGTATTTACCTGAATTAAAACAATTTCAAAAAATATATACATATTATCAAAGACCTGGAAATATAGAAAGACTTGATATTCATGAAATATGGCTTGTAAAATCAGGCTTTGTATTTCGTATGAATAATTTAAATCGACCAAATGAAGGACTTATGCGATATATTTCTTTTGATGGTTCTATTAAAGATTATTATACAAAAGACACACGTAATTTTCTCTGGGATCAAATAAATTCAATTGAACTACACGATTTCGATGAAAATAAAAAGAATCAAAATATGTATGTATTCAATGAAAATTTCACATCTGAAAAAGATATTATCATAAAAAGAGAGGACTTAAATAACCTTTTAGAAAATAGAACATTAGAAAAACATTTTATGGGGTTAGTAAAGATCGATAATCAAGAAATCGGAATTTTTAAAGAAATCAAAAGTATATTATTCAAAAAGTATGTAAGTGGTCATTGGGAATTACTTGAAGAAAAACCATTATGTTTAGAATCAGCATACTATAATTTAGTTATCAAAAATAATCAGTATGGAATTGTTGAATTTTATCCTGGTTTTTTCGAACATAAAGTAGAATTTAGCTATGATTTTGGTAATATTAAAAAAAGTGTAAATTTTAGTCATGATTTATATTTAGTTCATGTAATTTATGCTACCAATAAATATATTTGTTTTTATTCAGGTTTAAGTAGAAATTCGGTAATTGTATTAAATGTTGATGAAATGGAAGATTACATGGATAAATCATTTTTAAAATAATTCAAAAATATTTATCAATTTTATTTCTATTTTATATTTTTATGTATAAAATATTTCAGTTATGAAAGAAAAAATATTGATATCAGCATGTCTTTTAGGACAAAAAGTAAGATATGATGGAAAATCTAAAGAAGTCAAAGGACTCATAGAATTGACTGAATTTTATGATTTGATTCCTATGTGTCCAGAATGTTCCGGTGGCTTAAAGATTCCAAGAGTTCCAAGTGAAATAGTAGGTGATAAAGTATTATCAAAAAATGGTAAAGACGTCACTTCTAACTATAATGATGGTGCTTATATGGCAAGCACTATTTGTAGACTTCAAAATATCAAGCTAGCAATCTTAAAAGAAAAATCACCAAGTTGTGGAACCCATTATATTCATGATGGTTCTTTTACTGACAAAGTTATTGAAGGGCAAGGAATCACCGCAAGAAAGCTAATGAAAATGGGAATCAAATGTATGAACGAAGATGAAGCTTTAAAACTTCTTAAAAAGAAGAAAGAAGAGAAAAACAAGTAGATATGAAAAGTTTTCGTATAGCTGATATTCAAATCAAAAATAGATATGTATTAGCTCCTCTTGCTGGATTTACAGACTACTCACTTAGAAAACTTTGTTCTGATTATGGTGCTGGACTTGTATACACCGAAATGGAATCATGTGATTCCATTTTATTTAATAGCAAAGCAACCATTGATGATTTAACGGCAACAAAATTAGATAAGAAAAATTGTCCTGATACAAAACTAGCAATGCAAATTTTCGGTGGAAAAAAAGATGTCATATTATCAAGTATTCCAGCTTTTGAACATTATGGGGACTATGATTTTTTAGACTTCAATTGTGGATGTCCAGTTCCAAAAGTCATCAAACAAAAAGCAGGCTCTAGCTGGCTTACTCGTCCTGATGAATTATTAGATTTATTAAAAGAGATGGTAATAATATCTAAAAAGCCTGTGATTTGTAAGATTCGTCTTGGATTTGATCATATTTTAGATATGCCTTCTTTATGTAAAAGAATAGAAGAAACCGGTGTTAAGGCAATTGCGATTCACGGAAGAACAAGAAGTGAAATGTTTCAAGGAAACGTTCATTATGACGAGATCAAAAAAGCTAAAGAAGCAGTCAGTATTCCGATAATTGCAAATGGTTCTATAAATGAAGAAAATGCTGATACAATTTTAAAAGAAACAAATACTGATGCTGTTATGATAGGACAAAGAGCTATCGGATATCCAAAAGTCTTCCAAGATCTAGTAAGACAAGAAGATGGTTTAATTAAAGAAGAGAATTCACTAAGAAGACAAGTTGATGATTTAAAAAAGCATTTAAATCTGATCTTCTCTATAAAAGATGAAAAAAAGGCGAGTGATATCATGAGAGGCATTTCGACTAGATATATCAAAGGCTATGATAACTGCGCTAGTATCAGAGTGAGACTTGTCCATGCTAAAAACCTTGATGAATATCTTGAAATACTCAATTCAATAGCACTATAAACTTGTATACAAGATACTAAATAAATCGATAAATACACTCATTCTGAGCAATAATTATTAAATAATAACATATATGCGCAAAAAGTTGCGCAATTTTATGCGCATTTTTATTGCTTATATTTTACAATTTTTATAAAATATTATACGGTTTTGGAGGTGCTTATGAGTTCAAAAAATCGTGACCAAGAAATACTTAAACTCCTTGAAGAAAGTCCATCTCAATTTGTATCTGTTGAGAGCCTTTCTGAGTATTTTAAAACTAGCGAATCCACTATTCGTAGAGATTTGCAACGAATGGGCGCCCAACACAAGATTTTACGTGTGCATGGTGGCGCTGCAAGTCTCCATTTTTCAGGAAACTTCAAATTCGAACGTTTAGATAGAGAATATCTA
Source organism: uncultured Prevotellaceae bacterium (assembly GCA_963653505.1). Lineage (GTDB taxonomy): Bacteria > Bacillota_I > Bacilli_A > RFN20 > CAG-288 > Enterosoma. Next base: position 4,234 of record CAVJWL010000041.1, read on the forward strand.
GAAAGAGAAAGAACTGAACCTGAAGTAAAGAAATATATTGCAGCTCAAGCTGCCAAATTTGTCAAGGAAGGAAGCTGTATTTACCTTGATGCTTCAACAACAGTTGCAAGCATGATTCCCTATCTTCCAACATATAAAAATACATATTACGTAACAAATTCGCCAACTCTGGCCCAAAAGCTTGCCGAAAGAGGTTTATCATGTTATGTTACAGGAGGAGAATTAAAGCTTACAACTAATGCTTTTATCGGTCCTTATGTCATAGATTTCATTTCAAAATTCAATTTTGATGTCGGATTCTTTGGCACGAATGGAATTCATCCTCAAGCAAAATACACAACTCCGGATCCTCAAGAATGTGCGATTAAAGCCAATGCTTTGAACAAATGTTATCAAGTATTCATCCTTGCTGATCACAGCAAATTTGATAACATTTCAACTGCGACATTTTGTGATTTTTCAAGACCTACATTGATAACCGACAAAATTGATCAGAAGTATCAATCCATAATAAAAGCAATTGAAGTTAATGTTCCAGAAGAAAATAAAGATTAAATTTAGAAAAGGACAATTATTATTATGATTTATTCACTTACTGTAGCTCCATCAATAGATTACACCTTAGATTTAAACGGAAAAGAACTCCGTGTAGATGGTATCAACCGCCCTCTTGCTAAAGGATTCTCTATCGGAGGTAAAGGTGTCACTGTTTCAAGAATGCTCAAAAATTTGAGAATCAATTCAATTCCACTCATTGCCACAGGTGGCGAAAATGGTGAAACAATCAAACATATGGCACTTAAAGAATTTGATAAAATCATTTTCCTTCCAACTGAATCCAATTCTAGAATCGATGTTCTCATCACTGGACCAGATACTGATTTAAGATTTGATCCTGCTGCTCCTAAAATCAGGGAATCAGGTTTAAAGAAATTATTTGATTTCTTCAAAAAACATCTCACCAAAGATGATATTGTCATCATGGCTGGTTCTTTAGGACAAGAAGATAGACATCTCTATCAAAAAATAATGGATGAATGCATCAATCCAAGCGGGGCTAAGACAATCTTAGATACAGTCGATGATGCTTTGACAAACGCCCTTCCATCCAAACCATTTATGATCAAACCAAACAATGAAGAATTAGGCGATATTCTTGGAAAGAAGTTGACTAATGATGATGAAATCTTAGCTGGTGGTTTGGAATTGATAAAGAAAGGACCACAAACAGTCATGGTAACTCTTGGTAAAAGAGGTGCTTACTATTTTGCTCATGATGGTTCAATCTATCATTGCTCAAACGCAGTTGGAAAACAAATCTCCGCTGTCGGCGCTGGTGATTCATCAATTGCTGGTTTCATCAAAGGGCTTCAAGAAGGAAAATCGATCGAAGAAACCTTGCAATATTCAATGGCAGCTGGTGGTGCAACTGCATTCAGTGAACATTTAGGTTCCTACAAGCTTTGGAAATCACTCGTTCCACAAATTAAAGTTACTAAAATCAAATAAGTTTAGGTTTATAAAAAATATATCCTTCTTAGGAAATTCCTAAGAAGGATATTTTATTTCATTTTAAAATACTTTTACTTTTCATCGAAAAGTTGTTTCTTTAATGTATCCAATCTTACAATCGAATGTTTTTCTTTTAGCTTAGTCGTATTTGATATGACAGTGTGCGGTCTTATAATCAATATATCTGCTTCTTGAGGGTTTCTTACAATATTAGCACCCGATTTTCTCAAGGCTTTTCCAATAGGATATAAGTCGCTGAAATCTTCTAAGAACAAATGGTAATAAAAACAGATATTCTTCTTATAAAATCTTTCGTCATAAGAACCAAGAGCAGCTGATTGTTCTTCCATTGTTTTATAGAAATCATCAACTGCTTTTGCTTTTCTTCTTTTTTCTTCTTTTATTTGCAATCTCACTTTTGCATCTTTAATAAATTTATCGACATCACTATAGGCTTTTGAATATTTTTTAATGGCTTCAGAAACTGTCAATTTATTATCTTCTAATATCTTTTTAAATACTTCCATAGTCATCAAAGCATCATCATCACTTTCATGATAGGTGAATTGTTGTAGATTCATTTCTTGAATCAGATGATCAAGACCAGATGGATTTTTCTTTTCATATAATTTTTGTTCAAATAATTGAACATCAAAAAATTTGAAATAAATGATAGGAAGGTTATATCTTTTACATGTATATGTAAGATAAGATACATCTTGATTTACAGCGAATCCAAAAGCAATCACTTCCTCTTTAGTAAAAAGATTTTTAATCTCATTATAATAAAAAGGAAAAGTGTGACTCCACTTAAATCTAAATAATGGATATGCTAATTTAATTCCATTACCTGACTTTACATCACCTAGCATAAATGGTGCTTCAGGATTGATGATGATATCTTTCTTCTTAATTACATTAAACTGCGTATCGGTAATTACATAGCCAAGAGAGCATATTTTACCTTCACCGTTGAGACAGTTTGCGCATTCACAATCAAAAAATACATATTTCATAACCTCTTTATTGTATAGTTATGAATTAAAAAATCAAAGATAAGTTTTACAATATCACATCAAATACATATTTTTTTGAAATATTTATTCTAATATCTTCTTTTTCAATAGAAATAAGATGATAAAATATTCCCATGAAAAAAGAAAACTTATTTAAAAACATCAACGCAGTTATTTTTGACTTAGACGGAACGCTTATCGATAGTTTAGACTTGTGGCATAAGATAGATATCGAATTCTTCAAAATGCACGGTAGAGAAGTGCCTAAAGATTATGCCGATAAAATCGGTCATATGAACTTTATGGAAATGGCAAATTTCACCCATGATGAATACGGATTTGAAGAATCACCAGAAGAAATAGCTAAAATCTGGACCGATATGTCCTTTGATGAATATAAAAGCAACATAAAGGCAAAACCGTATGTAAAAGAATTTATAAAGAAAATAAAAGAAGCCAATTATCCGATTGGACTTGTGACAACCACTAAATATTCTTTTTATGAAGCATGTTTAAAAAACAATGGATTATGGGAGTACTTCGATTCAACACTCGATGTCAATCAGATAAAATCGAGTAAGAGAGAACCTACTTGTTATAAGATGATGAGCGAAAACCTTCATAGCAAAATCGAAAATACAATTGTCTTTGAAGATATACTAATAGCATTAACAACAGCTCATAATGCAGGTTTTAGAACAATTTCAGTTCATAACGACCAAGCAATGAAAGATGAGAAAGAAATCAAGAAAATATCAGATTATCATTTAGCAAGTTATAAAGAACTGCTCGATCTTGATATATAATAAAGATAGAATTGACTAACCTAACTTATGCATACTAAACTATTAGGGCTTGAGGGAGTAGTTGTCGCTTTTAGCGAGACTATGTCAACACAATGACCTTATGGGTCTGGCAAAGTCATAAATAACGAGACTTAAGCAGAAAGATCTTTTTTAGATTTTTCTGCTAAGTCTCTTTTTTTATCCCAAAAGTTGAATCCAAGGAGGTTAAATATGTGGATTTATCCGGTGTATGTTCTCGATTTACTAGCGATGATTTTCTTATCATTCATACTTGGGAATCTTGTAGACATGTTAGACAAGAAGACAAAGATTTCAGGTGCTTTTATCGGTGGTGTCATGCTTGCCGCAGTCACCTCTCTTCCTGAACTATTCACAGCTCTATCATCTATCTTCTTTGTCAATGAACCAGAATATGTTGTCGGAGACTTATTAGGTTCAATCATTTTTGATTTAGTTTGTCTCTTATTAGAAACAGTCATCTTTATAAAATCGTTTAAAGATGCAAAATTACAAAAATTCCATTTAATTAATGGATTTGCTTGCTTATTGATGTACGGATTTGCAGCATACGCATTCTTTGCACCTCAAAATATGCAAGTGATGTTAGGTGATATCAATCTTGTATCAATTTTAATATTTGCTCTTTATATCATCACTTTAGTCATTCAACCAAAAGAATCAGAAGAGGATGAAGACGAAGAAAAAGAAGAAATTAAGATGAGTTTATCCAAAATTGTTTTTTTATTTATAATTTCATCTATTTTATTGATTGGTTCTTCAATTGCACTCACTTTCTTAACAAAAGAAATTCAAAAAGCATTACCAGTTCTTTCTGGTTCTGTCGCAGGTGCTTTACTCCTTGGTATTGGTACTTCTGTTCCAGAAATCGTATCGACTGCTCAACTTTTCAAAAAGAAGAATTTTGATGCAGGATACGGAAATATGATCGGTTCTTGTACTTTTGATTTTGCCATCTTTGCTCTCGCTGATTTCTTAACATGGCATCAATATAATAATCAAGTAGATGCTAATGGTAATTTCATCATCTCTCAAAGAGGTATTTATATCATTCAAGATGCTTTAAAATCCGATTCAGGTCAATTTGAAATCTTTGGTGGTGCCGTTTGTTTAGTCACTATCGCCTTGATGTTATTCAAATTTTTCTCTAAGAAATTCAACAAAAGTAAGGCCGTTTGTTATACAATAACAAGTGCATGTGCTTTAGCAAGTCTTGCAATGTACCTCATCATTTTCATCATTTAACAATTAAAAACAGGGTTTATTAAAATAACTCTAGGGGAGTAATTGATTATTTCATCATTCGTCAGCACGTAGGAGACCTAACCTTCCGGATGATGAACCAATATGGCAATGAGACCTAGTAAAGAAAGGAAATCATTCATGAACAAGAATGAAGAAATGTCTAAAAAGACAGATGACGTTTTTCTTTACCACACAAAAAGCATCGGAGAAGTTGAAGAGAAACTGAACACTGATGCTAAAAAAGGTCTAAGCCAAGAAGAAGCTTCTAGAAGATTAAAAGAATATGGACCTAACAAGATTGAAGAAGGCAAAAAAGATCCGTTTTTAGTAAAATTGTTCAATCAATTTAAAGAACCAATGGTAATCGTTCTTTTATGCGCTGCTTTAATCTCACTTATAATCTTCATCATCAATGGAATCATCAATATAAATTCTGGAATTCAAGGAACTAGTTTTATCCGGGGATATAATAAAACTACTGGTAAATTCACTTCTAATGATGAATATATAGATGCCATTGTCATCATTGCAATTGTCATCATCAATGCACTCATCGGTGCTATTCAAGAACAAAAAGCTGAACAATCACTTGAAGCATTGAAGAAATTATCAACTCCGATGTGTTCTGTAATAAGAGATGGAAAAATAGCTAATGTTAAAAGCGAAGATTTAGTCGTTGGTGATTTAGTTGTTTTAGAAGAAGGAACTATCGTTCCAGCTGATTTAAGACTTATAACATCAATAAACTTAAAGAGTGATGAATCATCACTGACTGGTGAATCAGTTCCCGTTGATAAAGATGCTTCAGTTCTTTGCAAAGAAGATACAGTAACCGCTGAAAAGATTAATTTAGCCTACTCATCTTGTCCAATATCATATGGTAGAGGTACCGGTCTTGTTATCAATACTGGTATGAATACAGAAGTTGGTAAGATCGCATCTATGCTTAATGACAACGAAGATGAGGAAACCCCACTTCAAAAGAAATTAGCCAAGCTTTCAAAACAATTAGGTTTTATCTGTCTTATCATTGTCATCATCACATTCCTTGCCGGATTTGTTTGGGCGCTTATCAATTGCGCAAGAGCAAATGATTTCAGCAACTTAGGTATGGAAATTCTTTCCTTATTTGAAGAATCAATCGCCCTTGCTGTCGCTGCAATTCCGGAAGGATTATCAGCTATTGTCACCATCGCTTTAGCTTTAGGCGTTGGAAAGATGGTCAAAGTTAATACCATCGTTAGAAAATTACCATCAGTTGAAACCTTAGGTTCAGTCACTGTTGTTTGTTCTGATAAAACAGGAACATTGACTCAAAATAAGATGACAGTTAAGAAAGTTTATATCAACGATAGAATCGAAGATGCCGATGCTTTAAAACTTGATGAAGTTCAGTTTTTAGCCACTGGTATGATGTTATGTTCTAATGCATCTATCAATGGCGATAGATATGGTGATCCAACTGAGATTGCCTTATTAGATTACGCCTATAAATTCGGTATTGAGAAAGAAAAAACCGAAAAAGAATCTCAAGAAAGAGTTGATGAACTTCCCTTTGATTCTGTCAGAAAGATGATGTCTGTCAGAAACAAATTTGAAGGAAAAGAACTAATTTATACAAAAGGTGCTTTAGATTCAATTTTAAAACATACTGATTACATAGTAATCGATGGAACAGTAAGAGAAATAACTGATGAAGATATAAAGAGAATCAATGAAGCATCTAGGATGATGGCAAAAGATGCCTATAGAGTTCTTGCCTTTGCCTATAAAGAAGGTGTTGCAAATGTCAAAATGGATGAAGAACATCTCATCTATGTTGGCATGGTCGGTATGATTGATCCTGAAAGAAAAGAAGCTCAACCAGCAGTATTAAAACTAAAAGAAGCTGGTATCAGAACAGTTATGATCACAGGTGATCATAAAGATACTGCCTTTGCAATCGCAAAAAATTTGAATATCGCTGATGATATATCTCAGTGTATGAGCGGAGATGCAATCAATTCTTTAAGCGAAGAAGAATTGAAAGAAAAAGTAAAAACAACGAATGTATTCGCTCGTGTTTCTCCAGAAAATAAAGTCCAAATTGTCAAAGCATTAAAAGCATCCGATAATATAGTTTCTATGACAGGCGATGGTGTCAATGACGCTCCATCATTAAAAGCTGCCGATATCGGTCTTGCTATGGGTATCACTGGTACTGATGTTGCAAAATCAGCAGCTGATATGGTGCTCACTGATGATAACTTTGCTTCCATTGAAAAAGCAGTTGAAGAAGGAAGAGGTATCTACTCTAACGTTAAAAAAGCTATCTTCTACCTTTTATCTTCAAACTTCGGTGAAGTATTGACAATGTTCTTCACTCTTATCTTAGGTTTACCAACACCACTTGAAACACTTCAAATTTTATGGATTAATTTGATAACTGATTCACTTCCAGCAATCGCCTTGAGTATGGATAACAAAGAAAAAGGAATCATGAAGCAAAAGCCAAGAAATCCAAAAGATGGTGTTTTCGCTCATGGTGGATTCAAGTTCTGTTTAGGTTATGGATTTGTAATTTTCTTAATTACATTCGTCGCTTATTTAATTCCTGGAATTCTTGCATTTACAAATTCTAGTGCTAATTTTGCACCAGTAGTCGATGAAGTCACTAGACTAAGCTGGGGAAGTGGATATAACGGCTTTGTCAATTGTATGAACTCAGAAGTCGTTCATAAAGAAGCAACAACATTTGCATTTACAGTTCTTGCAATGAGTCAAATCTTCCATATGATTGGTATGACTGATATCAAGCACAGTTTCATTCATGTTTTCAAAGATAAAAACTGGATGTTATTAGTTTCTTTCATTGCAGGTTTTGCTCTTCAAATCTTTGTCACAGAAGTCAACGGTGTAACAACTATTTTCTCAACAGTTTCCTTAGATATTGAAGAATGGTTGTTCTTAGCAACTATGGCTTGTGTACCTCTTATCATTCACGAGATTTTAGCACCAATTTTCAGAAATAAAAACGTTCAAATTATTTAGTTGATAAAACTAATAGCTATTGAATTCACACTGAATTTCAATAGCTATTTTTAATTTGAATAATCAGCGATAGCAATTTTGAATAGCTAAATTGATACAATAAAATCAAAATAAGCCTTAATTTTAGATATATTTTAAAAAAACAAAGACTTAAATTCATTTGCTATGAATGAAACCGGTTTCAATAGAAATTCATTTTTTGTGAATTTTAATTTATTATTGCTTTTTTTAAAAAAATATTAATAATTCATGGCTTTTTCAATAAAATTTGTTTAACTAAAGATTTTATTTTTTTGCTTTTTTATTTTTATCAATTTATAATTTTCTCATAATCATCGGAGGGAAATTTAAAATGATTAAAGAAATTTTGACATTAGTTACCCTTCTATCATCCATCAACCAAAATCAGTTGCCGTTGGAAGAGATTATTCCGGAATTTAACAATTGTAGTACAGTCACCTATTCTCTTAAAACAGAAGATAATACAAAAGTTAAATTAAACAAAGTTTTTGATTCTAATAACAATTACGTAGGTGCTTACTTATTAAAAAATAAGTCAATCGATTTTATCCATATCGGAACTGTCGATCCTTACTTAGATATCAAAAACGGATATTATTACAATGATTTTGATGATATTAGTTCAACATTAAATAATAATTACAATGAAGGTATTTTAGATGTCACATCAGAATCTAATATCGAATTAGCTTCTTCTTATAGTGGAACCTTACCATCAGTTCCTTCATCAGTTTATAAATCAAGCAAATCAGCTTATCACACTGAATATCACCTTGAACCTGCACCAGACTATTATCAAAATTTTGATAGCACAAGTCCATATTACGGAAATGCATGTGGTCCTGTTGCTGCGGCAATGCTAACTGGATTTTATGATATAAATTGTAGTGCTTATGTAAATTTATATCCAAATTATACGATGCCAGTAAATTACGAAGATGATTCTTACAAGGTTCAATTTGTTATCGAAGATTTCTGTGTTAGATTCAAAGTTGCTGAAAATAAAACATCAACATCTACGTTAATGGTTTCTGGATTAAATTCATTTTTCAAAGAAAGAAATTGCAATTTAAAAGCTATACATAGCTCATCAAATGCTTTTCAAAAAATGTACGATATAACAAGCGATTATAATCCTTGTATTGTTCATACTGAAAATCATTGGTCGTTAGGTATTGGATATTATAATGTTAGAGATTATGGAACTTTTGGTTTAGTACATGTAGGATGGGAAAGCAATAGAGGAACCTATATGTTCAACAAAGACAAGATTGATGGTGTCATCTATTTAACGGAGGATTAATTTATGAAATTACAAAAATTAGTATTATCTTGTTTTGCTGTTTTGGCTTTAGCTAGTTGTCAAAATTCGAATTCTATTTCTACTAATCAATCTGGAAAAGAAAATAATGCAATCACACCTACAAACCCATCCATCAAATTGACTTATTTATCCGATTTTTGTTTATCAAAAACAAATGAAATAGCTAATTCAAAAACATATGTTAGTGTAGTTGAATCTGTAAATTTAACATATGATGTCGGATATAACTTATTATTGAGCATCAACGAAAAATTTAAGCCAACTCTTGATAAAATAACTGATGCAGTACAACAATATGGTGGAGCTTATAACTATTACCACGTTGACTTTACATTCAAAGCAAATGGAAGTGAATGCAAAATCAACATTCCTGAAAAAGATGGTGACGGTTTTATTTATCAAGAAAAAAAGAATAACGAAACAGTAGCTGAAGTTTTTACTTCTGATTTCACATTTGATGATAAATGCCAAAGCATTTATGAAAATATGAAATCATTATTTGAAGGCGCAACAACTAAATAAATATGATAAAAGGGTATAATTACCAAGTGAGTTCTTACTCATTAAACGGTATGTTATACCCTTTTTCATTTATTTTTTATTTAAAATTTCTAAATCAATAAAAGCATCCACTGCTGTCATTATATCTTTAAAGGCTGTTTCATAATCGCCGTTGACATAGGGATCTAAAATATCTTTTCCAACACCAGTATAATCATATAATCTATGAGCTTTTTCCATATGATTATTTGACATAATTCTTCCAATCAATATCTTTTGATATTTTTCCATGTAGAGAACATAATCTTGTTCTAAAAATTCTCTTGGATTCAATTTATGAGCACCATGTAAGTGATATGGAATATTATATTTATCAAGTTCATCTTTCATATTTTGTTCCATATCCATTCCATCGGTTGACATTTCAAGAGCAGCAGAAGTAACAAGATATTGATCTAACAATGATAATTCATCAAGTCTATATCTTAAATAAAACATAGCTGCTGGTGATCTACAAATATTGCCTTGACATATAAATAATATTTTTTTCATGTTTTAATTCCTTAAATTCATTAATTTGCTTGTAAATTATATCATATTTAAGCGCTTACAAAGACGTGTAATATAAAATATATAATTTATTCGCTTTAAAATTTAAGATGCACTTTTATTATTATAGCAAAATAATCCAATGTTTTTTCAGTTTTTAAATATTAATTACTTCAACATATATAAGGAAGTAGAATAAATTATGTGTAAAAGATATTTATCCATTCATTCCGGAATGAATGGATAAAAAA
>CAVJWL010000042.1:0-13949 GCA_963653505.1 uncultured Prevotellaceae bacterium
CATCATTCATCATACCGATGAAATGAACATTTTTAGGAATTCCAAATAGTACATCACCATTTTTATCCTGAGTAAATATCAATTTCTCTATTTCTTTCTTTTCTTCTAGAGACTTTGATTCTAAATATAATCTTTTAATCACATTCCCTAAAGGAGTCTGACATAGACTATCATTATGATCACTAGCGTCTATATCGTATCTATAATCATCTTCAAGTAAAGATAAGGTTTCACCAAAGACACTTGATAGATTTGCTCTATTTATCTCGTCAGCGACAAAATAATATTCTCTTGCCTTATTATGCGCAGCATCTATACAGGACTGTTTAAATACTCCATTAATAATACTGAATTTTAAATTACCATTGTTATCTATAGAGCAAGGCTTAATTCCTTCAATGAAATCTTCGTATGTAAATCCTGGATGAAATTGAACAAACTTAGTAACAATATTATCAGTACCACTCAAGGCTTTCTTAACTGCATATGTCTTACCAGTACCAGGAGGACCGTAGTAGATAATATTTTTATAATCATCATTTAGAATTGTATTTCTATCTAGGGATCCCGTAAGTTCCCAATAACACCAACCTAATTTAACTAAATCATAGATAGAAGGTTTATCTATACCAAGTATTTCTAATAGTTTTGATGTTAATAAATAGTTTTTATTTAAATTAGATTTACTATTATCATTTAGGAAATCAAGAACATTGATATTATCTTTATCTATAATTTCAAGTGTATCTGATTTTGAGAAATTATAAATGAAGATAAGTTTATATTTAATATTTGTATTTGTCCAAGAATTAAAGATAATCATCTTCTCTAAGAAAGTTTTAGAACCAAAGGCTAGAGTTAAGGAATTACTATTCATATAGGAATCAACATCATCTATTGAAACATTAGCAAATAACTTACTTAAATAATCTAAGATATCATTTAAGAGAAGGTTTGATTCTGATTCAGTGATTACAGATTTATCATTTCTGCAATCATGATATATAAGATTAGGCTTAACTCCTTCTACCCATAAGACAAGTTTACCTGAAATCATTTGACCAAAACTACCTGGATAGTTAGAACCTCTTTCTATAAAATATTGAAGAGAATAACTATTATCATTAAAATTCTCTTTCTTAGAATTATATTCTATAGGTGTTAATGATTTATTATCTATTTTATCTTTATAATATTTCCAAGTATTCATCAACTCATCTATCTTATCCTTATCTAAAGGAAGATTTTGATAATATTCTTCATAATACTTTTTAAATTGTATAGTTGTCATTTTCATATTATTCAATCCTCCTTTCTAATAGATAAGATGAATATATCATATTTAGTTCTGATCGACTTGTTTAATGTGTGTACAAATCAAATATAATATTTATTATTGCACTCATGAATTTTACCTTATTCAATAAATCCGATATTATCAACTCATGAAACAACACCCATCAGTACCACTATAATAGTTTGGTTATTTATCTATTTTTGTTAATTTAACATTATTATTGAATTTAAATTCAATCCTATCTATATCTTCTATTTCAATTCTTATTGGACTCTTTAACTCAGCAATCAGTTTCAATTCATTTTGATAAGCATATTTATCTTTAACTTTCTTTCCAACAAATGTGCTTTCCATCTTCTAATTCTAAATTACTAATATTTTCCCTTTTATTATCATAATCAACTTTAACAAAATGAGAATCAACAAAAATTCTATTTAAGTAGTCTTTAGAAAGAGTACTTTTGTGTCTTAATGAATGATTAGCAAATGATATAATGAATTTATCATTTTTTGTCACGATTATTCAACCTGCATCTTTATCAATGAATGAATTTAAATCATCCATATCAATTATCAAATGCGAATCAATTCTTAATTTTCCCTTAAATCCTTTTTCTTCTAAAATCGCAAAATCAATTTGTTCAAGACTAAAAGAAGAAGCATAAAATATTCCATCTCTACAAGGTTTATAACATAATTCTGTTTTTTGTTTTTCAAATGAAGTCAACCAAATTGATCTGGATTTTACAATATTATTGATGTTATCACTTGTAGAATAATGATATAGTCTTTTGGTTTTGTACAATTCTTATTTTAGTCTAAATGTTTCATTATCTAACAATTCAAAAACTGTTCCTCTTGAATCAATTTCTATCATATAATACACTCAATTCTTTTTTTATTGTTTATTTTTTTTATAAAACTCTTGCCATAAATAATCGTCCACATTAATGCCTCTGTTCTTAGCTTCTAAAATCTCCTTAGAATATACTAATCTCTTATTTTTTAATGAATCATAAGACCCAATAACTCTAGCAGGTCCCCCCACGATTGTTCCAGGTGGAACATCTTTTGTGACGAGAGATCCAGCAGCAACGATTGCATACGGTCCTATTTTCACATTAGGCATGATTCGAGAGTTAGCACCAATCATTACATTGTCAAATATTTCAATACAGCCACAGAAGTATTCAACTTGATTATCTTTATCTTGGTAATTAAATACATAATGACATACGTCATGAATTGTAAAATCAACATTAGCTGCTACAGCAATATTATTATGTAATTTTAAGAATTGTCCTTCCAAAGGATATTTTCTAGGATGCCACAATATATGTTCACCCATCAATGCAAACTTATGTTTTTTCTCAACCAGTCTGCTTTATCAGTATCACCAAATATAAATAGAAATCTGATTTGTTCTAGTTTTTGTTTAATTGATGACATCTTTAGCCTCCTTTTACAATTGTAAAAATCGTCCTTACATTAAAATTTCTAAATATGTTAACTCATATATTTTTTCTATAAATGAAGTTATAGAAAAGAGAGGTGTCAATTCATAGTATCTAGCATTTTGTGTTATATAAATTTACCTTTTGATAAATGATATTATTAAACAGTCTATTCATTAATAATCTTCTTAATTTTCCTAAGTTTCAAATATTTATCACTTGAAACAAATTCTGATTTATATGTATCTTTTGGAAAATATATGCAAACGCATTTATCTTTATATTCGTTATAGACGTCTTCATCTTTAACAAATAATATTAATTTCTTATAAGGTAGGTTAATAAACCTATCAATTAATGTTCTATCTATAACATCATCAAAATATGTAAATTTAACTATGATGTTATCCTTTACAATTCTCTTCTTTCTTCTATTCCATTTACTAATTCCGTCTTCAGCATTTCTATAATGTCTAAATAAAATCTTTATATCAGCACATGTACAATCATAAAATCCCCATTCATCATTAACCAGCTTTTGAACTTCATCAATTGGTTTTAAATCTTGATTGTAATAATAATCAGGATTTTCAAGAAACTTGATAAAATCTTCATTTTTAAATGATAGTCCAATTGCTGGAGTTAAATATTGCATAGAGAATTTATCATATAATCTCCCCCCCCCAACAATTGTTGGAATATATTGTGAATTTTTTCTTGATTCCTACTTTTCTTATCGGAGCAACTATCTTTCTTAATTTTCTCATTGTTCGAGGATCTATTTTAAGAATCTCTCTAAGTTTTGCTTTAATCATCTTTCCTCCAAATTTATAACCTTAAAATCATTATTTTAATAAGCAATTGAATAACAATTAACTAATATAATCTAATTAGAATAAATCAAGGTAAATTGAGAGGATTTTAAAGTTTCAAAATATATAACAAGAAAGTGTTCAATAAATCTAACATATTGTTTGAGCAAACAATGTTTCTATTTTCTTTCATTAATAGCTTTAGCAACATTGATACCTAATTGTTTTCTTGAATAATTATCTAAGAAACAATTTCTAGCATTTTCACCAATAGAATTATCTGAAGATAAAATAATCTTATTCATTGTTTCTTCTAACTCTTCTTTAGTTTTATTTATACAATAGGCTGTCTTGTTGTTTTCAACATACATTTCAGCTAATGTTGAAGGAGCAGTAACAATTACCTTCTTCTTTAAACTCATTGCAGTAAGTAATACAGTATCACCTGAACAAATACTTCCATCATCAATTGGAATGATTATACATTCACAATTAGTAATCCAAGGATATGAATCATTTCCGCATACATCTCTTAGAATCTCAATATTAGGATTATTTGTCTTACCTTCATATTTATCAGAGATTATAACCAAATAATAATCTATATTATCCCATGAGTTGATTAAGAAATCAAAATCACGATTGCTTCTACCAATCGATAATGCATATTTTATATCTTTATACTTACAAGGTCTAGCTAACTTACTATATTCTTCATAATGATCACTGATACCAAAATAAGTGACAATAATTCTATCTAGTGGAAAATTGAATTCCTTCGATATTTCAGTAGCATAATTTTTAGATAGCACGTGAATATAGTCAATATATTTGGGATTCAAGCATTTAGCCATAAATGAATGGTAAATCTTACCAAACTTATTTTTCTTCTTATAAGTAAAATTCATTACAACAAGTTTATTTCTTTTCTTAACATGAAATATAGAACAAAAGTAGGCTAATATCAATACGTAGAACTGTTGCCAACCAATGATGATATTATATTTCTTTCTATGAATGAAATATTTAAAACCAATTCTAAAATATTTCAAATATCTTTTAAGTTCACTTAATTTACCTTTTCTTTTCCAATTAGCAATGTAAGATTTTATTTGATATATATATATATATATCATTGTCAAGTGATTCTAAACCATCTTTTAAATCCTTGACTTCATCTGTCTCACAATCACAAAGAATAATGTTTTGTTTTTCTTTCATACCTACCTCGAAGTTGTCTTCTCATATCCTTGAGATTCAACATCAGCATTGACAATCTCTTCACCAGTTTTATTCTTAAGTAAATCCTTAGAAGCATCAGATAAACCATTATTGACAACAGCACACATATCACATGTAGATAATTTATCTAATTCTTCTTTAGTTACTTTACCATCTCTATAGTCACGAACGATTTTATTTTCATACATCGAATATTTCTTTTTCTTAAAGAATCTTAAGAATTTATGTTTGATAACCCATAGTGATGGTTTCCAAATATATTTCTTCATCGCAGGACTTACTGATCCAATCATCCAGCAATTACGATCACAACAGCGAACCTTTTGTCTTACTCCATCTGCTTGTTTTGAATTCCATACCTCATCCCAAGTATGATCATTTAGATTACCCATGACTTCTTTATCTTTTGTACCATTGCATGGCATAACATCACCATATGGATCAATGAAGAAAGTATCAAATGACATATCACATGGAAGAAGTCTTTTTTGTCCGAAGATATAATTGATAAGTCCTTGATTGAAATAAGCTCTGAACCATTTCTTAGGAGAATTTGATTTTAGTAATTCATTGATCAAATCTTCAAAATTTTGAGCGACCATCATACGATCATGAATTATATTCTTAGCTTCCACAAAATAGAAAGAATTATGAAGAGATGCAGTAGCAAATTCCATACCTAATTCTTCACTCTTCTTATATAATGCGACTAAATCAGGTGCATTCTTATCTTGGACTGTCATACCAAATCCAACATCAGGATGTTTCATTTCAACTAATTTCTTAAGTGTTGTATAACCTCTATTGAAACCATCAGGTAAACCTCTGATTTCATTATTAGTTTGTTCAAGTCCTTCAATCGAGATACGAATACCGACATTTGGGAATTCTTCACATAATTTGATAATTCTATCGGTGAAGAAACCATTTGTAGAAATAACAATACGATCTGATTTCTTATACAGTTCTCTAACAATATCAGGTAAATCCGTTCTAATGAATGGTTCACCACCAGTGATGTTAGTGAAATACATCTTTGGTAATTTCTTAATGGTTTCAATAGATATTTCTTCTTCTGGTAAAGAAGGAGCTTTATATCTGTTGCACATTGTGCAACGAGCATTGCATCTATAAGTAACAATAACTGTACCATTTAATTTCTTTTCAGCCATATATTAATCCTTTCTAGATTCAAATAATTCTTTTAATTTTTCAAAATGCTGTTGAGGATTAAATACATCTTCAACCTTATTTCGTGCATTATGCCCTAAAGTCTGACACAGATTATGATCACTTGCTAATACCTTAATTTTATCAGCCAATTCCTTTGAATTCTTTGGTTTAAACAAATAACCAGTTTTATTGTCATCGACAAGTTCAGGGAAACATCCAAAATTTGAAGCAATGACTGGTTTTCCATAAGCATAAGCTTCTATGACTGTATTTGGCATATTATCGTACCAAATAGCTGGACATAAGACAGCCATAGAATGAGATATCAAATCTTCTAATTCCTTACCTCTTACAAATCCAGTGAATTCAATTCGATCTTCCAAATGATTTTCTTCAATGAGTTTCTTTAATTCATCATCATTATCAGTCAACTGACCAGTTATCTTTAATTTTAAATTAGGATATTCATTTAAATACTTCATTGCTTCGATAGCATATTTAGCACCTTTTTCAGGAACTAATCTACCTAAGAATAAGAGATAATCATAATTTTCGAAATTCGGTGTTATTTGTGTTGAATCTATAAATGTCGGTATTGTCACAATCTTATTTGCATCAAAACCAGCTTCAATCATTTTGTTTCTAGTAAAATTCGTTGGAGTAATAAAATAATCAACATAATCATAGAGTTTCTTTCTTCTATGATACATCATCGAATAACACCTAATCATAGAAGCAGCCTTTGAACCATGATAACAACGATTGTTGATACCTTGTTTTAAATCACCTTTTAAGCATAATTCACAAACATTTTCGCCTCTAAGAAAATCACTCTTCGGACACATCATATTGAAATCAGAAATTCTATGTATGACTGTCAATCCTTTTTTCTTAGCAGCTTTAAATATACTTGGTGACAAAGTATTAATAACTTGAAGAGCGTATAATACCTTAGGATTTTCGTCCTTAATTAATTTCTTAATATTTCTAGCTGCTTCTTTATTATAAAAAGCACCTGATAGAGTTCTATAAATTGCACTCGGAGTCTTTTTAATACCATTATAATAGACACTATCACCACTTCTACTCTTAATGAAATATTTCGAATATGGAGTTTCTACATTTTTAGAATAATTGACTGAAAAAGGAATCGCATCATAACCAATACTATTACAATTTTCAATAAATTTAAACATATAAACTTCAGGTCCACCAGTAACATGATATCTATAGTTTGCAACAATAACTTTCTTATTTTTTTGATCCATCATTTTCAACTCCTTTATATAATTCTAAAGTTTGATTAACAACATCATCCCATGTATATGGAATCACCATATTCTCATGAGTTTTCAAATGAAGATTGATAATTTTCTTAATTTGATGTCTGAGTCTATCGACATCCCCTCGTTTAAATACAAAACAATCCTCATTGATAACTTCAACATTCTCAGGAATATCAGATACAAGACAGACATTTCCATAAGACAAAGCTTCAAGAAGTGACATCGGCATACCTTCTATATCAGAAGGTAAGACATAAAGATAAGCGTTCGAATATAATTCCTGAAGGTTTTGTCCTTGGACAAAACCTGTCATGATAATACTATCATCATCTTTTACTTTATTTACAATAGATTGAAAGTAATCACCCGAGTGAGAATCACCACCTGCAATCACAAGTTTCATATCAGTACTAATTTCTTTTTTTACTAACTTCCAAGCATCAATCAGATAATCAAGACCCTTCTCAGGAACAATACGAGCTAGGAATAAAATATAACTATCCTTCACTAAACCATATTCATTTTTAATAATCTCAGGTTCATGAAGAACAGGAAGAGTAATACCATTTGGAATGTATTTAGTCGTTCTATGATATTCTTCTCTAAAATACTTCTTTACATTTCTAGATAGAACAATGATTTCATCTGCGTATTTGACAGCTTTCTTCTCACCTCTTTTGATGATCCAAGAAGCAAAGCCACCCCATTTGCCTCTCTGCCAGTCAAGACCGTGGATAGTAACTACAACCTTATATTTTCTTTTTTTCTTCTTAGGAAGTAAATTAAGAAATAAACAAGGACCTTCCGCATGGAAATGAACAACATCATATTTGCCTTTTCTTGCTTCTTTTCTCACCTTTAAAGTAGCAAAGAAAGAAGAAAGAAAAGCATCCAAAGATTTCTTATTGATTGTGAATACACTCTCTATCTTACAACCTTTATATTCACTTATCTTTTCATATTCTTTTCTTTTACGGTTATACAAAGTCACTTCGTGACCTTGTTCCACCATTCGAGTCGCCAGGTTTTCAACAACAACCTCAACTCCTCCTTCCCGAGAAGGAACATATTTATGTCCAATCATACAAAGTTTCATATTTACAAATGTTCCTCCCTTCAATAATTACAATTAAAGAATTAATCAATCCAATTGTAATAATCCTTATCTAAAATTATCTTTTTCATTTTATTCATTTGATGAGATAATTTTATATCTTTGTTTACTTTATCGACTTCAGTTAATAAAGAATAAATAACACTGAATGCTAACTTCTTTATATCTTCATCTTGATTCTTAATTCTTGATGTAACTATTTGAGATATCTCTTTAATGAATTGACCAAATAGTTCTTTATTAAATTTTAAATTATTATCTTTGTAATAATTCCATAATAAGACTTTTGTAAGAACACTATCAACCTGTTCAATTCTTTTAAGTTTGATAGTTTGTTGCATAATAGAATCTTCTCTTGTTCTATAGATATAGACAACTTGATTAAGATATCCAACTTTATTTAAGAATAAAGGTAATACCATTGCATTCGTCATATCTTCATACCAAGCATGTTCAATCCAAGAAAAGTTTTTGAACAATTTTTTCTTATATATTCTCTTCCAAGCTACACCGCCTGCAAATGAATATTTATCTTTTGATACATCTTTAACATAAGAGGCTTTATGCTTGTACCCCCCCCGATATTTACATGCTGTGCTTCAACTAAATCAAAATCTTTAAAATAAGCGGCGTTCAATAAATCATCGACACAATATTCGGTAACAAAATCATCACTATCGACAAAAATAATGTATTTCCCTCTTGACTTTTCAATTGCAATGTTTCTGCTTTGACCCGGTCCGGAATTTGGCTTATCAATAATTACAACATTATCTAATTTCTTATATTCATTGATAATATCTAATGTATTATCTGTAGAACCATCATTAATCAAAATAATTTCATATTTATATTGAGTCTTCTGATTGATAATAGAATCAATACATTCCTTAACAAAAGGACCAACATTATAACAAGGAACAATAATTGAAACATCATATGAATTATCCTCTAAAATATTAAGATTAGGAATAATCCCATCAAATTTTCTTAATTGACATAATTTATTATATGCATCATTATCAATTTCAATTGTTTGAGGTTTAAATGTATGTTTCAATATTTTCTTTTCAAAATATAACCATTGTCTTGTATTATGAACAATTTTAGTTCTATTTATTCTTTTTAAAAAAGCTTTAACTTTTAAATTCATTAGATAAACCTCACTTTTCTCTAGAAGGAACATATTTATGTCCAATCATACAAATTTTCATATTTACAAATGTTCCTCCCTATTCAAGTATCTATACTGTATAACAAATATAAGATTCAGTCGCATTCTCTTTCTTAATAATTTTACCATCAACAACAATGGAGTTAGCTGGTACATCATAGTTAATATAACTATTTGGAGCTATCAATACATTATCTCCTATTGTTATCTTACCAACAATCGTAGAATTCGTACCTATCCATACTTTATTTCCGATTGTAGGACAACCAAATCTTTTACCTCTATTTTCTCTTCCGATTGTAACACCCGTTGCAATATTGCAATTATCACCAATAATGGCTTCATTATTGATAATGATTGGTCCATTATGACCTATAAATAAACCTTTACCAATACTCGTAGAACTCGGTACATTGAAGTCGTATTTATAGCATAATCTCTTCAATTTAATTTCATAATATAAATGTCTAATCCTATGATTCTTTTTAAAATGATAATTCGCTTTACGATAAGTCTTTATACATTTTAAATCTCTATTAGCTAATATATATATATATATTGCTTAATTAAACTCATCTTATAGACTTGACATCTCCTATATAAATCATAACCAAAACCAAATTTATCCATAACTCTTTTCTCCAAAACTATAAATATAGTGAATCAAATATCAAATAATAGATACAATATTTTATTATGATGTTGTAATTATATTATGAATTTTAAATATTACATATCCTATATTAAGCCAATTTATGAAATATGATACTATTGTCAACAAAAGTGATATCAAATTCAGTCTCTCTTAAACAAATCTCTTGTATAGACCTTATTCTCTACGTCATCTAGAATTTTATCATATCGATTAGCAATGATGACATCAGAAGTATTTTTAAATTTATCTATATCATTCACAACTTTGGAGCCAAAGAATGTATCACCATCATTTAATGTTGGTTCATAGATGATGACCTCAGCACCTTTGGCTTTCACTCTTTTCATAACCCCTTGAATAGCAGAAGCTCTGAAATTATCAGAATTTGATTTCATAGTCAGTCGATAGATACCGATAGTGATATATTTTTCTTTATCTTTATCATAAATGGAATTAGCTGAATAATATCCTGCTTTTGTAAGGATTTGATCTGCGATGAAATCTTTTCTTGTACGATTTGATTCAACAATCGCTTGTATCAAATTCTCAGGAACATCCTGATAATTAGCAAGCAACTGTTTTGTATCCTTCGGAAGACAATAACCTCCATATCCGAAGGATGGATTATTATAGAAATCACCGATTCTAGGATCTAAACAGACGCCATTGATAATCTGCTTTGTGTCTAAACCTTTAACTTCTGCATAAGTATCAAGTTCATTGAAATAAGAAACTCTAAGAGCTAAATATGTATTTGCAAATAGTTTTACCGCTTCTGCTTCGGTAAATCCCATAAATAGGGTATCGATATTCTCTTTGATTGCTCCTGCTTTTAAAAGATCAGCAAAGACATGAGCAGCCTTGACAAGTCTTTCATCATCCAAATCTGTCCCGACAATGATTCTTGATGGATATAGATTATCAAATAAGGCTTTTGATTCTCTTAAGAATTCAGGAGAAAAGATAATATTCTTAGAGTCAAACTTTTCTCTTACATATTTTGTATATCCAACTGGAATTGTAGACTTGATGATTATAATTGCATTTGGATTTACATCTTTGACTAAAGAAATAACCTCTTCGACATGAGATGTATCAAAGAAATTCATCTTTGAATCATAATTCGTTGGTGTCGCTATAATGACAAACTCAGCATCCTTATAGGCATCAATTCCATTTGTTGTTGCTTTTAAATTCAAATCTTTCTCTTTTAAATATTTCTCTAAATATTCATCTTGAATTGGAGAAATCTTATTGTTTATCTTATCGACCTTTTCTTTGACAACATCAACAGCTATGACCTCATTATGCTGGGCTAAAAGTACAGCAAGTGATAGTCCAACATACCCGGTTCCCGCAACTGCAATTTTCATATATACTATTCCTCTTTAAATCACTTCTTCTGATAGAAATCATGATACCAGATAGCAAATCTTCTAAGCCCTTCTCTTAAAGGAGTCGATGGTTTAAAACCAAAGTCTTCTTCAAGAGGTGTTGTATCTGCATATGTGATCGGTACATCCCCTGCTTGCATCGGAACAAGCTTCTTATGAGCTTCAAAATCATAATTAGAAGGAAGAACATGAGCTTTGACTAGTTCTTCCTCAAGGATATTCACAAAGTCTAAGAGATTTTCAGGATGATTATTTCCGATGTTATAGACTCTATATGGAGGTATTGGTAATCCATCCTCTCCATTTTTCTTTTCAGGAGCATGCTCCATCACTCTTTTCACACCTTCAACGATATCATCGACATAGGTGAAATCTCTTTTACAGTTCCCATAATTGAATATCTGAATCGTCTCACCATTGATAAGTTTATTTGTAAAACCAAAATAAGCCATATCTGGTCTTCCAGCGGGTCCATAGACAGTAAAGAAACGAAGACCAGTGGAAGGAATGTTATAAAGTTTTGAATAAGCATGAGCCATCAATTCATTAGATTTCTTTGTGGCTGCATAAAGAGAAACAGGATTATCAACCTTATCATCTGTTGAATATGGAACCTTTTTATTTGAACCATAGACAGAACTGGATGAAGCATAAACCAAATGTTGAACACCACTTCTACCATCATCATAAGAATGTCGACAGGCTTCTAGAATGTTATAGAAACCAATCAAATTCGATTCGATATAAGCATCAGGATTCGTTATTGAATACCTGACACCCGCTTGAGCAGCCAAATTGACAACAACATCAAAAGCATATTTAGAGAATAAATCATCGATGCATGATTTATCAGCTAAATTTCCTTTATAGAAATCCCATTCAACATTTTCTTTATTCTTAACGATTTCTTCAATTTCATTCAGTCTATATTCTTTGATAGAGACATCATAATAATCATTCATATTGTCTAATCCGACAATATGAATTGAAGAATAACTTTTAAAAAGTTCTTTTACTAGATTTGAACCAATAAAACCAGCCGCCCCTGTAACAAGAATAGTCTTCCCATTTAGGTCAATATTTTGTTTTAGCATAAGATTGCACTCCTAATATAGATTATTATACTAAATAAATGTATCGAATCATTTTATTTTATTATAATCATCTATATTTCCTATATCCATTCTCTTACCTGGCATCAAATAAGCATACACTGGATTTCTTTTAGAAAACCATTCAATGAATCCACCAGGAGAATCGACTTTACATCCTTCATCTATTCCTTTTTTTAATTCAGATAAATAATCATTCTTGAAAATATAGAACGGAGGAATCGCCCAATTTGATTTTGGATCTTTGGGTTTTTCTACCATCGAAAGAATCAAATCACTCTCATCAATTTCAGCAACACCCGTTCTTTGAAGCCTAGGTAATTCATTTTCATAATATCTCATCACACAATTTGAATTCTTAATAGTAGAATATTCGATGAAATCATTCATTGAGAAATCAAGTAAGTTATCACCAGCAAGAACTAAAATATCTTCCTTGATATTCAAAGAATCAATTGCAAATTCAATATCTTTTACAGCACCTAAACGATTTTCATTTGCAGTCGAGCCATCATCTAAAACAGTGATATTCTTAATATTATGATTTTCTTTCCAATTATTAAAATGATTAATAAACTTATGATTTGAAACAATCACATACTGATTGATATGATTCTTACTTTCTAAATCATCAATCAAATAATCAATCAAAGCCTTACCTTTAATTTCAAGCAAAGGCTTTGGGAAATTTTCAGTCAAAGGATACATTCTTGTGGCATATCCAGCACATAATAAAATACAAATCATTTTAATATCACTTCCTCTATATTATTTCAAGTTCTTCAAATCAATATAGCTACCCATCATCAATTCTTTCTCTTCCGGATAGAATCTTCCAAATCCAGCACTGTGGAAGAAAGTCATTTCACCAACATATAATCTATCATTCTCATCAATATAGAAATCAACTCTGACATGAGGCATACCTTTTGATAGTTTTCTTGCTATTTCCTTCATCTCTTCAAAATGAGATGGTTTAGAAGGAATCACATCCATCAAAGGATCAACACCTCTCATATCTATCTTGTTATATTCCATATCGAAGAAACAACAAGATGGATTCACACCAGCATCCTCACCGATATACATCACCTTCGGTTCGCCATTGAAACAAAACCATTTGTAATCAGTCAAAGCAGTATCTTTACTATCTTTGTTGAGTACTTCTTCAACAATAATTCTTGGCTTCACATCTTTATAAGGCCATTCCTTAGCGAAATAATATAGATTTCTTTT
>CAVJWL010000043.1:0-13461 GCA_963653505.1 uncultured Prevotellaceae bacterium
AAGATAAGATATCGTGATGTTTTTGGTAAAAAATCGAAGAAAACGAATAAAAACGATTAAAGTTCACCAACACCATGCAAATAAGGTACCTAAATCTATTTTAGAAATTTGGCACTAGAGATAGTTGAATAGTTTACTGCTTGTTTCTTAACCCAATGCCTGTAAGCTGAAGTATCATTCATACCATGCGTTAGACAAGCTTTTCTAATAGATAAATGATTTGTTTGAATTTTTTCTTGAACGCTTTTGTATAGCATTTCTTTTTTATATGAAATTTTCATAAAAATAACCTCCAATATTTCTCATACATTATGAGAATATCTAAGGTTAAAAACTAGACGGCGTTTGTATTGACGCTCACGAAGAACTCATTTCAAGCCGCTCTTTTTGGCTTTTTGCTAAACTGTTGTCTTAGAGAAAAGAAAAAAGGCCCAGAACAGATGGCAAATACCACCTATTCCAGGCCTCTGATTATTTGCGGAAGGGAAAATATCCCCTATCCGCCAAAAGAAAAAGGCTTGATAACATTGTATCAAACCTATTCTTCTTAAATGGAGCAGCCGGCGGGAATCGGACCCGTATATACAGCTTGGGAAGCTATCGTTCTACCACTGAACTACGGCTGCAAAGAATATGGCCTTACATAAATGTAAGACCATATTTTATTTATAAATTATTGCTTTTGATTGACTTCCATCTCAGCTTTTGCGTCAGCAGAGACAATAGCATTATCAGACTTCAAAAGTGTTTCTTGAGAGACAACTTCGGAAGCATCGATATTAGCATCTTCTTCTGAAAGTAATGGTTTTAAACCAGTACCAGCTGGGATAAGTTTACCAATCATGACATTTTCCTTCAAACCGCAGAGATGATCGACCTTACCCTTAATTGCAGCTTCGGTCAAGACACGAGTGGTTTCTTGGAAGGAGGCAGAGGAAAGGAAGGATTCAGTATCAAGAGCAGCTTTGGTGATACCTAAGACAATCGGACGACCGACTGCTGGTTTTCCACCATGAGCGAGAACCTTTTGGTTCTTCTCAGTGAAGATGACATCATTGACTCTTTGACCAGGAAGCATATCTGTATCACCAGGATTGATGATGAGAAGCTTGTTAGTCATTTGACGAACGATGATTTCAAGGTGCTTATCAGAAATAGCAATACCGTTTCCAGAATAAACATCTTCAACTTCCTTGATGAGATATCTTCTCAAAGTGAGAAGGTCTGTGCATTCAAGAAGTTCTTTTGGATTGACATGACCTTTAGTAAGAGCATGACCAGCTTCGATTTCATCGCCTTGTTTAACATTAGGAACAGCACTTGGATAAGATAAGAACTTTTGTTCTTCAAGTTCATTCTTAACAGTGAATTCATGACGCAAACCAACATCTTTGATATCTATGACAGTACCACGGATAGTGGAAATAAGAGCTTGGCTCTTTGGTTTTGGATTACGGACTTCAAGAATTTCAGAGACACGTGGGAGACCGGTAGTAATATCTTTAACACCTGCAACACCACCAGTGTGGAAGTTCTTTAATGTAAGCTGAGTACCTGGTTCACCGATTGATTGAGCGGCCATGATACCGACAGTATCACCGATAGTAGCGATTTGACCAGTAGCAAGGTTACGACCATAGCAGTGGACACAAACGCCATCAGTGCTTTCACAAGTGAGAATGGAACGGATTTCAACTTCTTTGATTCCAGCTGCTACAACTTTAGTAGCTAAATCTTCGTTGATGAATTCATTTCCAGGAACGATGATTTCACCAGTTTCTGGATTGATGATATCACGCATTGAATAACGACCGACGATACGATCATATAAGGATGCGATACCCTTTAATTCCATGACGACAACGCCGTGATCACAGTGACAATCTTCTTCACGGATGACGACATTGTGAGAGACATCGACAAGTTTACGAGTTAAATAACCAGAGTCCGCAGTCTTCAAAGCAGTATCGGAACCATTTTTACGAGTACCGTGAGTTGAAGTGAAGTATTCACTGACACTCAAACCATCAGCATAACAGTCAGTGACTGGGACTTCGATAGCAACACCAGTAGAATCAAGCATACAACCTTTCATACCGATAAGCTGCATGTAGTTATCTTCACTACCACGAGCGCCAGATTCCATCATCATGAACATTGGGTTTCTAGGAGCAGAAGCCATACGTGCATGAAGTTTTTCAGTCAAATTGACATCCTTGACACTTGTCCAAGCTGCGATGACTGCATTATGACGTTCTTCATCAGTGTAGAAGCCCAAATCATAATTTTCTTCAATCTTTGCAACTTCATTTCTACAATTCTTATAGTCTTCATCACGACCTTGAAGTGGTTGCATATCATCAAGAGAAATGGTAAGACCAGACTTAGTACAATAATCAAAACCTTGGTTCTTGAATGCATCCATAATCTTTGCTGTCTCAACAGCTCCGTACTTACGGAAGACATAATCCATCATAGTCTTGATACCCTTTTTCTCGATTGGAGAACGGGTTGGTTGTAATTTTGCATATTCTCTGAAGACATCGAAATCTTCACCTTCTTTATAGACATGAGCAGTGATAACTGCATCATAAGCTTCTTTAGAAGTGACAAAGAAAGTGAGTGGAGTTTCTTCAAAGTTAGCTTTTAATTCATCCTTAAGAGCTTTCTTATCAACTTTTAAACCATGTTTCTTTAAAGAAGTTGCAGAATATGGGAAGTTGATGAATGGGAAGTCAGTTGGGAAGATATCGTTGAAGATGAGTTTGCCGACTGTTGTCAAAAGATAAGAATTCTTAATAGAAGCATACTTTTCATCATTGATCCAAGTCTTGTTTAAAGAAGAAGCAGGAACAAAGATTCTTGTACGCAAAGAGATGATGCCATTTTGATAAGCGAGAATTGCAGTACTAGGATCAGAGAAAACTTTACCTTCGTACTTCTTGTAACTCAAGAATTTATCACGCATATCTAATTCATTGCGCTTTTCATAATATTTGGCGTAATCATCATCTTGATCTTGGTCATCTTCCAAGGTTAAGTAATAATTACCATAAATCATATCCTGACTTGGAACACAGATTGGTTGTCCGTCAGATGGTTTTAAAATATTGTGATTAGCAAGCATTAAAGACATAGCTTCAGCTTGTGCTTGTCTAGAAAGTGGAACGTGAACAGCCATCTGATCACCATCGAAGTCAGCGTTGAATCCTGGGCAAACAAGCGGATGTAAACGAATAGCTTTTCCTTCGATTAAGATAGGACGGAATGCTTGAATACCAAGACGGTGAAGGGTAGGAGCACGGTTTAAAAGAACTGGGTGATTTTCAGTGATTTGTTCAATTGCATCATAGACGCGTGGATCTTTTCTTGCAATCAATTCATCAGCTTGTCTTTGACTTGTGACATTGGAATCTTTCTTAGAGATGAGATAGTGAGCGATGAATGGACGGAAAAGTTGAACTGCCATTTCACGTGGCAAACCGCATTCATCCATATTGAGTTCAGGACCGACAGCGATAACTGAACGGCCAGAATAATCGACACGCTTACCGAGAAGGTTTTGACGGAAACGACCTTGCTTACCTTTTAAGGTAGAACTTAAAGAACGAAGAGTTGTACCAGAAATTGAGGTAGCTGGCTTTGTTCTTCTTTCATTATCAATCAAAGCATCAACGGCTTCTTGAAGCATACGCTTTTCATTGAGAAGAATAACACTAGGAGCGTGTTCTTCGATTTCTCTCTTCAAACGATTGTTCTTGATGATGACTTGACGATATAAATCGTTCAAATCACTAGTAGCATATCTACCACCATCAAGTTGCATCATCGGACGTAAATCCGGTGGAATGACTGGAAGAACGCTTAAAACCATCCATTCAGGTTTGATTTCACTGTTCTTGAAAGCCTCGAGAACTTCAAGTCTCTTGATGGCTTTGATTCTCTTTTGGTTTTTATCACCAGAAGTTTGTTCCAAATCTTTTCTGACATTGATGATTTCAGCTTCAAGATCAATTTCTTTTAAAAGTTGTAAAGCTGCTTCAGCACCAATACCGAACTTTGCACCAGTATATCTTGTGATATATTTACTAACAGTTGCAAAATCAAATGGTTGACCAACATTTTTAATGTGATCAAGCATACTTGAACCTTTGTTAAATTCTGGTGTATTTGGAGTCAAACGAGAATTTTCACCATTGAGAATTTCGTTTTCAATCACTTGACCGAAAATCTCACGAGCTTCATTTTCATCTAAGACTTGACGATATTTTAAGATCTTAGATTGTCCAGGATTTAAAACGATGTGGGAAACGAAGTAGATGACTTCTTCTAAATCCTTTGGAGCAATGCCAAGGACAAGACCCATCTTTGATGGGCTTCCTTTGACATACCAAATGTGGGCGCATGGGAATGCGAGATTGATGTATCCCATACGTTCACGTCTGACAGCTTTAAGAGTGACTTCAACGCCACACTTTTCGCAAACTTTACCAGCAGAAGAGGCTTTTTTGTAATGTCCGCAATGACATTCAAAATCTTTGACAGGGCCAAAGATCTTTTCGCAGAAAAGACCATCTGGTTCTGGTTTTTGAGAACGATAATTAATAGTCTCTGGCTTGGTGACTTCACCATGACCCCAAGAACGAATTTGTTCAGGGGATGCAAGGCCAATCTTAATCGACTTGAGTTTATTTAAGTCAAACATTGTCCATCACCTCCAATTATTCATTTTCATCGGCATCATCAACAGCATTCTCATTTGCGAGATCACTTGGTTTGATGGCTTCGATTTCTTGTTCTTCATCTTCATAAATATAATTGCTATATCTACGATTGTCTTCACGGCGTTCATTTTGCTTTGCGTCATAATTGACAATATCATGATGAATACGACGTGAATCTCTTTCTGCTTCTTCAGAAATGGTATCCATATTGATTTCTTGATTAGAAACATCACAAAGCTTGACATCAACAGCAAGACCTTGAAGTTCTTTGATAAGAACACGTGTTGATTCTGGCATATTTGGTTTTGGAATACCTTCACCTTTAAGAATTGCTTCATAGGTCTTATTTCTTCCTACCATATCATCGGATTTGATAGTGAGCATTTCTTGTAAGGTATAAGCAGCACCATATGCTTCAAGGGCCCAAACTTCCATTTCACCGAAACGTTGACCACCGTTTTGAGCTTTACCGCCGAGTGGTTGTTGAGTGACTAAAGAATATGGACCAGTAGCACGAGCGTGAAGTTTATCTTCAACCATGTGATCGAGTTTAATCATGTACATGACACCGACTGCAACACGGGAATCAAAACGTTCACCAGTTTGTCCATCATATAAGACAGTCTTTCCATCCGGATCGATACCAGCTTTTTCCATAAAGCCAGCGATTTCTTCATTGGTTGCACCATCGAAAACAGGAGTAGAAACTTTAACTCCGAGTTTTTTGCAGGCATAACCTAATTGGACTTCAAGAACCTGTCCGATGTTCATACGGGAAGGAACACCCATTGGTGATAAACAAATATCAACTGGAGTTCCATCTGGCATATAAGGCATATCTTCAACTGGAAGAACGCGAGAAATAACACCTTTATTTCCGTGACGTCCAGACATTTTATCACCGACTTGAATCTTTCTCTTTTGAATGACATAAACTTTGATGCATTCTAAGATATCAGAAGATAATTCATCACCTTTTTCTTTAGAGAAACGTCTGACATCTAAAACGATGCCTTCGCCACCATGAGGTACTCTCATAGAGCTATCTTTATCTTCATCAGATTTAGAAGAGAAGATAGATCTCAAAAGATTTTCATTATTGGTGATTGTTGTTTCACCTTTTGGAGTTGTTTTACCAACAAGGATATCACCTTCTTTGACTTCAGTACCTGGAATTACACAACCAGTTTCATCCAAGTGAGCCTTCTTATCTTCAGCAAGATTTGGAATATCACGGGTGAATTCTTCAACACCTAATTTTGTCTTACGTCTTTCAACACTGTATTCTTCGATGATGAGATTAGTGAAAAGATCATCACTGATACAACGTTGGGAAATAAGAACAGCGTCTTCGTAGTTATAACCATGCCATGTTGTGAAGGCAATAGTGACATTTTGACCTAAAGCAAGTTCGCCCTTATCCATAGAAGAACCATTAGCGATGATATCACCTTCTTTAACTCTATCGCCAGCTTTGACAATAGGAGTTTGGTTGATACAAGTACGCTTATTTGAACGAACAAATTTACGTAATTGATATGATTTTTCTAAGCCTTTATCGGATAAAACTCTGATTTCAGTTCCATCAGCATAAGTTATAGTTCCATCAAATTCAGCTAAAAGAGCTTCACCTGAATCGTGAGCAATTTTATCTTCTAAACCAGTTCCAACATATGGAGCTTCTGGGTGAAGAAGAGGAAGAGCTTGACGTTGCATATTAGAACCCATCAAAGCACGTTTTCCGTCATCATTTTCAAGGAATGGAATACAAGCAGCTGCGATAGAAACGATTTGCTTAGGACTTGCGTCAATATAATCAACTTCAGTAGGTTTGACAGAAACATATTCGCCATTGATACGAGCAGAAACTGTTTCATCAAGAATCTTCTTAGTTTCTTTATCAGCATTGACATTAGCTTGAGCGATGATGTGATGTCTTTCATCGCTAGCAGTGAACCAAACGACATGAGCAGGATCATTATCGATGATACCATCCTTGACAGGACGATATGGAGTTTCGATAAAGCCATAATCGTTGATTCTAGCATAACAAGCAAGATTAGAGATCAAACCGATATTTTGACCTTCAGGAGTTTCAATAGGACAAATACGTCCGTAATGAGTTGGATGGACGTCACGAACAGCGCTAGAAGCACGGTCTCTTGTAAGACCACCACGTCCTAAAGCAGAAAGACGTCTTTTATTTGCAAGCTCAGCTAATGGGTTGGTTTGATCCATGAATTGAGATAATGAATCAGAATTGAAGAATTGACCAACAGCACCAGTTAAAGCTTTAATATTGATCAAATTAGTGATGGTAAGAGCATTCAAATCGGATGTTGACATACGATCATGAATAGTTCTCTTCATCTTGACTAAACCAGCACGGAATTTATCTTGAATGAGTTCACCAACGCAACGAACTCTCTTATTTCCGAGGTGATCAGTATCATCAACTTCACCGATATCATCCATCAAATTGAGCATATAACTCAAGGATGCAATAATATCAGAAATGGTGATATAAGTTAAATCAAGGGTCAAATCAGTACCGATGATATTGACAACTTTTTCAGGATTATTCGGATTCAAAACTTTGACAACATTGACAGTAGAATGATTATCTAAAGCAGTATTGCAAGAGACTTGAATGGAATGGTTTTCATTGCCTTCAAAGAATTTAGTCTTTCTGAGACTATCAACATCAGCATAAGTTAATTTATAACCTGCTTCAAAGATGACTTCTCCCTCTTTGGAAATGAGGTCTTCAGCAAGAACTTGATTTGGAAGTCTATTATAGATTCCAAGTTTTTCTTGAATCTTAAATCTTCCTGCTTTTCCTAAATCATAATGTTCTTTATCAAAGAATCTTTGCTTGATCATATTAGCAGCAGATTCCTTGGTATATGGTTCACCTGGGCGGAGCTTTTTGAAGATGACAATAACAGCTTCTTGATATCTTTCAACGGCAGTCTTCTTATCATCGACTGGTGATTTTTCAATAGCCTTGATAAGAGCTTCATTATCACCAAAAAGACCACGAATTCCAGTTGGTACAAAAACTTCACCATTAGAATCAGGTTGTAAAGTAGTATCACAAAGTTGGTCGGAATCTGAAACAAGGCCTAAAGCTCTCAAAAGAGTTAAGGCCGGGACTTTCTTTTGCTTATCGATACGAACAGAGACAAAATCTCTATTATCGGTAAGGAATTCAAGCCAGATTCCACGAGCAGGGATAATATCAGAACCAAAAACAATGTTCACATCATTTTTGATATCATTTTCATTCTTTTTAGCCACTACTTCATCACTATGCTTACTTAAATAAGCACCTGGAGAACGCACTAATTGAGATGCAATACACTTTTCAGAACCATTGACAATGAATGTTCCAGAAGGAGTCATCCATGGATAATCTCCCATGAAGATTCTCTCTTGAGTAATAGATGCATCTGGATGAGTGAGACGTAATGTGACATGTAATGGTGCACAATAAGTGAGAGCAGAAACTTTGCACTCAAAATAATCATGCTTTGGTTCACCAAATTCAGCTTTAACGAAATCAAGTTTAGCTACTTGATCAGTGTCAACAGTATGAGCTCTGCTGTCTTTATTAGAAGCGATTGGGAAAACATCATGAAAAACTTCAGTAATGCCAGTTTCAACAAACCAATTAAATGATTTCAATTGAACATCACATAGGTTAGGAAGTGGAACACTAGAGAAAGTTTTGGAAAGATCGATACGTCCATTATCGAGCGTCTGATACTGGTTAAAATTAAATTCTTTAGCCATGAATATTACCTCGTTGTTATTCTACCAGGAAGGCCTTTCCTGGGTTTAAAATAGTCATCTAAAGAAATACTTAATAAAAAATATCTATATTTCTATAGACAACGAAGCCCACCCTGCCAAAAATTTAGACAAGGTGGGAGCAAATACGACGATAATATAAGAAACTACTTAACTTCGACTTCAGCGCCGGCAGCGACAAGTTGTTTCTTGATTTCTTCAGCTTCAGCTGGAGAAATCTTTTCTTTAACAGCAACAGGAGCTTTGTCAACAAGCTTCTTTGCATCCATAAGGCCTAAGCCAGTGACGCCTTGAACAGCTTTGATAACTGCAACTTTAGCAGCACCAAAGGACTTGAGAACGACAGAAACTTCGCTTGGTCCTTCTTGAGCAGCGGCAGCACCACCAGCAGGAGCGGCAACAGCAGCAGCAGCCTTAACACCGAATTCTTCTTCAATAGCTTTGACAAGGTCCATGATTTCGACCATGTTCATTTCTTTTAAGCCAGCAATGACATCTTCTTTAACTAATTTAGCCATTTTGTTTTTCCTCCAATTAATGGTATTGTAATACGACAATCTGCTTATTAGGCAGCAGCGCCTTCGCCCTTTTCAGCAAGGGCCTTAAGTGTAAGAGCGAACATAACAAGTGGGGATTGCATTGTAGAAAGTAAGGATGCAAGTGCATTTTCCTTTGTACCAATTGCAGCAAGTTCGCCAAGCTTTGCTTCATCGCAATATGTTCCTGCGATAACGCCAGCTTTAATAGCAAAAGTCTTCTTGTGAGCCTGAGCAAAATCATTCAAAACTTTGAGACCCGCACCTTCTTCAACAGAAGCGACAATAGCAGTTGGTCCTTTGAAAGCATCATCTAAGGCAGATAAGCCATCTTCATCGACAGCTTTCTTTGCCAAAGTGTTCTTGTGGACTGAGAGCTTTGCACCAGCCTTCTTGAGGTCAGCGCGGAGTTGATTGACTTCACTTACAGACATTTTGGAATAAGAAACAACGATTGCAGAATGAGAATTCTTAAGAATCTCATTTAATTCAGCGACTGTTTCTTTCTTCGCAGCTAAGATCTGCTGATTCATCTTTTCACCTCCTCTTTGGTTTGGTGTATGTAACAATATACTTTTTTAAATATATGGTAGAACCTATATCCTCGGTAACAAATTGAGCTTGGAGCAAATTGTTTTTTTCTATGTATAAATCACAAGCAGTTACTGTCTTTGGTATATTGACTCACCCGATAATGAATCGGACAACGAATGCTCAATTAAAGAGCAATTTTAATGGCAGGGCCATATGTGCAAGAAATAGTAGCAGAGAGAATATATGTACCCTTAACAGCGGCAGGACGGATACGATTGACTGTCTCAATGATAGTCTTAAGGTTGTCTGCTAAGAATTCACTTGTAAAGCTAACTTTACCGAAATTGATAGCAAGATTTCCGTCTTTATCATTACGATAAGAAATCTTACCGTTTTTGATTTCTTTAATAGCAGAACCGATATTCATTGTAACGGTACCACTCTTTGGATTTGGCATTAAGCCTTTTGGTCCTAAGACACGACCCATCTTACCTAAAAGACCCATCATATTTGGGGTGGCAACGATGACATCGAAATCAAACCAGTTTTCTTTAGCAATCTTATCAAGCATATCTTGTTGACCGACATAATCTGCGCCAGCAGCTTTTGCTTCTTCAGCTTTATCAGTGATAGCAAGAATTTTAACAGTCTTACCATTACCATGAGGAAGAGAAATAGTTCCTCTTAATTGTTGATCAGCTTGCTTTGGATCGATATTAAGATTGAAAGAAACATCAACAGTTTCATCAAATTTTGCTGTAGCAGTCTTTTTGACAAGTTCGCAAGCTTCAGCGATAGAATATTTTTTGCCCTTCTCAACTAACTTGAGGCTGGCAGCATACTTTTTAGATACTTTTTTCATTGTTCAGTCCCCCAATTAATCAACAATGGCAATGCCCATAGATTTAGCAGAGCCTTCAACACATCTTTCAGCAGCTTCTAAAGAATCAACGTTAAGATCTGGCATCTTATATTCTGCAATCTTCTTAACATCAGCTCTCTTGATTTTGCCGACGATGGTCTTTGGATCGCCACCGCGATCTGTACCTTTTCTTCCTTTTTCAAGGCCTGCAGCCTTTAAGACAAGGAATGTAACTGGGGTAGTCTTGAAACTTAAATCGAAAGTACGATCTTCATAGATAGTAAGAACGCATGGAACAACTTCTCCCTTACGATCTGCTGTCTTAAGATTGAACTCTTGGCAGAATTTTCCACCAATACCGAAAGGTCCTAATTTTTGACCTAACTTTGCTGGATTTGCAGCTCCGCCTTCTGCACGGATAATCATCACTCTTGTGACTTTCTTTGCTGGCACGGTAATTTCCTCCTTTTTTTGAAATTTTACGTGTTGTGGTTCTATCAGTTGTCACTGGCTTCCCACATTTAGGCATACTTACCCCACTAAAAATGGGCATAAAATGCCGAGCTTTTCAATTATATATCCTCAATCAATTTATTGCAAGAATTTTAAGCATTATTTTAGCGATAATTTTATTGATAGCTATATTTATATAATTTAAAATATTTTTATGAGGTCATTATGATGAATTTTAAAAGCATAAAAAAGGAATCGAAAAGTAAAATAAAAATTAATTATTGGCGAAATGTCTTTATGGCAATACTTGTTATAATCACTACAACAGGTGTCTTGAATAGTTTTCTTTTAAAGTTGAGTGGAGAAAGCGGGGCTAGCGACACAAGCGGTAGCTACGGTTGGTTATTTATCAAATACATAGTTCGTTTTTATTATCCTAATTTTTTAATACCTAACCCATCTAATACCAATGAGATTCAATTGTTTACATTTTTAGAATCCCTTGGAAGTTCCGGAACAACACTATTAACTTCAGAAATATCTTTTCCTTTATATATAGGATATTCTATTCTCAATGCTCATGAAGCAAATTCTGTCAATGCAATATGGGCCGCTATAATCGGTTGTTTGCTTTTTTTTGCGTTCATCGCTTTCTTTCTACATCCTATCAATATAGGTTCCAAATACTATTTCCTAAAAAAAGTTAAATCAGAACAAGATGATGAAAAAAATGCGATTTTAGAAGGTGGATTTAATCACTTTTATCTAAACATTGTTTTTACAAGATTATTGAAATCCGTTATTTTTTCACTATCGTGTTTAACAATCGTCGGTGGTTTCATATTATATTTTTCTTACTATTTTGTTGATTATATAATTATGGATAATCCTAGTCTTAATCCAATTCAAACTTTGCGATTGTCAAGGCAAATGATGAAAGGACATAAGCGGGAATTATTTCTACTCATGCTTTCTTTTATCGGATGGAAACTATTATCAATTATTACATTTGGAATCTTAAATCCTTTATTTTTAAAACCATATCAAGAACTTTGCTTTTCAAAATATTATTTGACCATCAAAGATACATTTGCACAAAAAAATCCTAGAGTATATTCAATCAGTTATTTACAAATATACGAAGAAAATAGCAAATCTTTATTTTTAAGGTCAAATACCAATTATGATGTTCAATATGAAATAGTTGACTATGCATTGATTTTCTTCATAATCTCTTTTGGTGGTTGGTGTTGGGAAGTATTCTATAATTTTATAAGGACTTTTCAATTTGCAAATAGAGGTACATTATGGGGACCTGTACTTCCAATTTATGGAACAGGAGCGGTTCTTGCTTTATTTTTATTAAAGAAATTCAGAAAAGTTCCATGGTTATCCTTTATTTTATCGATTATTGTTTGTTTGACAATCGAATATTTCACTGGGTACTTTATTGAAAAAACTAAAGGTGTCAGATATTGGAGTTATGATTCAATGCCATTCAATCTTAATGGAAGGATTTGCTTATTTGGTGGTCTATTATTTGGTATTGGATGTCTTTTCGCAATTTATTTTGTTGGTCCTGGTCTCTATCCAATCTTACATAAAATATCAAATAAAAATCGTTGGATAATAACTGCAGTTTGTACAGCATTAATTTTAATGGATACTATCATAAGCAAGTTTTACCCAAATCCAGATGGAATGGAAGCGATAGATAAGTTAAGTTTAATTTTTTTCTTGAATAACACAAATTTAAATGATATAGTAATCAATGCTTTTTGTAAGCTAACTTTTGTACCGCTGGATTGTCACGTCTAAGTACCAAAGGAAATCAAAATAAATTCCAAAGGAGAACAGAATAATGAACAAAAATTTAGTTCAACAAGTAGCTGCTACACAAATCCGTAATGATCTTCCTGATTTCG
This sequence comes from uncultured Prevotellaceae bacterium, assembly GCA_963653505.1. Taxonomy (GTDB): domain Bacteria; phylum Bacillota_I; class Bacilli_A; order RFN20; family CAG-288; genus Enterosoma. The sequence continues at coordinate 12,848 of CAVJWL010000043.1, forward strand.
TAACCGGCGATACAATCAGAGTTATGGTTACAATTCGTGAAGGAAACAAAGAAAGACAACAAGCATTTGAAGGTGTTGTCATCTCTGTCAAGGGTTCTGGTGCCAGCAAGACCTTCATCGTAAGAAAAGATTCTAATGGTATCGGTGTCGAAAGAAACTTCTTAGTAAATTCACCAATCATCTCTTCAATCACTGTCCTTAGACATGGTAAGGTTAGAAGAAAGAAACTTTACTTCCTCAGAAGCCGTTCTGGTAAGAGTGCTCGTCTTGAAGAAATTGTTCGCAAAGACAAGATTGCTGCAAACCTTGCTGCAACAAAGACAAACGCTGACAAGAAAAAGGCTGCTGAAAGAGAAAAAGCCAAAGCTGCTAAAGAAGCAAAAGCAGCTAAAGAAGCTGAAGAAACAAAATAATATTGTTTCAAAATCTATAAATTCATCTTATAATAATAGTGACAAAAACCACCTTCTCGGTGGTTTTTTTAATAAAAAATTTCAACTGTTAATGTAAAAGCCTTGACAGATGAATATCTAGTCTCTAAAATTCTTTAGTTTTACAGAATATTTTAAAAAAATGCGATAAAAAGCTGACTTTTAAAAATTTGCTACTGGTTT
>CAVJWL010000044.1:0-13402 GCA_963653505.1 uncultured Prevotellaceae bacterium
TATAGGCAAGGTTGATATAGATTGTCTTCTTCCTTGGAATGAAAACTTATATTCTCTAGGAGAAGACTATCAAATATAAGATTTTGACTTAATAATAAAAAGGTAAAATTTAAAAATAAATTTTGCCTTTTTAGTCATGGTTTTAATGAAATTTTGTGAAAAATGGCCATAAAATAGGGTTTTAACCCACCCTGTATATCAAATGTGCTTACAAATCAGTTCTACTGCCTCTGCAAGTAATAGATTAGCAGATAACGATACAACCCTTTTTTCTACATCAATTGGCACATTCAATTCTAATCATAAAGTTGTCTTAACATGTGTTGCATGGTTTGAAGGAACTGATTCTCACGTGGTATCTACCTACAATAATGATACTGATGTGGTAGCTAATGTTACATCAAGTCTTGTCTTCTATTCTAGAAATGCAAACGCTTAATCGATAATCTTACAAATTTCAAAATTTAACCTTTGAAACAACTGGGGTCCACGGGAAAGTCCAATCCTGTGGATCCTTTATTTGTATAATTCAACTTTTATGAAGTTTAAAAATTGGCATTTTAAAGGAGATATTTATGGAGAAATTTACTTTTGTTAAATTAGATGATGGAAATTATCGATTGGTACAAATAAATGAACTTTCGAAAGTTATTGATGTTCCATCTGAGTATTGTGGGGCTCTTGTTACTGAGATTGATGAAGGTGTTTTTTGCGAAGAAAATGCTGAAACCGAAATCATCAATATTCCTAGCACAATTGCAAAAATCGATAATATAGAGTTTTGCTTTGGAGAATGGAATAATCTAAAAAGCATTAACGTTGAAGATAACAATTCGAATTTCAAATCTATTGATGGTGTCTTGTTCAATAAGAATTGTGATTCACTCTTGAAATATCCTCCAAACAAAGATGCTGAGTCTTATGATCTTCCAATTACTGTAAAAGAGATTTGCAATGAAGCCTTTATGAAGAATAGATTTATTCAAAAGATTTCATTGCATTCGCCACTTGAAACTATTGGAGAAGCAACATTTGCTGAATGCGAAAACTTAAAAGAAATCGTATTACCAGAGACTTTATTGAAAATCAAAGATGAAGCTTTTGTTAATTGCATATCACTTGAAAATATAGTTCTCCCTTCTAAATTGAAATCAAACATTGATGCAGGAACATTTCAAGGATGTTCTTCCTTATCAACAATTGAGGTTGATGAAAATAATAAAAAATATGCTTCAATGAATGGTGTTCTTTACAATAAGAAAAATGGTAAATTACTGATTTATCCAAATAATAAATCCGATACTGAGTTTAAAATTCAAAATACTATAACAGCTCTTTCGAAAGCTTGCTTTGCTGGCAATAAGTATTTAACGAGAATATATATTCCTTCGACTGTTTCTAAAATAGAAGACATGGTCTTTGATGATATGAAAAAGCTTGAATGCATAGAGGTTGATTCTGAAAACCCTAATTTTAGTTCAAAAGACGGTGTTCTTTACAATAAAGAAGAGACTATATTGCTTCGTTGTCCAATGAATAAAGAAATAAAAGAGTTTTGTGTTCCAAATGGTGTTGATCGGATTGGTGAATCGGCTTTTGCTGATTGTTTGTTCATTCAAAAAATAAGTCTTTCTAAATTTTTAACTTCAATAGAAGATTTTGCAATTAGTGAAATGCCAAGATTAAAGGAAATTGAAGCTCCTTGTTCGTTAGAATATATTGGCTTTGGTAATTTTGAAGGATGCCCACAATTAGAAACAAATCTTAAACCAACTACATCAGTTTTTGAAAATGATGATTTTTTTGATGATGAATAATGAAAACATACGAATTGCTTTAGCGACTTATCGATGATTTTTACATTTATAGAGATATTTATAATCATTGATCTAAGACGATGAATATGGCTATTTCCTATTGGAACAGCCAAGGATGTATGACTTATAAAGGCTCTCTCTTTAATGAGGGAGTTTTTAATTTTACAAACTATTAAAGACATATGGTGCCTTTAAACAATTTGATAAAAATACATCGAAGATGCTAAAAAGATAGATAAGTAGTGTAATTTTTGGAAAAAGCGATTCTAAAAGTTAGTTTTTTGCGTAGTATTAAAAGTCACGATATGATATAATTGAAAATGATATATAGGAAGTTTGAATGATGCTAGAGAAAATTGGTAATAGAATTAAAGAATTAAGAATTAATAAATTAAAAATTACACAAGAAGAATTTGCAAAAATTCTCGGCGTAGATAGAACTTATCTATCTAGAGTCGAGTCTGGTAAACAAAATCTTACTTTGAATACCTTGATTGATATTTGTTCAAAATTAGATGTTTCTCTAAGCGAATTTTTCGGTCCTTTAGATCAAAAAGAAAATGGGGTGTGCGATTAAATATGAAAGAAATAAATGTGGCTACGGTCTTTAGTGGAATCGGTGCACCTGAACAAGCGTTGAAACGCTTAAATGTTGATCACAAGATAATCTTTGCTTGTGATAATGGTGAAAGATTAGTTAATTTAGATAAAGATGAAATTCTTAAAGAAATGAAGGAACTTAAAAGTTCCGAAGAAAAAAGAATTTTTGTAGAAGACTTATATAAAGAAAGAACAAGAAAGACAAACTTTGTTCAAATTTCTTATTTGGCTAATTATAAAGTTGAAAATGGTAATTATTTTCAAGATGTGACATTACTTGATGGCTCAGATTTTAAGAATAAAGTTGACTTTTTTATAGGCGGAAGCCCTTGTCAAAGCTTTTCTATTGCCGGTTTTAGAGGTGGCTTTGAAGATACAAGAGGTACCTTGTTTTATGATTATGCAAGGTTAATAAAAGAAATGCAGCCTAAGGTTTTTATATATGAAAATGTTTATGGCGTGTTGAACCATGATAAGGGTGAGACATGGAAGACGATGCAAAATGTGTTTTCTGAATTAGGATATCATTTTAAATGGCAAATTTTGGATGCGAAGAATTATGGAATGCCTCAAAGCAGAAGAAGATTATTTGTTGTTGGATTTAAAAACAAAAAACATTTTGATAAATTCGATTTCCCAAAGCCAATTGAATTAGAGCATTTTGTTCAGTATTTCTTAGAAGACAATGCTGCGATCGGAAGCATTTTGAATATTGATGGAAAACTTCAGCACATAAATGAAGAAAAGGGATTCCCAGATGAAAGATATTTCTTATCGCCAAAGATTTTGAAATATGTAACTTCTCCAGGTACGAAAAACTTTTATCATGAAAATGCTGAAACTGATTTGAAAGTGGCAAGAGCATTACTTTCTACGATGGGTAATTCTCACCGTGCTAGTGTGGATAATTACTACACGACTGATGGTCGTTTAAGAAAACTTACGATTAGAGAAGCGCATCGTTTAATGGGCTTTCCTGATGACTATAAGATTGCTGTTTCGGTTGCACAAGCCTATAAACAAGCTGGAAATTCTATTGTAGTTGATGTCTTGATGCATTTATTTAACGAAATCTTTAAAACGGGGGTATTTGACTAATGAATTCTAAGAAAACTAAAAATAATGGCTTACGAGTTGCAAGCTTATTTTCCGGCATTGGCGGATTGGATCTCGGTTTTAAATTTGCTGGATATCAATTGGTTTGGGCAAACGATTTTGATAAATATGCTTGTGAAACCTATAAGGCGAATGTAAGCAAAAATGTTGTTTGTGGAGACATAAGAGAAGAAAAGAAAAAGATTCCAGAACATGATGTTTTGATTGGTGGCTTTCCATGCCAGCCCTTCAGCAGTCTTGGAAAATTAGAGGGATTTAATGATGAAAAAAGAGGGACTTTGTTTTTTGAAATCGTCGATATTTTAAAGTCACATGACACAAAAATGGTTGTCCTTGAAAATGTAAAAAACATTGTAAACCACGATAATGGAAATACTTTCAAAAGAATTCTCAAGGAATTAGATGAGGCCGGTTATTATTGCTATTATCAAATTTTGAATTCTGCTGATTACGGCATTCCTCAAAGAAGAAACAGAATGTTTTTGATTGGATTGAACAAGAAATATTTCAATGATGCACAATTCCAATTCCCAGAGAAAATCAAACTCGAGAAAAAAGTTAAGGATCTCCTTGATGAAGATGTTGATAGTTCATACTTCCTTACGAAGAGAATCTCAAAAACAATCTTAGCCACTGGAACAAAAGGGTATACAGCTAAGCCTTCTATCGATAACGATATAGCCAAGACCTTATGCGCAACAATGCATAAGATGCATAGAGCTAGTCAAGACAACTATGTTACAGATGAAATCAATTATGAACGTCATAAAGACGATAATCGAATCAATGTTAGAAAATTGACCCCAAATGAATGTCGTAAGCTTCAAGGTTTCCCAGATAATTGGGTTCAAGTTGTCTCTGATTGCCAGGCTTACAAGCAATTTGGAAATGCCGTAACGGTCGATGTAGCTTATTATGTGGCAAAAGCACTTTATGATTACTATAGGGAGAACTACCATGAGTAGAGTTTTAGAATGCAATGGCAGTTATCTTTATTATTCTGATTCTTCAAATGAAGAGATCCTTTTAGCAAGCAACATTTATAACGCTTGCAAGAATGATTCTGATTTTGTAAATGAACTATCAAATCTCGGGATTAGAATTTCAAAAATCACATTAGATATTTCTTTGTCTTTAGACCAAAAGAATAATGGAATCGACATTCATTTCTATGCCATAAAAGCCGGAAAGAAATATCCGCTACCGATTGTTGAATGTAATGTGATCGATTACCTAATTCTTAATTCTGCATGCTATTTTTTATCTAATTTTGATATTTATCGTGATTTATTTAAGAATCTTGAAATTGATTTCTCAACAGCAATCTCTTATACAAAATATATTGAACTATCGAATGAATTGAGGAAGGCTAATCTAACATTCGAAGATAAAGTATTAAAGAATATCGAAGAAGTCAAAAATGATGATTCCAGTTTTCATATCTACGGATTGAAAGCTAAATTATTCGACTATCAAAAATCGGGATGCAATTGGCTTGCCTTCATGTATAGGAATCATTGTGGTTGTATTTTAGGCGATGAAATGGGTTTGGGTAAAACCTTGCAAGTCATTGGATTGATTGGTTATATGAAGGAACAATCTTCTAAAATCAATACATTGGTTGTTGCACCTATTTCTTTGCTTGAAAACTGGAAAAGAGAAATCAATAAATTCTACCCATCCTTGAAAGTACTTGTGCACCATGGAATCAAGAGAACCGGTTATTTTAAAGATTTTCTTGATTATGACGTCGTTGTTACCTCTTATTCAAATTGCCAGAATGATTTATCAGTTCTAAATATGATAAATTGGGACTTGGTTGCTTTGGATGAGGCTCAATACATTAAAAATCCTTATTCGAATAGAGCAAAGCTTGTGAAAATGATAAACCGAAAGATGTCTATAGCGATTACTGGTACTCCTTTTGAAAATCATCTAACAGACATTTGGTCGCTGACTGATTTTGTGATACCACAATATTTGGGCAAACTAAGCAGTTTCAAGAATGAATATGAAGATAGCAATGAATCAGCAATTGAGATTGAAAACTATCTATCACCAATTATGATTCGCAGAAGAGTGGCTGATGTTGCAAAAGATTTGCCAGAAAGAGTCGATATTCCTCAAGCATTGTCTATGACCGAAGAAGAGGCTCAATACTACGATGGTCAAAGAAAGAAATATGCTACTGAAGAATTGAAGTCGACAAGGATTGATAAAATTCAAGGCTTAAGAATGTTTTGTACGCATCCTTCAGTATATAAAAGAAGCGATGTCTCAGTCGATGATGATCCTATCAAATATAGTACGAAATATGAAAGAACTTGTGAAATATTAGATGAAATATTCCAAAAAGGTGAAAAAGCTATTATCTTCACTTCTTTCAATGAAATGAATCGAATCTTTAATCGAGATATCCCTCAACGATTCAATGTAAAAGTATTCTCTATAACTGGGGAAACAAATACGAGTGATAGACAAACTATTGTTGACACATTCAGCAATTTGCAAGGACCAGCATTATTGGTTTTGAATCCAAAAGCAGCGGGGACTGGCTTAAATATCACAGCAGCCAATCATGTAATACATTATAATCTTGAGTGGAATCCTGCTGTTGAAGATCAAGCATCAGCTAGAGCATATCGAAGAGGTCAAACGAAGACTGTATTTGTCTATAGATTGTTTTATATAAACACGATTGAAGAAGTTATCAACGATCGAATAAATCGAAAGCGAGAAATCTCTGATTTAGCTGTCATTGGTAACCAAGGCGAGACCGACCAAAACGATTTGATTAGAGCATTGAAATTATCACCATATGGAGGCGATTTAAATGATTGAATATAAAATAAAAACGTGGAAGACTTTAAGTAAGAACGACACTGGGGAAACACATTCTCATCAATCTGGTATTTCTATTCCAAAAGAGGTCGCTAGAACAAATATTTTTCCGCATTTAGGTGTTGAAACTCAAAATCCTAGAGTCGAAGTTGTTTTCTATGATGAAGATGGCAACGCATATACATTCCAATACATTTACTACAATGATGTTTTCTTCAGACCAGATAGAAAACGCGGTCATAACGAATTTAGAATCACATGCGTCAAGGATTTCATTCAAAAATACTCTGTAAAATCCGGAGATAGAATATGGTTTGCTCTTGATAGCAATGATGTCCGCCGTATCGGATTCGAAAGAGCTGATGTTGCTTTGGAAGAAGAAAACAAAACCCAAGAAGAAAATAAAGAAGACAAAGAGTTTGTCTTGGTGTTAAAAGGCGGATGGAAGTGCATAAAGTACTAAGGAGGAAAAGAATATGGAAAATGAAGAAATTATATTAGAACCAGATCCTGCGAGGGTCATGGAAGGGTTGAGAGATACAGGTTATAGCTTCAATACCGCTATGGCAGATTTAGTAGACAATTCTATTGCTGCTAAAGCAACGGTAATCAAGGTTAAAATCTCAAAAAATCCAGATAACACTGTAAATGTATATATAGCAGATAACGGAACTGGTATGAATCTCGATGGATTGAAAAATGCCATGAGATATGGTTCCGTAAGAAGACAAGATCCAAGTAGTTTAGGTAAGTTTGGATTAGGCTTAAAAACAGCTTCGACCGCTTTTTGCCGCTGCTTGTCTTTGCTCTCAAAGGATGCAACTTCTGAATATCATAAAGTTCAATGGGATTTAGATGAAATAGCAAAAACAAACAAATGGCTTTTGTTACAACCAGAAATTAATCCAGATGAAGTTGATTTGTTGGAAGAGGTGACTGATGGAAAATCTGGCACCCTTGTCATCTGGGATAAAGTTGATAGATTGCTAAAGGCTTATTCAAACAATAGTTATCTAAATAAAGCCTACAATAAGTTGATTGAAGAATTGAAATTTCATTTCTCAATGGTTTACCAACGCTTTTTAGATACAAACTTTACTTCTGCTCCGAATGTTGAAATCTATGTCAACGATTCAAAAGTTGAACCATGGGATCCCTTCTGCTCAAAACATCCAAAAACTAAGCAATTAGCTATTCAAGATATTCCTGTTCAAATGCCAGATGGTTCAAATACAAAGTTCCATTTAGGTGCTTATTTATTGCCTAGAATCGATGACTTCGCAAGTAAAGAAGAGAGAGCAAGCGCAAGAGTCAGCAATGATTTCGAAGGTTTCTATATCTATAGAGAAAACCGTTTGATCTATTTTGGAAGCTGGCTTGGAATGTTTACCAATGATCCTCACATTTCTTTATTGAGAGTTGATTTCTCTTTTGACCACACTCTTGATGATGCTTTTAATGTTGATATCAAGAAATCGAGAATTCTTTTAAGCGAAGAAATTTTTGCCTATATCAAAGATAACTTTATTCCTGGACCAAGAAGAGAAGCTGAGAACCTTTACAGAAATACTAATAATGCTAAAGCTGCAAAAGCTGGCCAAAATGCGCATGAAGCATCAAATAATAATATTTCTCAAAAGGCTTCATCCCTTGAAAATTCGAAGATTGCTGTTCTTGATGAAAATAGTGGAAAGGTCGAAATATCCAATTCTCAAGGCACTTTCACTGGAACTATCAAAATCCAAAAGAGTGCTAAACCAGGACAATGCCGTGTTATACCAGTTCCTTCAATTGAAGGAAATCTTTTATGGGAACCAGCAATGGTTGATGGACAACACGCTGTAAACATTAATCAGTCTCATGAATATTACAACAAAGTCTATGCTCCTAACCTAAATAATCAAAATTTGATAACAGGTATGGATGCTTTGCTTTGGGCATTATCTGAGGCTGAATTAAGCACATATAACGATGAGACAAGAGAACAATATGAAGATATGAGAGCATTGGTCTCTAAATTCTTGAGAAAACTTGTAAATGATCTTCCAGAATTCGAAGAAAAGAATGATGAAGACGACAAGTAGAACTTTGAGGTGAACTTATGATTGATTGTGGCAAGATAAAATCAAAATTAGAAAATGAGTTTCACTTGGCTTTTGACGTCTCACATAGCGGCAAATATGATAATTTTGTTGTTAGGCTCAAAGAAACACATAAAGAATTATTCGAAATTATCATCGAAATTAAAAGTGATATAAGATTGAACATTACTGCTAAGCCAGATCAATATGGGATTGAATTTTTATCTTTGATCAATAAATCAAATGAAACACAAAGACAAAACTTCTGCGATTTATGGGACAAGGTAGGAAATAAGCTGGTTTTATACATTAATGGCGTTAGTGAGATAAAAGAGTCTTTTATTAGCAATGAAAATAACTGGAAAACATTTGAGGTTAAATTTTCAAAAGTTCCATATTATGAATCGAAAGATAATGCTGATGATGAAGCAATTAAATATATTTCTTTAATATGCGGAATGATGTTGTCTCTTTTTGAATATTCAATAAATGGAAATGTTGAAGGAAATTCACATGAAGAGGTCGTGACTAAATACGAGCGAAATCCAATTAATAGGGAATTATGTTTGTATTTAAAAGGTTATAAATGCAGTGTCTGTGGTTTTGATTTTGAGAAAACATATGGTGATATAGGAAAAGAATTCATTGAAGTTCATCATGCAGTCATGGTTTCAACAATGGGAGAAAATTATCATGTTGATATTAACAATGATCTATTCCCAGTATGCCCAAATTGTCATGCGATGCTTCATAGAAAATTTCCACCGTATACAATTGATGAGATGAAAGCAATCATCGAAAAGCATAAAAAATAGCTTTATTGAATTTTATGTTAATAACTGTTTGATAAAAGCATAATCCGTATATAAGACTATATTTTTTAAAAGTATATATCAAGAAGTGCGTTAGCAGGATTTAGGAGGTAATTTGATGCAAAATTATATTGACTTACATTGCCATACGATTGCAAGCAAAAAGTCAGATGGAGAATCAAATAAAAGAAATGTTCGTAGTAAAGAACAATTTTTATGTTGTCTTAAGAAAAGCCACGTTTCTGTTGTTGCCATCACAAATCATAATCATTTTGATTGTATTCAATACCAGGATTTTAAAAATAATGAGGATGTTGTTGTATTACCAGGAATAGAATTGGATATAGAATTGCTAAAAGGCAATACGGGTCACCTCATATTTGTTTCTAACCCGGAGACAGATAAATATGATTCTTTTCTAAATTTTATTTCGCTTATTAAGGCTAATGACATAGCTGAAGCCTGTAATATAAAAATTAAACTACAAAATTTCGGAAATTTAATTAAGGACTTAGATGGATTAATAATAGTCCATTATGGAGGCAAGGCTTCATCGTTTTCTAATGAGGATGTCAAATTTTTAAAAAATAACTGTAGCCAAAATTTATTTGTTGAACCATCTTCCCTTATAAGTGCGTTCATTTATTTGAATAAAGGCATGCAATCCATCATAGGTTCTGATGTCACAGACTGGGATAATTATCCCGGCAAAGAATTACCAGAATTGAAGGTTCCAATTGAAGACTTTTCTAGATTAAAATTGCTTCTAAAAAAAGATAAAACAATCATCAAACAGAAAACAAATACTAAAATTTATGATAGTCAATTTAAGATTGTTGATGAACTTCTCAATATAAACGAAGAGGTACCGATATTTAAAGATTGTAATGTTATTATGGGACCTAAAAGTTCGGGTAAATCTATTTTTCTTAAAGCTATAAAATCAGAACTGATATCAAAAGGATTAGAACCAAATATAAGATATTATTCAGCCGAAGAAGTTCCTACTTTATATAAAAAGCTAAGTTCTTATGTTCCAAGTGATAACGAGTTAAATTTAATTGCAGGTACTGATTCTTTATTTGCAAATGAAATATATGCTATGAAAAATTATGCCTCTCCTAAATTTTCTAATATATTCGAGCAAATAAGTGAATTCATTAAATTTAGTTTACATACAAAACTTGCTAAACAATTAGGTTTTGTCTCTTGCGGCACAGCTTTTTCTGATGACACTTTTGCATATAACAAGGAAATTGATAAATTAAAAAGTGATTTCGTTGAAATTAATAATTTCCGAGAAAACGAAAAGTATAAAAGTTATTTAACAATTGAAAAAACAAGAGATATTAATTTATATCTTAAGGAATGCATAGATAACTTGCTAGATAAATACAAACAAAAATACATAGTTCATCAAAGCCTAATTTTATCGAATAAATGCATTTTAGATTTTAAATCTATTTTTACTCAATTAAAGTCGACAGCTGCAATGCCAAACACTACTGGTCTTAAAGAACTTTACGAAAAAGAGAGCGTTTTTATAAAGAACACTGAAGAATTGCATAAGGTTATTAATATAAAGAATAATGTAAAAAAAGAATATGTTGGTGTACTTGATGGGAAAGGAAGGGTTTATTTTGCTAAAGAAATTTCTAGTATTTTATCTTACTCGAGGACTAAGAATCCAATAACACTCTTTAAAACAGGATTTTCATCAGATGCGCGAGACATGAATAACACATTGGAAACTGTTTTTAGAGATAAATTTGATGATAAGTTAGCAATAAGAATTAATAAAATCAAGAATTTATTAAATGAGAATAATATTCTATCAATCAAGGATTTCTTAGGCTATCAGTCGTATTTTATTCGTGAAAACGGCTCTAAGTTTACCCCTTCAAAAGGTGAGCAAGCGGTTTTAGTATTGTCTACTAGTATTAACGATAATTCTTCAACTGCAGAATTCTATTTATTAGATGAGCCCGAAATGAGTGTTGGACATCATTATGTTAATGCAACGATTGTTCCGCGTATTAAGGAACTTTGTACTTTGAATAAATGCGTTATTGTTTGCACTCATGATGCAAACATTGGTGTCGGCACATTGCCGTTTCAAGTTATATATCGAGAAGAAGATAATGATGGAATTTATCATACATATTTAGGTAATCCTTTTTCAGATGTTCTTACTGATCAATTTGATAATAAAATAAAATGGCGAGACACAGCGGTTAAAGTTTTAGAAGGCGGAAGAGAGGCCTTAGATTTGAGGGAGGTTACATATGGAGACAGAGATTAGTTATAAAACATATAATGCTAAACTAGAAAAAACAGAAGAAAACAAATGGGCTCTACAACTATATTTAGATGATAAACTTACAATTTTTGTTTCGGAAGAAAAACAAGAATATCTAACAAGTGTTTTCAATACACTTATTCAAAAAATGATTGAAGAACCTTTTAATTTTATGTTCGTTGCTTCAAATGAAGATGATGCAAAAGGATTAAATGAAGTTTGCGAAAAATATATAGCAATTCTAAATAATGATTTGAAGGGTGTTTATGAGGAATATCAAAAAGGTGTTGATGATATTTTGAATAATCAAAAATAAAATTTGAGTATAGAAAGGAGAGTTTTAAAATGAGCCAAGAAAAAAGACAGAGGATTATTTGCAGATCCTAAGAAAACCATGCAAAACCATAGAAGAAATTGATGAACGTACTAACGTTTATTCAATCGTCGCTTCTAAGATGCAATCAATGCAGCTGAAAGAAGCGATAAATTACTTGTTTGAACTGGGGAAATTCCAGCTGAAGGAGATAACGAATCTAGAAGATGAAGAGTCTCCCTTATCATTTAGAACGTTTAAGAAATATAGGAGAGTTGAGATAGAAAAGCCTTCTAAATGGGTAATTGCATCTATTTGCATATGCATGAGATTACCAAGCGATATTTCTTTTATCTTATTTCAATGTGCAGGCTTATTACTAACAGCATCAATAATTGATTCAACCATTAAATGTCTCTTGCTCAATTATCATCTAATGAGCTTAGAAACAATAAAAGCCATCCTGAATAGAAAAAATTGAATAAATTTATGCACGTGCGTGCATATGAAAAAGCCATAGGAGTGGCTAGATCTTAATGATTTAGCTTCTCTTATGGCTTTTTTGCTGTTTTCAAATAGGAAATCGCTGCCTTTTCCTATGCACGTTGATGCATACGAGATTTTTTGATTAAGAGTTATTCTCTAGTTGTCGCTGATCCTAGGTATTACGCAGCGACAAAATTAACAACATCTTCAAACCTTCGTAATGGGTAAGAAGCGGAGGTAAAGATGAAAATAAAAAGAACTCCCGTTTGGGATAGGAAGACTTACATCTATCACTTTTGTAATGGAGATAGAAGCATTGTCTCTATCGGTAAGGTTACTACTTACCACAATGGCATCTGCTCAATTGCTTATGATGAAACAATCACCGCAGACACCATCGCTTTCCTTCATAAACTTGATGATAAAGAGGTTAGAGATAATCTTAAAGCCATTAACTTTGAAGATTATGGAATGCGAAAAGAAAGATTAGCTAAGAAGAAGGAGTGGGACATCAAACATCCTAATGAAGAGAATCCTTATGACAAACCTATCAAGGTGATTCATCTTAATTCTTTCACACCTGAGGCAACTCTAGATATGATTGATAATTTTCTTTATCAGAATTCACTTGATGAGGAAGATGAAGACGTTAACGAAGAAAGAACTGAAGAACTAAGAAAACAAGTCGAAGAATTCGTTTCGACATTGTATCCAAGCATGAAGGAACTGTATCAGCTTCTATACGTGCAAGGCTTAAACCAAAATCAGATAAGCAAGAAGTTAAATTTGACAAGAGGGGCTATTTCTCAAAGAAAAAAGCGACTTGATGAAAAGATTTTTAAGAATTTTTCCTAAAAACATAAACATTTAGCCAATTTTTTCGAGCTATATAGTGAGGGGATAAATATTTCCCTTCATGAAAGGAAGGCATCCATCAATGAATAAAATTCACAAGGTGACGATTCTATTAGACCACAACAAAGAAAAGCAAGTTCGATTTCCAATCGATGAAGAGGTCTACAAGAAGATCAAGAAGG
>CAVJWL010000045.1:0-12705 GCA_963653505.1 uncultured Prevotellaceae bacterium
GAGAAAGAATGGGAATTTATAAATGATTAAGATGGATGATGATGATGATAAATATTATTATTTATTTATAATAAATAAATATGTTATTAAAATATATATCCGAGATAGATTTAATAAGAGGCGGATAGGTAGATATAATATATAATATAATATATTATTCGTTTTTTAGTTTTAAAAATACATTTGGAGATTTTTTGTACGAGGTAAACCCATTTTCTAAAATCAAATTTTTTATTTTCCCGAAACTGCACCCCGGGTATCTTTCTATCCAGTTTACTCGCTGAGTACGCTGCGTAGAGTAAACAAAGTTTTTAGTAGCTCTTCAGACTCATACCCGCAAACCACACAATCCTATTCTTTTAACTTATTATTTTATCTGTCTATCGCGCTCGGCTCGCATACAACCACTGCGAGCCGAATTTACAGCCAATAGTAATGTCGCACAAATTTTTATCAAAAAATTTTTTTTATTTTTGTGTAATATTTTTTCCTGAAATTACTTGACAAAGTTTGTCAATAGTTAAATTATACAAAATCAAATTTAGAATTTGTGTAATTTAGCTATTGATTTCCTAGGCCTCTTTTGCTATAATTATACCATAAGATAAAACAAAGCAGAGCAAAAGAAAGGAAAATGCAATGAAAAAATTTACTTCTATCTTTACAGCAATGTTTGTTATTTCTGCTTTCTGCTTTTTCTGCCATGATAATTCCGCGTGTGAATATTCTAATAATCATTATACGAGAGAAGCTATTGTCATTGCTACTGAAGCAAATGACGTTATTGTAAAAGATGAATTTGGAAACATCTGGGCTTTTAATGGCGATAGCTACTCAATCGGCGATAATGTAACGCTTGAAATGTCAAGCAATGGAACAATAGACATCAAAGATGATACTATTGAGAATGTAAGCTCATCAATCATTTAATAAGCTTTTATTTATTAACTATAAATAATTTAGATGTTCTTAAAGCTATTGACAGAAAGATCTTATTATGGTATACTACTAATCATAATAAAGAAAATGAATAAATAGAAAGAGTCAATGAATATGGCAAATAATAATATCAACAATCTTCCATTTAATGTAATTACTAGAGAGTTTGTAGTAGCAAGAGAATACGATGAAGAATTTTGATTTTATGGTAATTATAAATCAAATTTAAGAAAGGCTAATGAAGTAGCTTCTCAAATTGACGGAGTAATAATAAAGCTATAAAATAAAAAAATAGGGCTTGACAAGCCAAACTCTATCTGATATAATAAATACATAATAAAGAGAGGAGCTGATATTTAATGATTAAAGAATATCAAGTAACATTATTATGCGAAACAGGAGAGTATAAACCTGTTAGTTCAATAGTAAAGATAGATACTCTTGAATATACAAAACTAGGTAAAATAGAATATATAAAAGAGATACGCAAACGCGGTATTATTAAAATCTGTCAAAAAAGATACTGGACTAATACAGACTTAAAAAAATATCATTATACAAAAATAAAAATGCGGGAATATGATAAAGAGAAAATAGCAAGAGAAAATGCAGAGCGGTACGAGCAGATCAAGAAAGAAAAAGGTTGGATTTAAGAGTTGACAACTTCAACTTTTTATGTTATAATGGTATTATCAAAAGAAAGAAGGAATTAAAATGAATAAAATTGAAAGAATGATTGATGATGTAATTAGAAAATATGGATTTGAGGCGGAAGCTACTTTATTCTTTTGCAGATTGTGTAAGAATACTTCTAATTTAAAGCATATTAAATGGAGCTATAAAGAATTAATGGAGCGGTAATACCGCTCTTTTTGATTTAATAAATAAATAATGGTATAATATTTATATAAAATAAAGGAAGGAGAAAGCTAATGAAGATTAGTTTAGACGAACTAACAGCTTTAAAACTTGTACTTGAGTTTGTATCTGTAAAAGATTTATTAACCGCGGCAATGCACTATTATGCAGATAAAACAGACACTCATTCTCAAGATAATGCAGATTTATGCTTTAAAGCTATTACTTCATTTCTGAAATAATTTCAGAGGCCGTACACAATCGAAGTGCGGTCGGCTTACTTCAAAGTAGCATGATTCCAGATATTTTTTTCAAAGAATTTCGCATTTCCACTTGACAAACTTATCCTGAAATGTTATAATGTATTTACAAGGTAAGGAAAGAGAGGAAAGAAAAATGACATTGAGAGAATTGGCTGAAAAGTGGGTTAGATGGTCTGATAAGCATGGCACAAGTAAAAATAGTATCAATGATTTCTGCAATATCTATGCAACTTCTTATGAAGAATATATGACTTTATGGGAACTTTTAACAGACTAGTTTAAAAACTGCTTGACAAGGAATCTTTAATGTAGTATAATAAATGTATCAAATGAAAGAGAGGTAATGAATATGACAACAGCTGAGATGATTAAATATGATGAAATGGTTGAATGGGGAATCGCAACCACGGAAGAATTAAATCTTGCAAGATGCCTTATGTCTGGTACTTGGGAAGATGTACTTCATGCAGTATGCTATGTAAGAACAGGCTATCATACGCTTGAGGACTATATAGAGGGCGAAATGGAAGACGACTGCAACTATGATGATCCTGATGACTGCGGATTTGACCCTTACATGGGTTGTTACTCCTATGATTGCTAATCATAGGAGTTTTTTTATTTGGCGGAGCGCGCACTATCCTTGCGCTCCGCGTTTCTAGTCAATAGTAAAGTTGAATAATTTTTTCATCAAAATTTTGGGTATTTTGTTCATCGGCTCTATCCCGAAAAGAGAATCTGTACAAAAAGTATAAAACAGTAGCTTTAAAATTGTGCAACTTTATTCTAAAAAACAATTGACATTTAAATGATTCAATGCTATAATTAAACCATAGAAAAGAGATAAGAAGAGAGGTAATTAACATGATGACTACTATTTACTTTGATATGGATGGAACTATCGCTAACCTTTATGGTATTGAAAATTGGTTAGATGATTTAATCAATAGCAACACAAGACCTTATAGAGAAGCCCGCCCGCTGTTAAATTTTTCGCAGTTTGCAAAAATTTTACATAAACTTCAGAATAATGGCTATAAGATTGGCATTATTAGTTGGCTTTCTAAGAATGGTTCAACCGCATACAATACCCAAGTTACCGCAACAAAAATTGCATGGCTTGAAAAACATCTTCCTAGCATTGAATGGGATGAAATTCACATTGTAAACTATGGTACACCAAAAAGCACATGCGGAAATGGCATTTTATTCGATGATGAAAAGCATAACCGTGATGAATGGGGCGGAATTGCCTATGATGTAAATGATATTATCGGAACTTTGAAAACTCTTTTATAAGAGTTTTCAAAGAAAAGCCTTGACAAATAGAATTTTTAATGATATAATAATAGTATCAAAAGAGAGGAGCGATAGACATGATTAAAGTTTGGGAAGAAAATGGAGATTGGATCTGTGAATGCTGGGGAGCAAGCACAAAACATCCCGACACAAGAGACAAATATAGTGAATGGAATGATAAATCAGATATTATAGATGATAAAGATCAAATTTTTCAGTGGCTCTTATATCTAGCTTCTAAAAAAATGTTCCCTTTTCATGCTAAGCAGTTGGCGGAAATTGCTCTTAAAGAGTGGTACTCCTGGGAAGATTAAACATGAGTGCGGATTTCCGCACTCATTTTTGTGCATTTTGCCTATTGACAAGCTAGAAAATTTCTAGTATAATGTCGCGCCGCGCATGACCCTAGCGCGGCGAATTTTCCATTATACCATCCTCCGCAGTTTTTGTCAAGTAATTTCCGCGTTAATTTTATACAAAGTTAATTCCCGAAATTTGTGCATTTTTACTATTGTATTTTAAAAAAATTTTTGTTATAATGTATTTACAAGATAAGAAAAGAGGAAAAGCTTCTAGGTTGAGTGCTATGCGAAAACCTCTAAAAAAATAAAAAGTGCTTGACAAAAGGAAAAGAACCTGATATAATAAAGATATCAAAGGAAAGAGAGGTAATGAGAATGGCATTATTTAGAATCAGAGAGTTAGCAACTGCATATAGGGACGTATGGATAGAAGCTGATACTATCAAAGACGCAGATACTAAATGGCGTAGCGGTGAACCTTATGTAGGTATTGATGACTGGGAAATTGATTATCCTACAGATTATTATGATATAGAGAAAGAAACAAAATTTTAAAAAACACTTGACAAGCAATAACAAAAATGCTATAATAACAATGTAAATAAAATAAATCATTAAAAGAGAGGTAATGAATATGACAAACGCTAAGATGACAAAAAAGGATTGGTTCGCTGTTATTAAGACTATTGTAGAAACTTCTGATGTAGATAATAAGACTGACGTTCTTAATTTTATTGACCATGAAGTTGAGTTGTTGAGTAAGAAATCTTCAAAGGCTACCCCAACTAAGAACCAGGAAGCTAACCTTGAAATCATGAAAACTATCAAGCTTGCATTAGCAGAGTGCGAAAAGCCTGTTACAATTTCAGAACTTATGGTAAATTCAGAAGAAATGAACAAATATACTAATCAGAAGTTGTCAGCACTTCTCAAGAAGCTTGTAGACGCTGGGGAAGTGGTAAAGACCATTGACAAGAAAAAGTCTTACTTTTCAATGTCAGAATAATAAGTATAAAGGCAAAAGGCAGGAGGCAAATCTACTAAGATTTGCCTCTTATTTTTATGCATTTTGCCTATTGACAAAAGAAAGAAAATAAAGTATCATAGCGGCTCGCATACAACCATTGCGAGCCGAGTTCCTGTCAATAGTAAGATTCGACAATTTTTTTTGTATCTTTTGTGCAAAATTACCTATTGACTTTTTCCCATAATTATATTATAATATTTACATAAGATAAAGGAAAATAAAGAGAGGTAATCATTATGGAAACAATTTTTTTAATCATTGGTCTTGTAATTCTTACATTCCTCACAGCTTGTGGTATCATTGCTAATGGTGTTGGTCGTAGGACTATCCTGTCAACCACTGGACAAATACTATATGGCGGAATGTTTCTTGTTTGTTTATACATGGTTTCTTGCCTTTAATAAATCTATACTTGACAAAAGAAAAAGAATCTGCTATAATGTATTCAGAAAGAGAGGTAAAGAAAATGAATACTGATATAATTAAAAATTTTCCGCCTTATGCGGCTAACTCTGAATTTATTGTAGTGAGAGAATCTAACGGTGATTATTGGTTTTATGGTGCGTATGAAAGAAATGCGAATCAGGCTTATAAAATTGCTGCGGAAATTGATGGCATTGTAATCCATAATGCAAGAATTTAAAAGTGCTTGACAAAAGGAAAAGAACCTGATATAATAAAGATATCAAAGGAAAGAGAGGTAATGAGAATGGCAATGATGTATGAAAGCAAGGAAGCCTTCGAAAGAGTAAAGAGATACTTAGAAATGAATCAGTATCTTTTTGAAGTAACTGTATCAGGTGGTTTGTATCTAATAAAGATTCTTGAATAAAGACTTGACAGACCAAATTTTATCTGATATAATAGTATTATCAAAAGAAAGAAAAGAGGAATAAAGAATGAGAAGACTAACTTATGTAGTAGATGGCGCGGAAATTACTTCTTATGAAAAGGCTAGAAAACTTCAGCCAACTGGCAATCTCGATATAAGACTTACAAAAATTATTGAAAGGACAAAGCCAAATCCTGAAACTCTTGCAAAGCGAAAAGCTTATTTTGCAAAACTTAGAGCTGAAAGATTGGCAAAAGCATAATAAACAAAGCAGGGCGAAAAGCCCTGCTATTTTTATACAAAATTTTTTAAAAATGAATATTGACAAATAAATACTAATGTGATATAATGTCGCGGCGCAGACGTACCTCCTGCGCCGAATATTCCATTATACCATTAGCCGCACATTTTGTCAAGTAGAAAATGAAAAAATTTTATACAAAGTTAATTCCCGAAATTTGTACATTTTTACTATTGTATTTTTATTATTCTATGATATAATAGTATTATCAAAAGAAAGAGAGAAAGAACCGAAAGCCAAGGCGGTTAAAAAATTTCAAAGAAAAAAATAAAAAAGTCTTGACAAGCAAAGAACCTTATGATATAATAAATACATAAGAAACAAACAAACAAATTAAAAAGAGAGGTAATGATTATGACAAAGATTACAAAGAAAGACATGTTCGCTATGGTTTATGCAGTTGTAGAATCTGTAGAAGATGATAACAAACAGCTTATGCTTGACTTCATCAACCATGAAATTGAGCTTCTCAATAAGAAATCTTCCAGGTCTACACAGACTAAGAATCAGAAAGCAAATGAAGAAATTCTTGTAGCAATCAAGGAAGAACTTTCCGCAATGACTGAGCCTGTTACAATTTCAGAACTGATGGCAAAATCTGAAGAAATGAACAAATATACTAATCAGAAGTTGTCAGCACTTCTCAAGAAGCTTGTAGACGCTGGGGAAGTGATAAAGACCATTGACAAGAAAAAGTCTTATTTTTCTATTGCAGAGAGCGTTTAATACGCTCTTTGCAGAAAATACTTGACAGGTTCAACGTAATCTGCTATAATGTATTCAGAAAGAGAGGTAAAAAGAATGGATAAAGAAAAGCTTATCAATCAGATTATGAAAGAGTGCGAAGAGGACGGAGAACCTGTTACAAGAGAAGAAGCTGAAGAGATGGCGGAAATGGAATTAAAAGCAAAGAAAGATTGCAAGAATTATGTTTCCGCTGACAAAACCGCAAGAAAAAAGAGCGATAAACCTAGAACTGTAAAAGTTTCAGATGAAAAAATTCAGCTCTTTAATCTTTTGTGGGAGGGTTTAAGTAACTATTATGAGAATTGTGAAATTTTAACAAATAATAAACTGATTTCTGTAAAAATTAACGAAAAAATTTTCAAGATTGACATTGTAGAAACTAGACAAAAGAAGTCCAAATAGGACTTCTTTTTTTATGCAGAATTACTGCTTGACAAAAGAAGAGAAGAGTGGTATAATCAGCGCACCGCAAGCAATCCATGCGGTGCGAATTTTTTATTATACCACTGCTCAGCAATTTTGTCAATAAGCAAATGTAATAAAAATTCATTACTCCAGTTCCTGAAATTTATACAATTTGACTACTTGACTTCCGCGTTTCGCTATGTTATAATATACTTATAAGCAAGAGAGAGAGAAGCCAAGAGCAAGAAAAAATAAATTTAAAAAAATGCTTGACAGATTCGACCTTCTATGCGATAATAAATATATCAAATGAGAGAGGTAAAACAATGAACAAAGAATTTTTTATGGTACTAGATACCGAGACAGCTAACAGTGTAGAACAGCCGTTGCCTTATGACATTGGCTATGCAATTTGTGATAGGCATGGCAAGGTAGAACTTACTAGAAGTTATGTAGTTGCGGAAATGTTTATAGATAATAAAGATTTAATGCAGTCGGCATACTATGCAGAAAAGATTCCTAACTATTGGAAAGATATTAAGAGCGGAAAGAGAGAACTTAAAACTTTCTTTAATATTAGAAAGCAACTTTTTGAGGATATGGAAAAATATAATATCAAAAAAGTTGGTGCTTATAATATGGGATTCGATAAAAGAGCCTTAAATAATGATATCCGCTATATTACAAAATCATTTTTAAGATGGTTTTTCCCTTATGGAACAGAATTTTTCTGTATCTGGAATATGGCTTGCACAACAATTTTAAACAGACCTAGCTACATCAATTTTGCTCTTGAAAATGGTTTTGTTTCAGAAAAGGGCAATATTCAAACAAGTGCGGAATGCGCTTATAGATACCTTACAAAAAATAAAGATTTTATCGAGAGTCATACAGGTTTAGAGGATGTTTTGATTGAAGTTGCAATTATGGCTTATTGCTATAGACAGCATAAAAAATTTGATAATTCTATCAATACAGCTTGTTGGCGGAAAGTACAGACCGCAAGAAAAGAAATGAAAAATAGGGCTTGACAAAAAGCAAGTCCTATGCTATAATTAGATTATCAAAAGAGAAAAGAGAGGTAAACAAAATGAATGAATTAAAGCAAGCTAAAATGTTATGGATAGTTTTAAACCCCGATGGTACTTACGCGGGAGTCCCTTGCTTAAGTTGGGAAGAGGCTAGGGAGATGGTAGCACAGAAAAAAGGGCGATGGGTTTTAAATGTTGACCCCGTGATAGAAGATGTAACCAATAGTGCAAATGGACTAATTTAAGGGCGGAAACGCCCTTATTTTTATGCAAAATTGCTTCTTGACAAAAGAAGAGAAAAGTAGTATAATGGCGGGCGGCAAACGCTCCACTGTCGCCGAATCTACCAGTATACTATGCCTTTCAACTTTTGTCAAGTAAAAAATGTAATAAAATTAGCCAAGAAATTTTCCCAAAATTAGTTAAAATGAACTCTTGACCATAAAATAATTTTCTGTTATAATTATCTTAATCAGAACAAGCTTAGCTATTTAGAAAAAGAAAAACTTAGAAATAAAATATTCTTGACAAAATTTTAAAAATATATTATAATTATTATAACAAAGAAGAGAGGTAAAAAGTATGAGTAAATTAGTAATTATTTTCACTATCTTAACTATTATCAATGTCATTTTTTCCACTATTAAAAGTATTCTAACCATTAGCGGAAATAAGTGGATAGCAAGTGCAATATCCGCGCTATACTATGGCTATTATAATATTGTCCTTGTCTATACCGTCGCTGACTTCCCTATGTGGCAAAAAGTTGCGGTAACTGCGGCATGTAATCTAATAGGTGTATTTCTTGTAAAATGGGCTGAAGAAAAATCAAAACCTGCAAAACTCTGGAAAGTAGAAGTTACAATTCCAGTAAAAGAATTTAATAAGCTTGTAACAAAATTAAAAGAATATAGCATTCCTTTTAATTATGTAAATATTGAAAAATATTTTATCTTTAATATTTATTGTGCTACACCAAAAGAAAGTTTAAATGTGAAAAATGCTCTTAAAGAGACTTCCGCAAAATATTTTGTAAGCGAAAGCAAGAATCTTTAAAATAGCTATTGACAAAAATAAGAAGACATAGTATAATAGACTTATCAAATGAAAGAGAGGTAATAATTATGACAGTTACAAGACAGGAACTTATTGAAACAAGAATTAAACTCCTTAAAGAAATGGATACCTTTGCAAGAGAAAATATTGATGAGGATTTAGTTATTGACATTTGGTTTACAACAGGTCTTGAAGATGGATGGACGGAAGATATCCTCTATGAATATGCTAATAATGAAGATCTCTGGAATGATTGTTGTAAATCTTTTGGGATATGTTATACAGAGCAAAAAATCAGAGATGAAGCTTGATTAAAAAAATCAAGCTTCAATAGGAGCTTAATATGAGAAAATTAACAGTATTAGTAGTAATTGTATTTTGCCTAGCCATAATAAATTTTCAAAGAGTATCTGCGGATGATACCTCAATAGAAAAAGCAATATTTGATAAAGTAAATGCTATCCGCATTGAAAATAATTTAAATCCATTAGATGAAAATACAGAATTGAAAAACGCGGCTAATATAAGAGCTACTGAAATTACCCTTAATTTTTCTCATACCCGCCCTGATGGCTCTGATTGGTACACTGTAGATGAAAATATAGTCTAT
Organism: uncultured Prevotellaceae bacterium; assembly: GCA_963653505.1. Classification (GTDB taxonomy): domain Bacteria; phylum Bacillota_I; class Bacilli_A; order RFN20; family CAG-288; genus Enterosoma. Next base: position 9,671 of record CAVJWL010000045.1, read on the forward strand.
GGGGAAAACTTGGCAAGAGGATACGAAACTGCGGAAGACGTCGTTAATGCCTGGATGGAATCGCCTAAACATAGAAAGAATATTTTAAGTAATAAATTTACTACAATGGCTATTAGCCTTACAAGCAAAGATAGCAGAAATTATTTTGCACAAGAATTTGGAGCTTGATTTTTTCAAGCTCTTTTTATTGCCAGCATAGCATCGCGGCGTGAGCGCTCTTCTCACGCCGAATATTCCATTATAGCACCTCGCCGCGATTTTGTCAAGTAGAAATTTATTTTCAGCATTTTGCACAAAAATCCCGAATTTTCTACACTCATCTTTTACTTGCATTATTTAAAAAATTTTGTTATAATGTATTTACAAGATAAGAAATGAGTTAAGTAAAAAAGAAAATAAAAAAAATGCTTGACAGACTTATCAAAAAGAGTTATAATAAATATATAAGAAATAAGGAAACGTCTTAAAAGCTGATGTGGAAAACTCCTCTACTATTGGTACTCTATCTAATATGATAGTCCTTGCAAGGATAGCAAGAGTAAACCCATTACAGACAATTCCAAAAAAAAGAAATTTAAAAAACTCTTGACAACTGAATAAAGAAATGATATAATAATAATGTAAACAAATAAAGAAAGAGGTGTTGTTTTATGACAAACGCTAACGCTAATGTAAAGGTTACTAAGAAGGATTATTTCGCAATGGTAAGAGCAATCGTTGAGAAAACAGAAGTAGATAATAAGGCTGATATCATTGCCTTCATTGATCACGAGGTTGAGTTACTGAATAAGAAATCCGCTAAAAATGGAACTACTAAGAATCAGCAGGCGAATCTTGAGATTATGGAAGCCATTAAAACAGAACTCGCTAAGATGGATAATCCTGTTACAATTTCAGAACTTATGGCAAAGTCTGAAGAAATGAACAAATATACTAATCAGAAGCTTTCCGCTCTGTTGAAGAAGCTTGTAGATTCTAATGAGGTAGTAAAAACTATTGATAAGAAGAAATCTTATTTCTCTCTTGCTTAAAGAGTTGGGGCTATAAGCCCCGCTCTTTTCACTTGAAATTTTAAAAAATTTTCTATTGACAATTAAAATTTTTTGTGTTATAATTTATTTATAAAATAAATAAATAAATAAAGAGAGGGGCAATAATATGAATTACAATTTCAATGGTAAGAATATCCGCATTCCCGACGCTGAAATTGAGCATTCAATGAAAAGTTTGAGATTAACAAAAGAAAAGGCTATTCAAGTATGGCTCGAAGATGAGGGATACCTTGAGAATGAAGAACAAGAAGAACTTGAACAAAAAGCAAAGAAAAATCGTATAACCGCAGCAATCCATCAAGCAAAAGCAACAGACCCAAAGAAAAAAACACAAAGGGAGCGAACAAGAAAAGAAAACCCCACAAAAGAAATGGTAATTCGTGAAATCGCGGCAATTCTTCCTAATTTTGCTAAGAATATTGAGATTTTAAATGCTGGAAAGCTTATTTCTTTCTCTATTGGAGATGAAAAATTTGAAATTGACTTAAAACAGAAGAGAAAACCTAAAGAAACCGCTAAAAAATAGCGGTTTTCTTTTAATTTTCAGATAATTTTAAAAAAATATTCTTTTTTTGTACAATTTTTACAAAGATTATGCAAAAAAGAATATTTTTTTGTACAATTTTTACAAGAAAAAATACTTGACATGCGGATGAAAATATGCTATACTCTGTCGGCGCGTCTTGGATAGAGACGCGCCGAATTCCCGCACGCACACCCCATATGCAACTTTTTCATAGATGTTTGGATTTTCAACTGCATTCCTCCGATTCCCGAAATTCTATCATATGGTTTTAATCGCCAGATGTTTGATCCTTATTCTCTATTAAATTGCATTCCTTTCTTCTTAAAACACCAATATTCGCGCATTTTGCGTTACCCGCATTCTTATCTCTTTATTTAGCGACCATCGACAGATCCGCGACTGTAGTAACTCTTCTTTATCTATATATTTTTATCTTCATAGCCTTCAATATAATCTACTAAATCTAAGACTTCTTGATACTAGACTCCAAACCATTTAAAATGTATTTCTTCTCTCAAGTCTTCTTTTGTTGTTAACCTCGTTGAAGTAGAATTAAAAGAATTTCACGCAGCAATCAATATTATAATCCTCAAAAGAGGTATATTATTTTTAGAACCCGCTACTTAAATTAAATTAAGTAAATAATACCACTTCTTAAATTCTAAATTTGGTTATTCTTCTTTTGCCTATAACTTTTCTTCTGTCGCCGCAACTAATTCCTGCATCTTCAATTTAAATATAATGTGCGCCAATTATAAGAAATATTATTTCTTTTACAATAGCAATTAATGATAGGAGGTTAAGATAGCACTCTCTCAAATTCTTCAGTATCTATTGCCTTTTTCGTTATCCATAACAGCCACTCTAAGAATTGTTTTTTCAAATTTAAAATTCCATAATTTGGTTTTTTACTTTTATAATGCTAATAATGAAAACCCGCTCAGCCTGAATATAAATTATATTGAAATCTGTATATTGTTTTAGTTCTTCAAAACGTTTATTCTTATAATGAGATAATTTTTTTGAAGAAGTTCTAAACCACTCTGATATTTCTTTTAGAGTATACGTTTTTTCTTCTAACAACATAAGAATATCTTTTATCTTTTCTTATTCTTATTTTCTTTATATCTTTAAAGCAATGAAGGAGAAGATAGATAATCTGTCCAGAATCTCTCTTTTCTAAAAATTGAGCGTTAGATAAACTCCTTAAAAACATTTTCCCTTCCTTTCTCCTTTTGCTCTAGGATAGATATATAGTAGGGAAAGTAAATAAATTATTACAATAGCAGAACAGCTAAGAAATTTTATCTCGCGGAATTAGTAGGAAAAAATACTTAACCATTCTGCTTATTTATCAGGATAATAATATGTCTTTAATTTGAGCTCAATAGCAAAAGAATTGATAAATAAATAAAAATATATTATAATAAATATATAATAAAAGAAAGGAGTATAAT
>CAVJWL010000046.1:0-12559 GCA_963653505.1 uncultured Prevotellaceae bacterium
TTGGTGATTATAAAGGTGATGTTCTACTTCTTGGAATCAGTTATGATTCAACAACGCTTAAGCATTCTTCGAAAGTAGAAATAATCAAACTTTAAATTCAATTGATAAATTTATCGTTGAAATTATAATCTACTCTATCAAAACATGTACAAAAATATAAGTTCAAGTAAAAGATAGTTGGACTTATATTTTTTAGTTGTTAGAAAATTTATCTAAATCTCACAATAACACTTTGTTGCTATGTTATAATAAAATTTATGAAAACCTCAATTGAAAAATTTTATTCAAAAATCAGTCAATACATTTATCAAATAGGTGTTGATGAATTCAAAGATTCAAAATTTAATCTTTGTTATTTAACTCCATACTTGATGGCTGGCCAACTCCTTATAGATTATGATTATTATTATGACTGTCGTGAAGATTTTTATTTCAAAATTGAATTTGATGATGATAACAACATCATCTCAATAGATACTTCATCAGATTTTACCTTAGAAGATAATGAAATTAAATCACACCTGGTAACTGTATTAAAATTAAGAGAAGCTTATGTCAACAATGATAACACCGATTATTCTATAGATTCTCTTATTAAAGATTCTATGGACTTTGAGTTTAAAGGTTTCCCATGGAAAGAACTTTTAACATCTACATATTTACCATATAAAGAAAAAAATTATTTTAAAGATTTCCAAAACGAACTCTTATCAATCAATAAATCTAGTGATGACTTTTCAAACGCAATTTGTAAATCTTTAAATAATGCTTTAAAAAATCAATATGCTACAGGTTCAATATTAGATAAGATTTATACTATTATCTATGATTATTTAAAAGAAAATAAAAATACAAACTATCTTCTCGATGTTTTAAATTCTTTAAAAAATGAAGACCACGTTCGTCAATTAATCTGTTTTTTGATAAATAAACTAAAAGCTCATGATGAATTCGCTAATTTATTCTTTTTAAATATGCCAAGTGAAATCTCATCTATCGCTTTTAATCAAGTTTTTAAAGATTTGAATACGTATCCGAAGTTAAACGCTAATTTTAACGAAGATTTTTTATTATTTATCCTTAAAAAGGATATTAATGAAATATTGAAAGATTCAATTTTAGAGACGGCTATTTCTTTAGAATATACAAACATAATAAAATATTTAATTTTAGATTCACGTTATAATATAGATGTTTTAAACACATCTAAATTAATCGATATTCTTATAAGAAAAGTTGATCCTTCTTTATATTTTAAGCTTTACGAAAAAAGAATTAAAAATAACAGATTAAAAGAAGAAGAATATTATTTTCTTTTCCATCATTTGACAAAAGAACAAATAGATACTATGGATGAATATATAGATTTACAACAATCATATTGGTACTATGGACATATAACCACTAACTTCTGGCGTTTTTTTAATGAAGATTTTCGTTTTAGTATGCATGAATTAAGTGCTTATGAATTTTATGTTTTAAGAAAAGAGTTGTTTAATCATAAATATGAATATTATAAGCAAGCTATAAAAGAATTTAGAATAGCAGCTAATAAAGAACTTAGTAAAAAATATAGTTCTGATACAGATTTCAAATTTATCATGTTAATTCTCCAAGAGAATCTAGAAAACAAAGATTTTTGTGAATATTTGACTTGTGAAAGAACAGTGACATATATCAAAAAATATCCAGATAATAAACTCTACAACATCTATAGAGCAATCGTTTTAAAAGATGGTATTGTCAAAGACATTGATGGCTATAAAAAATTTTAACTTAAGGTAACACTATGTACACATTACATTTTAATTTAAAAAAATATTTATCAGACTTTCAAGATGCCAAAAGTGAATTATCTAATCTATTTCAAAAAAGATTAGAAGATGGAACTGATACAGTGATATTCCATATTAACGAAAGAAGTGTAACTTACACTGTTTATGATAATTATTATGGATTTTTAAGTTTTGAAATAACCGATGAACAAAAACTTAAAATCTTAAATTTTGATAAACGTTATAGCGAAGATTTGATGAATGTCTTCATCGAATACGTTGTAAATAAAGATCAAAAATCTACCAAAAAAGAATTGAAAGAAAGATATGGAAATCTTTATGACGAATACAATTTTGTAAAAACTTTATCAGAAGAAGATAGACTCGATTATAAAGATAATAAGAGCGACCTAAATTCTTTAATTTCTTCTCTAGATAATATCAACGATAATATTGCATTGGACTATCAAATATCTTGTATAACTTTCATGTTTTGTGAATATATCTGTTTGAGATTAGATATAAAAACCGAAGCCATTCCTGGAAGAGTTAGAGGTTCGTCAACCGGTGTTAAAAATGTTCTTGACAAATACTTTTTCAATAACATGGTCTATGATTTAGAAGACACCACTGAAAGAGTTTTTGAAAAGTTGTCTAGCTTATATTTTGAAAATTCTAATAGTGATCAATCAATTATTGAAATCTCTGATACTGAGTCTTCTAAGTTTAAATTATTTTCCCTTTTTGAAGCTATCATCAAAAATAATGAGAATATCAATGCTCCAAAAATTCTTGTAACAATGAATAATTCTTCGATTATTTATTATGGCAAGGAAGAAGTGACAATATCAGTCTCTGATAATGGTGAAATCAGTTCTAGTTTCACTCCTGATCGCTTTGATAAAATCATTTATGTTGAATTTAAAAAAGCAGCTCTTTTGTACAACAATAAATATTACATGATTTTAAAATTCAACAGTCAAAGAGCAATCAAAATATTTGAATTCATAGTTTCACATAAAGATATCAGATATGATTTGATGCAAACAAATATCACCAATGACTTAGTTCCAAAGATAGCAAGTGATGTAAAAGTCTCTCCTTCTCTTGTTGCAAAAAGTTTAAAACTCATCAATCACATTGAGCTATTCTTATCTTTGGAAGATAATGGAATCAAATCAGAAACACGTACTTTCATCAAAGGCGAACAAGTACCACTTGAACAATATAAGCTAACCGAAGAAATTGGATTCAGTGCTTTCAATGTTGAAATGCAAAAACTATCCTTACCATTTAATGGAATATTGAAAGATGAAGATTTAATCAGTTCTTATTTATCAGCTGATTTAAGTTCATTAAAAAAGGTAGCAACAATTTTCATCAGCGAAGAATTGAGAAGATTGAAAAGGAAGCCTCTTCCAAAGATCAACATCTTAATCACTACTAATAATGATTGGTTTAAATTAAATTTCAAAAGTGATGATTATTCAGATGAAGAAGTTAAGGCTATTTTAAGTGCTTATAAAAAGAAAAAGAAATACGTCAGACTCAAAGATGATTATCTCTCCCTCCAGGATGGAGATGTAGCTCATGCACTAGGAATTCTCATGGAAGATTTTGATTTTGATGGAAAAACCTTTGAAAAGAAAATTCCAATCTATCAAGTGTTAAAGTTACAAGATAATCCTTTATCAGTAGTTTCAAAAGATATCTTAAAATTATTCAACGAAATAAAAGACTATGATAATGTTAAAATAAATGTCAACGAAAATTTATATTCGATATTAAGACCTTATCAAATAAAAGGTGTTAAATGGTTAACTATGTTAGCAAAGCATAATCTCGGTGGAATTTTAGCCGATGATATGGGTCTTGGTAAAACACTTGAAATGATTTCTTTTTTATCTCAAGATAAAAAAGAAATGCCAAGTCTTATCATCACTCCAAAATCACTTTCATATAACTGGGAAAATGAATTCAAACAGTGGAATCCCTCACAACAAGTAGTTGTCTTATCACTTGATAAGGATGCAAGAAGAAAGATTGAAACTGAAATCAAAGAAGATAAAAATATCATCTATATCATCCCTTATGATTCTTTGAGATCTGATTTGGATTATTTTAAAAACATCACCTTCAATTACTGCATCATCGATGAAGGTCAGTATATTTCTAATGCCATTGCTAAAAAGACCAAAGCTATCAAAGAAATCTCTGCAAAACATAAATTCGCTTTGACTGGTACTCCGATTCAAAATTCTCTCTTAGATTTATGGTCTATCTTTGATTTTATTATGCCAGGCTATTTCCGTTCATTGAATCAATTCAAAAAGACATATGGAAAATTGGATATTGAAGAAGAAGATAAAAAACATTTAGAAAGAATCATTTCACCATTCATTTTAAAGAGAAAGAAAGAAGATGTTCTAACTGAATTACCAGGAAAGACAATTGAAGTTAAAATTCTTTCAATGTCTAATGAAGAAAGAAAATTATACGATGCTAATTTGATACAAACACAAAAAATGATGCATGAAGATTCATCTAGAAGCTTAGTATTGATGCTCGCTGCACTGACAAGACTTAGACAGATATGCGTTGACCCATCAACATTTTTAGAATATAACGAACTATCATCAAAATTAGAATACACCATTGAAACCTTAATCCAGGCGACAAATAAAGGACATAAAGTCTTAGTGTTCTCATCCTTTAGACAAACATTAGAACATTTAGAAGCTGAATTGATAAAATACAATGTATCAGTTGAAAAGATAACTGGAGAAACAAGCGCTAAAAAGCGTGTTGAATTAGCAGATGAATTCAATAAAAAAGATACTATCAAGGTAATGCTAGTATCTTTAAAAGCTGGTGGTACTGGTTTAAATCTTATCGGAGCTGATATTGTCATTCATTTAGATCCTTGGTGGAATATAGCTGCTGAAGAACAAGCAAGTGATAGAGCTTATCGTATCGGACAAGATAAGAAAGTTACTGTCTATAAATTAGTTATGAAAGATACGATTGAAGAAAAGGTCATCAAATTACAAGAGAAGAAGAAAAATCTCGCTCAAATAGTCGATCAAAACAACAATGAAAAGACAACTATCACTGATGAAGATATTCGTTATTTATTGAGTTAAAAACAAGAAATATAAAAAAAACAGTTGAAAACGGTTAAATTAGAGTAAAATTTTATTGTTTTCTAATCGTTCATTTAATATAATAATCGATGGCTAATTGTGAACTACACCCCGGTAAGGTTACAGTTTGCTCGAGATACAAGAAAGGATATTTTGACATTATGACACGTCAAACAACAATTTATAAGAAGTCCGATGTTGCCAAAAAATGGTATGTCGTCGATGCTTCTGACAAAACTCTTGGTCGATTAGCCTCCGAAATCGCAGTCATCCTTATGGGTAAGAACAAGCCGGAATATACTCCAAACTTCGACTGCGGTGACTTCGTTATTGTAGTCAATTGTTCGAAGGTTTGGTTGACTGGAAACAAGATCAACGACAAAATGTATTATGACAACAAGAGTCATAACTACGGTGGTCTTAGAATTCGTTCTGCCAAAGAGATGAAAGAACATTATTCTACTGAAATGGTCAGAAGAGCTGTTTGGGGAATGCTTCCAAAGGGATCTTTAGGAAAGCAAATGATTCGCAAACTCTTCGTCTATGAAGGCGCTGAACATGACAGACAGGATAAAAAGCCGATTGAAGTCGAATTGACCGCTAAGAGGGAGAAGTAATTATGGCAAAGACAGAAAAATTAATCTACGCTGCCGTCGGCAGAAGAAAATCTTCCGTTGCCAGAGTCTTCGTTACTCCAGGCACTGGTGAAATCGTCATCAACGGAAAGAAAATCAACGAATATTTACCACATGAAGTTCTTATTCTTGATGCTACTCAACCATTAAAGGTTACTAGCACTGAAGGTAAGTACGACATCAAGGCTAACATCGTTGGTGGTGGCTATTCAGGCCAAACAGGTGCTTTACGTCTTGGTATTGCAAGAGCTTTACTCAAGGCTAACCCAGAATTCCGTGCACAACTCAGAGCTGCTGGCTTATTGACAGTTGATTCTAGAGTCGTTGAACGTAAGAAATACGGTTTCAGAAAAGCAAGAAAATCTGGTCAATTCTCAAAGCGTTAATCCGCAAGGAGAATTCAGTTCAGAACAAAAGATCTTCGGGTATTCCGGCCCGAAGATTTTTTATTTATTTTTGTTAAAAAACAAGGCATTTTGCGATAAGATAATTATAAGAGGTAATATCATGAGATTAGACAAATATCTAAAAGTTTCAAGACTTATCAAAAGAAGAGAAGCAGCTAAAGAATTCATCGATAAAGGATATGTCAGAGTCAATGGAAAAATAGCTAAACCATCTTTAGAAGTCAAGCTTGATGATCTCATTGAGATATCAACTCCTCTTGGTAAAACTGTCAAAGCTAAAATCAAAGAGATTAGAATGGTTTCAACTATCGATAACGCAAGTCAAATGTATGAGGTGGTCCAATGAAAAAAGAAAAGAAAATCAAACAATCAAATCCTATTTTACAAAAGAGAATCTATCTATTGATCACCGGCATTTTTTCAACTATCGCTGTTGTCTTTGTTATCGTATTCATCATCATCTATCATAAGAATGTCACATTGAAAGCTCAAGAGACACAAGTCATCGAAAAATATAATGAGATTGCTAAAAAACACGAGAATTTAGTCGATCAAGATTATGCATCAGTCTATTTCGATGGAAATAATGTCTATATTCCAAGCGAAAATGTCATCATCAAATACCAAGATCAATGAGAGAATCTATTAAAAACACCTTTGATGAATTGAATTTGAAAAGTGGGAGATATCTCCTCGCTTTTTCTGGTGGTCCTGATTCTGTCTTCCTTCTTTATATGTTAAACGAATATTTTCAAGACGAATTGAAAGAACATATTGAAATCTGTTACATCAATTATCATGATTCTATCTATGTCGATGAAGAAGAAAAACTCGTCATCGATATGATTTCTTCTTTTTCTTTAACACTTCACAAATATGATACTAAATTTGATTTAGAAAAAGATAAAAATTTTGAAGATTGGGCTAGAAAATATCGATACAAATTATTCAAAGAAATAATTGAAGAAAGAAAATTAGACGGATTATTGACCGCTCATCAACTCAGCGATTCAATTGAAACATATCTTCTTCAAAAAGAAAGAAAAAATCTACCATATGTCTACGGACTTCCAATTAAGACATCACTATATGGAATGAAGATATTAAGACCGATTCTTTCAATCACCAAAGATGAACTCACCCAATATCTCATTGATAATAAAATCCCTTTTTATGATGATATAACTAATTATGATGATCATACCAAAAGAAATATCATCAGAAAAAATCATTATTCAACCTCAAAGCAAGAAGAAATTCAAAAAGAAATCGATGTAAAAAATGAAGAATTAAGAAAACTTTACAATAGATTTACTTCACTTGAATTTCCGATATCTTTTCTGACATATAACAGCTTAAATGAAGAAGAAAAAAGAAGACTTATTTTCTATTTATTGAACAAAGAAAATTTAAATCTCAACTATGAAAGAGAAATCGGAATATATAAAGAAATTTATGATTTTTTAAAATCAAAAGAAAATGGAATATTAAAACTTGATGATGATAAATATTTATATAGAAATTCAAAGACCTTCTTCATCGATAAATCTCATGATATCAAATATGAATTTATCTATGATAAAAACCAAAAATACGAAAATGAAATCTTTGAAATCGATTTATCTGATATCTCTAAATTCAATCTGAAAAAATTACCAGTGACTATTCGTAATTATCAAGTAAGAGATAAAATCTCTACCAATCTAAAAGAAAAAGACGTTCTTACTTTTTTAAAAAAGAATCAAGTACCAAATCATCTGATAAATATGTATCCAGTTTTTTTAGTCGATGATAAAATTGTCTGTGTTCCTTTTTATTCCGATATAAAAAATAAAAAAATTCCGTTTAAATTTAAGGTATTATATTAATATGAAAAGAAAAACATCTATCTGTATTCTTTTATCTTTGATAACATTAACTTCCTGTAAAGGAAATGATAATGCATGTTATCAATGTTACTATGGAAAGGAAGTACCATTATCTCTTACCCTTCCTTATGAACAGATTAATCAGAAAGAAATTCAAAATAATATTTCAGATTTAAAAACTGATTCACCATTCTATTTCAATCAATATTTCATTCAAACAGATGATGATGTCAATTCTTTTTTCTTAACCAATAATCTGACATATAAAGATAGCGATTATCAATTGATAAACTTTGATAACTATAAAGAAGCAAAGATGGTCTTCATCTTTCAAATACCCAACGGTTATTCTCTTGTCAGAGATAATAATATTCAAGAAGTTGAAAACGAAAGTGAAATATTCATCACGCCTAATTTCTATTATTATCAAACAAAACCGAATATAAGTTTCTTCACCATAAATTTAAAGAAAGATAAAGAACAAAAAGAAGCCTCGATATATTCGACCGTTTTACTATTGAGAGACAAATATAAAACGAATCTGAACACTTCAAATACAAGAGTAATTTTTACAACAAAATCATGATGTATCCACAAAAAGCAATTCCAAAAACTTGAATTTTTATATTTTTTAAATATAATAAATGAGACAAAGGCAAAACTAAAGAAATTTAGTGACGTAAAACTATAGGGTCTTTTAAAGATAGCCAGTTGCCAAATGCTATTTTTAAAATTCCCTTTTTATATGAAAAAGAAATTGAACAGTACTATTAAAATCGCTTTAGCTACAGGTATATCCATCTTTGATCTCTTGACAGTTTTTGTAGCCTCAGCTGCTTGGTTCACTGCAAATAGACAAGTCGACCAAGAAGCTAACTCTTTTAATGTGACAAATTATACTGGAATTGTCACCAATATTTCTATTTATGAATTAAAAGATTCCTCAACAAACTATATTTATAAAGAAACAGCAACAGTCAGTTACAATGTTGATATAAACGGAAAATTGATAAAAGAAACAACAAATACTGATCCATTTACAATGGGACAATACGATCAACTAGATAAGCCATATAATTCTGTTTTATATATCATCACACTCGATAGCGATATCGCAAGACAGCAGAAGAAAATCTCATTCACTGCAAATACTACTGGGCTAAAAGATAAATCCCCCCTCAATCAAGGAAATTTAAAAGAAAGAGATAATAGCCTATCATCAATTGTCCAATTTCATAAGATGATCAGTCAAGAAAGTGATGTTGTATCAAGTGAGAAGAAATTCGATTTTTCAAATACAACTTTAAGCAATCCATATAAATTTTATACATTGAAAACAGCTGATGTTACAACATCATATATCGACACTTATCAAAGTTCTTTCTCATTTATCAATATAGAAAATCTCGATACTAATTCTAGCGATAATATGTATATCGAATTCATCTGTGATTATGATACAGAAGCAATTGAAGACATCTATAATCTCAATGTCGGAAATGCGATTTTAGATACTGAAGATACGATCAAATTCAAACAAGATTGGAGTATGAACATAAAATGAAAAGACATGGTCATTTAATTAAAAAACTCTTCTCTTCATTCATCTATCTCGGTTTATTAACAGGAGTATTCACTCTAGCATCAAAACATACATCGGCATGGTTTTTAAACGACATCAAAACAAATGAGGATGTCTTTGGAGAAACTAAAGCCGCCTATTTTGCTTATGGAAACGGAACTAAAGACAAACCCTTTGGAATCAAATCACCAAGACATCTATACAATTTAGCCTGGCTTCAATATTTAGGATATTTCAATAAAGACACAAATCATGAAGTCTATTTTGAATTAGCAGATAATATTTCAATGACTGGATGGACCCTTCCTCCAATTGGTACTACAAAATATCCATTCATCGGACATTTCTCAGGAAAGCCAGTCACAAATAATACTGATGGAAAAACTTATACAATATCTAATTTGACTGTTGCTAATACTAAAGATGTGATTACTGAATCCAAAATTCCATATGCAGTAAAAAATAGTTCTGATTATATATCAAAGAAAGAATTATCAAATCTTGATATCGTCGGACTTTTTGGATGCGTTGGAGATATTAAAAATTATAATGGTGATACTTATTATGAAAACACAGATACAGAAACAGCAACCATTCATGATCTAAATTTATCAAGTATAAATATAACATCTCAAACAACAAATACAGTTGCTGGAATTGTAGCTGGATATCTTGATGCAAAAGTTGACAATATCAAAATAAGCTTAGCACCAAATTGTGATTCTAAACTGAATATTACAAACGCTTCATCGGGAATAACCTTAGGAACAACAACCTATTCTGAAACCTCAGAATATACATCTGTTGGATATTGTGAATCAAATTATGAAACATCAATTGATGAACAAACCAATGAAATATATCAACCAGAAACTACAAAAAGTGAAACCTTCACCTCAGGTGGTATCGATAATAACTGGGGCGGATCACTTGATATGGAGGAGTTTTACACTAGAATAACAAAATTAGAAAATTCCTACGCAAATACGGATAACTCGTCTTATTCATTAAGTAGAGATATCAAGTTAGATAGTCAAGGTAATTTAATATCATCTAGTTATGGCTCTACTTTAAAAAAGTCATCTTTATATCATTACTTTGACGGAGATTCTAAAGTTACTTATAATCCAAAAATTGGTTCTATTAATATATACAAAAGTGGCAATTTTAATTACCTAAACGCTGGAAGTGTTATATCAAGTGTAACCGCAAATGGGAGTTCTATTTCATATAATGGAAACTATCTTTCAATTAGCAATTCTACATTAATAAATAGTAAAACAGCTAATACATATTGGATTATTCCTTCAACATCCGGACAAATTTATGCAAACATTTTAAATACTAACTACTACCTATATATCAACAATAACGGAAATCTAGGATTAACTACTGATTCAACATTAGCAACTTATTGGACTATAAAAACTAGCAACTCAAAAAAATATATTATCTCAGGTTCTTATTGTTTAAACTTTGAAAATGACAATTGGAATCTAAAAGAAATCCAAACTGACTCACAATATTTCTATTTAGTCAACCAAGATCAATATTATTTAGAGGTTGATACAACTAGTAAATCAAGCTCCTTATATAGCAAAGATGTATACTACTTTAAATCAAATGGTACTAAAAATAACCAAATAAAATGGTATGTAGATGATAAACAAAGTATTACAAATAATAACACCACCTATGATGGTTATTCCATATATTGTTATATCGATGGTGAAAAATGGTACTTAGAATGTGGTGGAAATTTAAATAGTGGAAATAACACTGCAAATAAACAATTTTACCTTACACAAGAATTAGATTCCACAGCTATAAGAAACCACTTTATATTTAATTCAAGCGGAATTGCAGCACTAATTATGAACTTAAACACTTATGAATTAAAATATTTAGGTTATTTATCAAACTCAACTTGGTATTGGTGTTACAACGATTCTTCTTCAACAAAAATATATTTAAATGATACAACAGAGAAAGACTATACTTACATATCATCAATTTATACAGATTTGCAAAACAACCTTGAAAATTGTACTGATTTTACATTTACTACTCAAACATCAAATTATAAAACTGGTGAACTATGTTATGATTTTGATGATGTCACTTACTTGCCATTAAATGTGGATGCAAACACCTATGAAGCAACCGATAAAAATACCGGTTATCTTATTGGCGGTAGCAATGGTTCTGATACTAATGGTAATTTGCGTGTAAGTAATTATTATTATAGTAGTGAATATAATATATCTTATTATTTAGGAGGCAATAGCACATACTCATGTGGAGACTATTGTGTTGTTAGAGCAAAAGATGGGTCAAAACTCATAAAAATCTTAGAATTTAGCCATTTCTTTAAGCATATTGTGTTTATGAAGGATGATGAAGACTACTTACAAAAGAAGGTTTTAAGAGCTGTTCCAGTATCCGTATATTACTATATGGGATGAGTAGTTACATATTCTCAAGATAAAATTAAGCCATTTAGAGGGTAAAAACAGTCAGATTACAGTCCAATCCGCCCTCTGATGGCTTTTTAATTTGATGTGTCCACTAATAGTTCACACTATGGTGGGAAATTTATGGGAGTGGCGAGGTGGAAATTGAGGAAATTTGATGAAAATCTTGATTCAGCTTACGCTGATGAAGGGTGATAAGAGAATCAAGATTTTTGAATAGTTCGCCTATCTTGGCTTGTTCATCTTTACAAGGAACATAAGTTGAGATATTTGAAAACTCTGTTTTATTAACTATCTGAAACGTTAAACCACCAGCACCTTTCTTCATTGTTTCAGACCAATGATAACTGTCCGTAAATATGAAATATGGATCTTGGTTATTGTTTGGAGTTAAAGCATTAATTTGTTGATTAAATGCACATTTTACAGGCGAAAACGTGTTTTTGCCAATACTAGCAATACAAGTACATAAAACCGAATTAGCAGGAATTACTCTTGCAACTTTGGCTCCTACAACAGACAACATTCTTTCAGTTTTTGTAGTTATGTTTGAGACAATATCTGTAGGAGTTATCCATGGTAGTCCTTCTTCACAATAATACTCAGTTTTTGATGTTGAAGGTGTATTTCCAGTTTCGATTTTACCTAATTCAATCAATTTACGCTGTTCCCAAG